>DKBE01000089.1 GCA_002451085.1 Proteobacteria bacterium UBA6908 | reverse complement strand
AAAACCACCTGCTTCTACATGATCGTCGGATTGGTGCCACTGGACAGCGGCAGCATCCATCTCGACAACACCGAACTAACCCGTCTGCCCATGCACGAACGCGCGCGCCTGGGAGTGAGTTACCTGCCGCAGGAACCTTCGGTGTTCCGCAAGCTGACCGTCGAAGAAAATATTATGGCCATCCTCGAAACCCAGGCGGACCTGACCCCGGCCGATCGCGAGCAACGACTGGAAGAACTGTTGCAGGAACTGCACGTCACGGAGCGGCGCAACAACCTGGGCATGAGCCTCTCGGGAGGCGAACGCCGGCGCGTGGAAATCGCCCGGGCCCTCGCCACTCGCCCACGGTTCATTCTGCTGGATGAGCCGTTTGCCGGCGTCGACCCGATCTCGGTGCTCGACATCCAGCAACTCATCATGCACCTCAAGCAACGCGGGATCGGTGTACTGATTACCGACCATAACGTGCGCGAAACCCTGAAGATCTGCGATCGTGCCTATATACTTTCCGAAGGCAAATCGCTGGCGGCCGGTTCCCCGGCCGACATCCTGTATAATGAGGAGGTCAAGAAGGTCTATCTGGGCGAGGATTTCCGGCTGTAACTCCCCCTGACTCTGCCTTAACTCACTGATTCATAGCCATATCCCTGTCCACCTGACCGCTCAAAATGGGCTACACTTGAAGCATGCAGGATCCGAAGCCCAGTGCGGTCCAATCTCGATACTGATACCAATAAACAGAAGACCGGCAAGGATGAAATGATGTTGTCACGCCGTGCTTCCAGTGCCCTCTGCCCGCAGGTATGAAGCAGTCGCTTGATCTAAAAATTGGTCAACACCTGACCATCACCCCTCAACTGCAACAGGCCATTCGCCTGCTGCAGCTGTCGTCGCTGGAATTGCAACAGGAAATCCAGGAGGCCCTCGAAAACAATCCGTTGCTCGAGGAGATCGAGGACGAAAACAGCATCCGCGAAGAGCCCATCGCGGAACCGGCTGGCGAAGCCACCGACACCGCCGACGAGGACTACGGAGAGAGCGGCGAAGCCGCCAGCCAGGACGAGATCGCCGTCGATCGTGATGCCGCCATTGACGATGACGCGTTCAAGGAAGACCTGATCGGCAATGAAAACTGGGAAGACGGTTACGAATCACGTACCACGTCCACGCGCCAGGAAGGCGACGGGGACCTGCCGGATCTGGATGCCCGCAACAGCGCCCCGACCACGTTGCGCGAACATTTGCTCTGGCAAATGCAAATGACACCGTTTTCGGAGAATGATCGACGAATCGCCGAGGCCCTGATCGACGCCATCAACGAGGACGGGTATCTGACCTGCAGCCTGGAAGAGGTGCAGCAGGTGCTCGGCGAACCCGCCGTCGAGGCCGACGAGGTGCTCGCCGTACTGCACCAGATCCAGAATTTTGATCCGGCCGGTGTCGGGGCGCGCAACCTGGCCGAGTGCCTGCAGTTGCAGCTGCGTTCGCTTGATCCGGCTACCGCGCACCGGGACAACGCCCGCAAGCTGGCCACGCCTGAATATCTGGTACTGCTGGCCAACCGTGATTACAAGCAGCTCAAGCGGGTCATGAAGCTGCCGACCGAAACCCTGCAGGAAGCCATCCACCTGATCCAGCGACTAAACCCGCGCCCGGGCGCCAGCGCCACGAGTGCGCACGCCGGCTATATTGCCCCGGACATCACGGTTAAGAAGATTCGCGGAGTCTGGCGCGCCGATCTGACCTCCAGCGCCTCGCCGCGGCTCACCATCAATCGCGAATACGAACGCCTGATCCGCCGCGGTTCCGACAGCGCCGAGAACCGCTACCTGCAAGACAAGCTGCAGGAGGCGCGCTGGTTCCTGAAGAGCCTGAGCAGCCGCAACGAAACCCTGCTGAAAGTGGCCCGCGCCATCGTCGACCGGCAACGCGCATTTTTCGAGCACGGCGCGGAAGCCATGAAACCGCTGGTGCTGCATGACATCGCGGAAATTGTGGAGATGCACGAGTCGACCATTTCCCGCGTGACCACCAACAAGTACATGCTGACCCCGCGCGGCATCTTCGAGCTCAAGTATTTCTTTTCCAGCCACGTCGCCACCGCCGATGGCGGCACCTGTTCGGCAACCGCCATCCGCTCACTCATCAAGAAGCTGGTGGAAGCGGAAAAGCCGGAGAAACCGGTAAGCGACAGCACGATCGCCGAAATCCTGTCGGAACAGGGTATTCATGTTGCACGGCGTACCGTGGCAAAATACCGCGAGGCGCTGCACATTCCGCCTTCCAGCCAGAGAAAGTCACTCGTTTAAGATTGTCCCGGAGGACACCACATGCAAATTACAGTCAGCGGCCAGCAGATGGAAATCACCGACCCCCTGCGCAACTATGTTACCGACAAACTGGGCCGCATCCAGAAGCACTTCGACCACGTGACCAACACCACGGTCGTGCTGCATCACGAGAAGAAAAAGAATCGCCATCATGCTGAAGCCACGATCAACGCCAAGGGCGCCCAGCTGCATGCGAACTCGGAAGGTGCCGATATGTATGCCGCCATCGACGCCCTCGCCGACAAACTCGACCGCCAGGTGCTCAAGCACAAGGAAAAGTTGGCCAGCCATCGCTAACCACCCACCGCGCGGCCAACCCCCGGCCGCGCGGCCGGCTTTCCCGGAATTCGGGCGCCGTGCCGCTATTGACCGCGGCGGCGCAAACCCACATGCTAGCAGCGCTTGTCCCGTTACTGATCCAGCCGTGGCCCGCCACGGCGCATGAGCCGCATGAACTCCATCCTCACCGCCCGTGAACTGTTCGTAGCGCAACAGGGTCCGCTCAAACTGCGTTGGCTGGCCGGCCAGGGCGGTGCCGAACGCCTGCTGGAACCGGCGACGGCACGTTACCCGGGAATGGCGCTGGTGGGTCACCTGAACTACGTTCACCCGAACCGGGTGCAGATTCTCGGCTCGGCGGAAGTCGAATATCTGCGCCGCCTGCCGGACGCCGAACACGAACAGGCGCTCGACAACCTGTTTCGCTGCCCCACTACCACCATCGTGGTGGTCGCGAACGCCGAGACCGTCGACCCGGACCTGATTGCTGCAGCCGATGCCGCCGACCTGCCGTTGCTGGTGACCCCGCTGGGCAGTCCGCAGATCATCGATCACCTGCAACACTACCTGACCCGCTCACTGGCCGAGAAAACCGTTCAGCACGGCGTATTTCTTGAGGTCATGGGTCTCGGCGTCTTTATCACCGGTGAATCAGGCAGCGGAAAAAGTGAAGTGGCGCTGGAATTGCTGTCGCGCGGTCACCGGCTGATTGCCGATGACGCCGTTGAATTTTCACGCACCGGACCGGACGTGCTGATCGGCCGCTGTCCACGCATGCTGCGCGATTTTCTCGAAGTCCGCGGTCTCGGCATCCTCAATGTCCGCGCCATGTTCGGCGATACCGCCGTTCGCCCGGAGAAGACCCTACGACTCATCGTCTGCCTGCAGCCCCTGACGCCGGAACGCATGGCCAAGATCGACCGACTCCAGGTCGAACAGAAAACCCGCACCCTGCTCGACGTCGACATTCCCGAAGTCCTGCTGTACGTGGCCCCCGGACGCAACCTGGCCGTGTTGGTGGAAACTGCCACTCGTGCCCACATCCTGCGGATGCGTGGCATCAACCCGCTGGAAGAGCTGATCCGCCGGCAACAGGACAGCATGTCGGGAAAATCTCCTTAACAGTCACCAGGCCGATCAAGCATGAGTTTTTTCATCGTCAGCGGTTTATCCGGATCCGGCAAGTCTATCGCCCTGCAGGCACTCGAGGACCTCGGCTTCTACTGCATCGACAACCTCCCGGCCGGTTTGCTGCCGCATTTTGCCGAGCAACTGGTGGCCACCGGACCCGAAAATGTGAGGCACACGGCCGTCGGGATCGATGCCCGCAACCGCGCCTTTCTGGATCTGCTGCCGGCCAGTCTCGAGCGACTTCATGCGCTTGGGGTCGACTACCGTATTGTCTATCTCGAAGCCGATGAGGCCACCCTGGTCAAACGGTTCAAGGAAACCCGTCGTCGCCACCCCCTGACCGGACCGGACACGCCGCTGATGGAAGGCATCCGGTTGGAACGCAAGCTGCTGGAGCCGCTGGCCTACAATCCGACGATCCGGATCGACACCACACACACGACCCCACATGAGCTCCGCGCCCGGGTGCAGGATTTCGCCAGCGCCGAGGACAGCGTCGGAATGACCCTCCTGTTTGAATCCTTCGGTTACAAGAAAGGAACCCCGGCCGATGCCGATTTCGTGTTTGACGTGCGCTGCCTGCCGAATCCGCACTGGCAACTGGCCCTGCGTCCCTATACCGGCCGCGATGCCCCGGTGGTCGCGTTTCTGGAACAGCACTCCGAAGTCGCGCGCATGCGCGACGAACTGATCCACTTTCTCGAGACCTGGCTGCCGGGTTTTGAGTCAGAGCGGCGTAGCTACATGACAGTCGCCATCGGCTGCACCGGCGGTCAGCATCGTTCTGTATACTTCGTGGAGAAACTGGCCGCGCACTTCGCGGCCAGCGGTTACAAGACCCAGATTCGACATCGGGAGCTGTCATGATCAGCCTGATCATTCTTGCACAGGGCGACATGGGCGAAGGCCTGCTGCACGCCATCGAGCACGTACTTGGTAAACGCCCGGCGGCGCTCGAGGTTCAGCCGATTGATTATCATGAATCCCAGGACACGCTCGGCCAGGCGCTGGCCAAACGCATCGCCCGTCTCGACAACGGTCAGGGTGTGCTGATTCTGGCGGACATCTACGGCTCCTCGCACACCAATGCTGCCTGCCAATTACTGCAACCCGGACGCGTGGAATTGGTGAGCGGGGTCAACCTTCCGATGCTGGTGCGGGTACTCAATTATCGTCATCTGTCGATGGAGGCGTTGTTGCGCAAGGCCCTGAGCGGCGGGACCGAGGGCATTGTCCAGGCCACGCCAAAAAGCCGAAGCGCCGGAGGCGGACGATGAAAGCTGCCAGCATCAACATCATCAACCGGCTCGGCATGCACGCCCGGGCCTCGGCCAAGTTCGTGACCCTCGCCTCGCAATTCAAGTGCGACGTCACACTCGGACGCGGCGGCCAGCAGGCCAACGGTAAAAGCATCATGGGCATTATGATGCTGGCCGCCGGCAAGGGGTCCACGGTGGACCTGATCGTAGACGGTGAGGATGAAGACGCCGCACTGGCCTCCCTGACTGAATTGATCACCAACCGCTTCGGCGAGGACGAATAATGAAGCCCCGCTCGCTTCGCGCCATCGTCCGGAGTTAACTCGATGCTTACCCTCCACGGCACCGGGGTCAGCAACGGCCTGGCCATTGGCAAGGCCTACGTGCTGCACCGCGAGCGTCCGGAAGTTCCGGAGTACGTGCTGCCGCGCGAGCTCCTCGACGACGAAGTGCGGCGCTTCGAGGACGCCGTGACCCGTGCACGTGACCAGCTCGAGCGCATTCGCGAACACATTCCGCCAGGCGCCCCGCCCGAAATCGCCAGCATTGTCGACACCCACCACTTGATCTTGCGCGACAAGCTGATTGGCGAGGCACCGGCCGAATTGATTCGCCGCCAGCAGGTGAATGCCGAGTGGGCGCTCAAGACCCAGGGTGACGCCCTGGCCGCCGTCTTCGACCAGATGGAGGACCCCTACCTCCGCAACCGCAAGGTCGATGTGGCTCAGGTCGTGGACCGTGTGTTGCGAATCCTGCTCATGGCCGAAGATGAACACGAACAGATTTCCGGGGCCCTGGAAGGGCAGATCGTAATTGCCAACGACCTGTCACCAGCCGATACCGTGCTGCTCAAGCATCATCGCGTGGCGGCGTTTGTCACCAACCTCGGCGGTCCGATTTCGCACACCGCCATTTTGGCACGCAACCTGGGAATCCCGGCGCTGGTGGCCGTGCACAATGCCACCCGCTATGTGCGCGACGGTGAAGACCTGATCGTGGACGGCAAACTTGGGGTCGTCATTGCCTCGCCCGAGAAGCACGTAGTGGTCGAATACCGCCAGCGCCAGAAGGAGATCACCCTCCTCAAGCGCGAACTGGCGCGGCTCACGGAAAGCCGGGCCGTGACCCGCGATGGCGTGGAAATCGCCTTGCTGGCCAATATTGAACTTCCGGACGATATCAAGACTGTCAACAAGGTGGCAGCCAGCGGTGTCGGCTTGTACCGCACGGAATTCCTGTTCATGAACCGTGCGGACTTGCCGGACGAAGAGGAGCAATTCCGTTCCTATCTGAAGGTCGTGAAGTCGATCGGTGATCGCCCGGTGATCATTCGCTCCCTCGATCTTGGGGCTGACAAACAGACCAACGGCGGTGTGCTGCCACATAACCATGTTACAGCCAATCCGGCACTGGGTCTGCGCGCCGTTCGGCTATGCCTGCACGATACCAGCCTGTTCAAACCACAACTGCGCGCCATTCTGCGTGCCTCGGCCTACGGCGATGTGCGCCTGATGATTCCGATGCTGTCGAGCCTGGACGAGCTGACTCGCGTACTCGATCTCATCACCGAAGTGAAGTCCGAGCTGGCGCATGAGGGTCAGCGCTTCAATCCTGAAATTGCCGTAGGCGGCATGATCGAAGTACCGGCCGCAGCGATTTCCGCCGACCTGTTTGCACCGCATCTCGATTTCTTCTCAATCGGCACGAACGATCTGATCCAGTACACACTGGCGATCGATCGTGTCGACGACGCCGTTAGCTACCTGTACGACCCGCTGCACCCGTCCGTGCTGCGGCTCATCCAGATGACGCTGCAGGCTGGTTCCGCCGCCGGGATCCCGGTGGCGATGTGCGGTGAAATGGCGGGCGACACCCGCTACACGCGTCTGTTACTCGGCATGGGATTGCGCGAATTCAGCATGCATCCCTCCGGTCTGCTGCAGGTGAAGAAAATCGTTCTGGAAAGCGACCAGGCCGATCTGCAGGTGCAGGCGGAAGCGCTACTGGCCCTGCACGATCCGCGCGCTTTGCATGACGGGGTCGACCGGATGAACAACGGGCACTGAACTTCTCGTCGCGCCGATAATACCCTGCTCCAGTGCGGAGAATGGTTTGATCAGCGCGATCGCAATCAGCGGCGGTACGGATTCTTCGGCAGTTGCGGTCCGGCGTCGTCGGGTTGCGGGACCGTATAGAGCGTCGATGGCGTGGTGACGGTTTTTGATCTCGTTTTGGCGGCAGCCGCGACGGGCGCCGTTCTGGCAAAACGGCGATCATCGATCATGGCAACCAGGCCTTGCTGATATTTCTCTTTCTCGCGTGCAAATCCTTCGCGCGCACGGGTCTCGAAGTTCTCCTTGAGCAACGACACGGCAGTGATTTTCTTGAGGCGGAAAGGGCGCCAGAACGGTGCCGGCCGACCCGAAGCCGAATAACCTCGCGTCTGGTAAGCCTCCACCACCAGCTCGCCGGTATCGTGCGTATAGATCACGTGCGGCTCGATCACCCGCACATGCCGCTGGTCGTGGTAGCGAATGGCCACACAGCGCTTTTCCCGGATGGCCGTGGTTAGCAGCTGAAGTATATTCGGGATCATGTCGGTGTTTCTGTCCTCGTGCCGGTCCTTTTTCCGCCGCTTCGTCTTCGGACGCTTCATGATTTACTTTATCCCGGAGACCGCCTGACCGGAACACCCCGCCTGACGAGCGGTCGGTTTGCGCATCCCGTTCGGTGCCCGCTAGAGCAGGAACAGGGTGGCCAGGCCGAGGAAAATAAAAAACCCACCACTGTCGGTGATGGCGGTGATCATCACGCTCGACCCAAGTGCCGGGTCACGGCCGAGTTTCTGGCGGAGATACGGGATACCGACGCCAGCGACCGAGGCCAGCAACAGGTTGAGGGTCATGGCCGCGGTCATCACCACGGCCAGCGGCAGATTCTGATACAGGAGCCAGGAAACGCCACCCAGCAGACCGCCCCACATCAGTCCATTAATCAGTGACACGCCGATCTCCTTGAGGAACAGCTGACGGATGCTCTCCGCTTTCAGCTGCCCGAGGGCCAGTGCACGCACGATCATCGTGATGGTCTGGTTTCCGGAATTGCCACCAATGCCGGCCACGATCGGCATGAGGGCCGCCAGTGCCACCAGTTTTTCAATCGACGACTCAAACAGCCCGATCACGCGCGAGGCAATCAGTGCCGTGACCAGATTGATCGCCAGCCACATCCAGCGGTTGCGCACCGACTGCCAGACTGACGAGAACAGGTCTTCCTCCTCGCGCAAACCGACCAGGTTCAGGATCTCGCGGTCTGCTTCCTCGCGGATGACGTCCACCACGTCGTCCACCGTGATACGCCCGAGCAGTCGTCCGTTCTCGTCCACCACCGGCGCCGTGATCAGGTTGTAGCGTTCGAAGGCCTCGGCCACCTCACGGTCCGACGTCAGGGCGGTAAAACTCGCCTTGACCCGCTCCATGATGTGCGCGACGCGCAGTGACGGGCTGGCCGTCAGCAGCTTGTCGAGCGGCAGAATACCGAGCAACCGGTCACTGCGGTCGACAACGAACAGGCTGTTGGTGTGCTCCGGCAGGTCGCCGCGCTGGCGCAGATAACGCAATACCACTTCAAGCGTGATGTTCTCGCGCACGGTGACCGTGTCAACATTCATCAGGCCGCCAGCGGTGTCTTCCGGATAGGACAGCACGGCATCGAGGCGCTGGCGGTCCTGTTTGTTGAGCGCGAACAGGATTTCGGCGATCACCTCGTCCGACAGGTCCGCAAACAGGTCGGCGATATCGTCGATATCGAGGGCACGCGCGGCCAGCACCAGCTCCGCCCCGTCCATCTCGTGGATGAGATCCTGGCGAACGGCCTCGGAGACTTCGAGCAGCACCTCGCCCGCGACTTCCGGCTTGACCATTGCCCAGACCGGGTGACGCTGCTCGGGCGGCAGGCTTTCGAGGATGGTGGCAATATCGGCAGGATGGAGATCGGCCAATATCTCGCGGATACGGTCGATCGGCCCCTCTTCCAGAGCCGCGAGCACGAGCCGGGTGTTGTCGAGCTGGATTTTTTTCTTGCGCGCTTTGGTGGCCACGGCTTTAGTCCTGACGCAGTCGCGGCCGGCACCGTGCGCCGCGTGGTGAGCACAGTGTAGAGGCTGAATCAGAAATCGGAAAGCGCTGGCGAGAATTTCCCGGCCCGGTCAGTCGCCTGCCAGAGTCATGTGATCGATCAGAATCGAACCGCTGCGGATGTTGCCGCGGGTGTCGGTATCGTTGCCCACCGCTACGATGCCGCGATACATGTCTCGCAGATTACCGGCAATGGTAATTTCCTCGACCGGATCGCCAATTTCTCCATTCTCAACCCAGAATCCGGCCGCGCCACGCGAATAATCGCCGGTGACGTTGTTGATGCCGAATCCGATCAGGTCCGTGACCAGCAAGCCGGTGTGCATCTGGCGCAGGAGCGCCGTCAGACCGTCCGGACCGGGATCAATCATCAGGTTATGCACACCCCCGGCATTGCCGGTGGTTTTCAGTCCAAGCTTGCGCGCGGCATAGACGTCCAGCACATAACCCTCGAGGATGCCGCCGCGCACCAGATCCCGCTCCCGCGGAGCCACGCCATCGCCGTCAAAGGTCGAACTGCCGAGTCCCTTGGGCAGGAACGGCTGTTCGTGGATGCGGACGTGCGGGGCAAACACCGGTTTGCCCAGGTGGTCGAGCAGAAACGAGGCACGCCGATACAGGCTGGTGCCGCGGATTGCGCCAACAAAATGTGACAACAGGCTGGAGGCGACCGGCGCCTCGAAAATTACCGGGGTCTTGCGAGTGCTGAGCTTGCGCGCCCCCAGCCGGCCCACGGTGCGACGAGCCGCCTGGCGGCCAATGGCGGCGGCCGGCTCGAGATTGGCCGGATCGCGCGCCACGCTATACCAGTATTCGCGCTGCATGCCGGAATCGTCCTGACCGATGACGGCACAGCTCATGCTGTGCCGGGTCATGGCCGCCGATCCGAGGAATCCGTGGCTATTGCCGTAGACCTCGAGGTGTTCGTGGGTATTGAGCGAAGCCCCCTCGGAATTGGTAATGCGGGCATCGGTTGCACGCGCTGCCGCTTCGCACTCGCGTGCCATTTCAATCGAACGCTCTACGCCCGGATTCCAGGGGTGATAGAGGTCGAGATCCGGAAACTCGGTGGCCAATTCCGTAGGGTCGGCCAGTCCGGCACAATCGTCGGCCGCGGTATAGCGCGCAATGCTGGCCGCGGCGCGCACGCAATCGCGCAACGCCGATGGCGACAAGTCCGAAGTGCTGGCCGAGCCGCTACGCTGGCCAAAAAACACCGTTACCGCCAGGCCCTGGTCACGCGTGTGTTCGACGGTCTCGACCTCACCCAGCCGGACATTGACGGACAAGCCCTGGCCGACACTGACATTGGCTTCGGCGCCGCTGGCGCCCAGGCGCCTCGCTTCGGCCAAGGCATCGGTCACGTAGGTCTTGAGTGGCTCGCAATCGCCGCGCGAAATCGATTGATTCATGACGATGCTTATCCCTGCTGAGTGCCGCCGACGGTCAGGCCGTCGATCAGCAATGTCGGTTGACCGACGCCGACCGGGACACTCTGGCCGTCCTTGCCGCAGGTCCCAACCCCGCTGTCGAGCGCCAGGTCGTTACCGACTCGAGAGACTCGTGTCAACACATCCGGTCCGTTGCCGATCAGGGTGGCACCCTTGACCGGACGTGTGACCTGGCCGTTCTCGATCAGATAGGCCTCACTCGCCGAGAAGACAAATTTGCCGTTGGTAATATCGACCTGGCCGCCGCCGAAATTGACGGCATACAGACCGCGATCGACCGAGGCAATGATTTCCTGCGGATCGTGCCGACCGGGCAGCATGTAGGTGTTGGTCATACGCGGCAATGGCAGATGCGCATACGACTCGCGCCGGCCGTTACCGGTTGGTGCGACGCCCATCAACCGGGCATTGTGCGTGTCCTGCATATAGCCCTTCAGGATTCCGTCCTCGATCAGTACCGTGCACTGGGTCGGCGTGCCTTCGTCATCGACGTTCAGCGACCCGCGCCGGTCAGCCAATGTGCCATCATCCACGACCGTCACACCGCGCGCCGCCACGCGTTCACCGATCCGTCCGGAAAACGCCGAAGTGCCCTTGCGGTTAAAATCGCCTTCCAGGCCGTGGCCGATCGCTTCGTGCAGGAGAATTCCCGGCCAGCCGGGACCGAGCACCACCTTCATGGTGCCGGCCGGCGCTTCGTCGGCTTCGAGATTCACCAGCGCCTGACGTACCGCGGCCTGCGCATACTCGCGCGCGGAATGGTTCTGCAGAAACTGCTGATAGCTCACCCGCCCGCCGCCGCCATGGCTGGCCGTTTCGCGCCGGCCATTGGCCTCGACAATCACGGTCACGTTCAGGCGCACCAGCGGTCGCACATCGGCCGCCAGAATCCCGTCGCTACGTGCCACCAGCATGACATCTTGTACACCCGAGAGCGATGCCATCACCTGGGTCACTCGCGGATCGGCGGCCCGCGCCTCGGCCTCGACCTGTTCTAGCAATCTGACCTTGGCGGCGTCCTCGAGTGAGGCCAACGGATCCAGCGGGGCGTAAAGGGCCAGTACCGGGCCTGGCCGCCAGCGCACTGCCGCCGTAGCCGATGCCCCATGGCGGGCGATGGCCCGTGCCGCCATGGCCGCATCCGTCAGTGCCGGCAGCAGAATGACATCCGAGTAGGCAAATCCGGTTTTCTCGCCACTGACCGCGCGCACACCAACACCCTGGTCGACACTATAGGAACCGGATTTCACCTGGCCCTCTTCCAGCGACCAGGATTCGTGGCGGCTGTACTGAAAGTACAGGTCGGCATAATCCAGCCGGTGCGCCAGCAGTTGCCCAAACAGCGCCTCCAGATCGCGATCACCCAGGCCCGCGGGGGCCAGCAGTGTCTGGCGGGCGGTATCGAGTGCCTGACTCATGAACGCAAGCGCCGATGTTGTATGCTGGGAAAGCGCTGGCGGGTTTGGTCAAAAAAGTTCCGATCGAAATCGGCCAGCACCACACCCGAACCGCGACTCAAGCGGTCAAGGACTTCACCCCAGGGATTGACGATCATACTGTCGCCATAGGTCTCGCGACCATCCAGGTGATAACCGCCCTGATTCGAAGCGACAACATAGGCGAGATTTTCCACCGCACGTGCGCGCACCAGCACTTCCCAGTGCGCCCGGCCAGTGTGTACGGTGAATGCCGACGGCACGGCAAACAAGTGGGCTCCGCGATCGAGCAATTGCCGGAACAGTTCCGGAAAGCGCAGGTCATAACAAACCGCCAATCCGAGACGGCCAAACGGCGTATCGATCACGATCGGCTCGTCACCCGGCTCGATCGCCGCCGACTCGTTGTATTCCTCACCATTGTCGAGTTTCACGTCGAACAGGTGAATCTTGTCATACCGGGCAGCACGTTCTCCGCGATCGTTGTATACCAGACAGGCGGCGCGCACGCGCTTCGCCTCTTGGGTTTGCAACGGGATAGTGCCACCGACCAGCCACAGGCCATGGGTGCGGGCCTGCTGGGCGAGAAATTCCTGGATCGGCCCGGTGCCGTCGCGCTCGGCGACGGCCAGACGCTCGGCGTCGCGCAGCGCCATAATCGCGAAATTCTCCGGAAGCACCACGAGGCGCGCACCGGCGCGCGCNNCGCAAACGTGCTGACGGCACACCCAGCGAAACCAGCGCCTGACGCAGGCTGTCGGCCAGTCGCTCTCCCGCTTCACCACCGGCGTGACGGACCACCAATACGGCCTGCTCCTGCGACACCAGTGCTGTAACCAAATTCACCACCGGCGGACTTGCCGTTAACGCTTCAGTGCGGTGCGGCGCTGGCCATTCCCGCGATGTAATGGTCAGCGGCTGTGCGGCGATCAGCCCACCCGCTGCGATCAGCATTATGACATTCAGCATGACGACACGCGACTCCGCTTCATGGGGTGGGTTCTTCCAGCGGCAGGTCGGGACCGCCTATACGTTTGACGTCCGGATGCTCCCACGAACCTTTGACCGTATAGTTGATGCGTGTACCCCGTTCAAAGGGCTTTCTGGCCAGATTGTGTAGCAGGGCCACGGCCGCACCGACGGCCGGACCACCGAGGATGGCGCCCCCGATGGCCAGCTCTTCCATCAGCCGCGGCGTTACTCCCATTTCCAGCTCGATATCCCGAGTTACCAAACCGACACGACCCGTCATTTCAATGTCGGCACCAGGGCCATCCACCTTCAACTGACGGGTATAGGCGTTACCATTCTCGACTTCCACCCTTCCCTTGACACTGTCAAACGACAAACCCTTGCCGAAGATATTGCTCATATCAAGGCTTAAGTAGCGCGTCAGGGAACGCAGGTCGAGAACACCGAGGATCCGTCCGGCGCCCGGGCTGATCTGCAACAACCGTCCATCGTTCAGGGTCACATCCATTTGCCCATCGACGGTTGAGAGGCTCCAATCTCCTGGAGATCCGGGCCAGCTCCACTTGGAGTTGATGCTCAATCGTCCCTTGGCGAGCTCCCCCGGGTAACCAATCTGGTCCAGTGTCATACCAAAATCATTGCTGGTGACGCTGATATCGAAATTGGTGTTTTGCTGGCCCTGCCAATCCACTTCCCACAGACCCTTCGCATCCAGTCGGGTTTCAGGTGTTTTGAGCACAGCTTGCCTGATCTGCCATCCCTGCCGGACCGGTTCGGCCTGAAAATCGAGCGAACCCAGAGGCATTCCGGCGAATGTGAGATTGGCGCTTTGGACACTCAGCACCGGCAGCGAGCGGGGATCTGCAGAGCCCGTCGCGTCACGCTTGAGTGGCGGTGGCAACACCAGATGATCCAGAACCAACCCGATGGCCGGCCGCGGGTCAGAGCGGCGCTCGGTACGCGCCGGCGACACCAGGCACTCACCAAGACTCTTGCAGCCGGTGGGCAGATAGACCATCTGGCCAGCGACTGCATCACCCTGCAGGGTTCCCTGCCATTTACCGGCCTGCTTGCGAAAATCGAGCAACATGCGACCAAATGGTCGGCTGAATAGCTCGAGGGCATCGACCTCGGCGCGCAATCGAGTGATGTCGTCGAACCAACCGGTCGAACCGTTTTCCGCGTTCTGGAGTTGTCGCAGAAAATTCCACCAATTGTCGGCATTCAACGATGGCAGGCGCGCACTGAGCTGGAGGCCGTCCGTGTCCGGCAACGCACTGATTCGCTCACCGATGCCAATGTGTCCCCGCTGCAAACGCCAGCGACCGGTGTCACGTTGCAGCGCCAGTCGTCCGGTGACACGGCTATCGAGCTGCAGGTCGATGATCTGTTGATTGGCCTCGGTGGCCGGCAGGGAGCGAACCGTCAACCCCAGCGACTCACCCTGGGTCTTTGCGAGTGGCGCCAGTATGCGTATTTCCAGTTCGCGCAGATCTGAAATCACCTCCCACTCAGCACGATCGCGACGCATCCACCATCGCGCCTTCCAGGGGATTGTCCCGCGCAGGCGCTCGCCGATCACGCTGCCAAACACCTGGTTGATCCCCTCCTGAGCCACGGTCCCGCTGAGATCCACGCGTGTCGCCGGGTCCTTCTCGTCTCCGGGGGTGGCCTCCACAGTCAACTCGCTGCCAAGCAATCGCGCCTGCAACCGGCCGGTCTGCAATCCGGCCTCGCTGAACCCCAGTCGACCCCGCACGTTTTCTGCGCGTATCGAGCGGAACGGAAACTCCACACTTCCACCCAGCAATTGATAGTCACCCGTGATTTGCACTGCCGTTGGCCGGCGCGCCGGAATTCGCAGGTCGAGCGTTAGCACCCCGTCACCGGTGGTGCGTAGTCCATTGACGAGATAGGGTGTGAATCGTGGGGACTTGCTGCTTTCCAGCACGGCCAACGCATCGCCGACGAGACCGCGCAGACGACCGGTGGCCGTCACGACTGCTCCCTCGGGGGCCTTGAAGTCTTCGATCGCTACCGTGACTCGGCCAACCTGCAACCCACCGAGCGTGCCCTGCGTACCGGTAATTTCCATGCCGATACCGGTAAAGCGCAGATCGGCATCGATATCGCGTATCGGTTCCCAGTCAGGCATGTACGACAGCACTCCGTTGGTTACCCGGGCCGTCACTTCAAATACCCCTTTGCCATCGCGAAACGGGAAATTACGAAGCGCCCCTTGCAGGCGCACCTTGCCGCGGGTCACGCGACCGGACACCAACGCACGCTCCAGATAGCGTCGCAGTGCTTCGGGCATCGCCTTAGGCATGTAGCGTGGTGCGGAAGCGATCACACCATCCGTCAGACCGGCTTCGAGCTTGATCACCGGGGACTGCTCCGGGTCGAACGGCACGCGCAACTCTACTGTTCCACTGGCCCTGCCGTCACGTGAATCCGCACGGATATCCGAGGCTCGCACCAGCCAGTGTTCCGGTTCCAAACGCCAGGCAATCCGGCTTTCCAGCCGCTGAAGATCAATGGAGTCACGAAACAAGCGCGGGAGACGCAAGCGGCTCGTTTTGGCATCCAGGTCAAATGTGCCTTCGCGGCGACTGACGCGAAGTTTTCCGCCCAGGTTGCTGATGCCCGGAATCTGCTGATGCGCATCAAATCGCAGGCCACGAATGGTTGTGGTGAGCTTGTAGTCACGCAACTCCGTGATTGGACCTTCCAGGCTGAGCTGGAGACGATCGAGACTGCCTTCCGGTTTGGCCGCGCGCAGCCAGTCATGGACGACACCCTCCTGCTCCAGCCCCACCAGAAAGTCCGCTACATCCCCGACGTTCAGATGTTCGACTTCAATTTCCGTTTCGGTGGGAGCATAGGCGATACTTCCCCTTCCACTGAGCCAGACCGGTCGCGTCAATCCCAAAGACAGCTGGGAGAATTTCATATGCCCATGCTCGCGGTCACCACGCCAGTCGAGCACGGCATCCACCGAACGCACTGTCACCGGTTTGGCCTGACGTGGCCAGGGCAATTGCAGATCACGCACGGTCACACGTCCCTTGACTGAATTCGGCCAGCCGTCTTGCCAGCGGCTTTCCAGACGCGCATTGACCTGACCGCGTACGCCATCTGGCCATCGGTTCCGAAACACGCGCGGCAAAGCATCCAGTGAAAGTTCGCTCGCCTGCAGGGAAACATCACCGGACCAATCCGCACTCTTCGTCAAATCACCACGGATATCAGCTGTAAACCGGCAGTCTCCGCACACGCTGCGAGGGAAGGCCGCCTTGCCTTCGAACTGGTGGCGGTTGCCGTCGTTCTTCAACACGAGGTTGACGCGCTGAATGGTCAGTCGTTCTACCGGGGCATCCGCGGGCTGGTGATCGATCCACTCGAGGATCCCATTCTCAACCACCATTTCGCGCTGCTGCATCAGCCATCGTCCGATATCAGGCGGTGGCGTGTCCGTCGTCGCCGGCATCTCGACACCGGTAATCCGGATCTGGCCGCGGGCGTCGCGTTCCACGACCAACGATGGCTCGACGACCACCAGGCTGTTGATCGCCACGCTTCCGGTCAGCAAAGGCCGCCACAACAGACTGAGGCGCAATTCGCGCAGCTGGAATACCGTCTCGGCGCGGCCGGCGACACCCACCTGGAATCCCTGGATCCGCACCCCCGGATTGAGCCCTTCCCAATAGGTATCGAGCCGCCCGATCCGTACCGGATTGCCCAGCGCCCCGGTCAGCATCGCCTCAATATCGGACTTGCGGTCAGCCAAGGTCGGCAACCAGAAATGTGCCAGCACAAAGAGCAGCACGATGGCGAGCAACACGCCATTCATGGAATGCAATGACCAGCGGGTGGTGCGACGGATGGCGCGCTTGACCGGTGTCGGCAGACGACTGCGCCACTGCCGCAGTGCGAGACGAATCTGCTCGCGCCGGCGTTTCAGCCGTTCCAGGATCGCCGCCCCTGACGAACGAAGACCGGTGTTGCCGGCTTTTTCCTTTCCGGGTTTCATCTTGTCCCGTTCCGGCTACATGAGCACGACATCGAACTGCTCCTGGCCGTATTGGGCATCCACCTGCAGATGGATCGGTTTTCCGATAAATTCCTGCAGCATCAGCAGGCCGGCCGACTCTTCATCCAACAGCATATCCACCACCACCGGTGCAGCGATCACCAGGTATTTATCAGCGCCAAACTGGCGTGCCTCGCGCAGAATCTCGCGAAAGATTTCATAACACACGGTTTGACCAGTCTTCATGACTCCGCGCCCCTTGCATGCCGGGCACGGTTCGCACAACACATGCTCCAGGCTTTCACGGGTGCGCTTGCGGGTGATTTCCACCAGCCCCAATGGAGACATTTCGGTAATGTAGACCTTGGCACGGTCACGGGACATGGCCTTTTCCAGGGCCCGCAACACCTGGCGACGGTGTTCAGGCTCGACCATGTCGATGAAATCGATAATGATCATGCCGCC
>DKBE01000030.1 GCA_002451085.1 Proteobacteria bacterium UBA6908 | reverse complement strand
CCGTGATGAACCTGCAGAACCCCGCCGTGTCCCTGTTCTTTCTTCTTTTCTCCATTCTTATTACGCTGCGCCAATGAAATTTGAATTACTGGACACCGACCAACAGGCACGGCGGGGACGACTGGTATTCGAGCGCGGTGTGGTCAACACCCCGGCCTTCATGCCGGTCGGTACCTATGGCACGGTGAAGGCCATGACGCCGGAGGAGCTGCGCGACGTCGGTGCCGAAATCATCCTTGGCAACACCTTCCACCTGATGCTGCGTCCGGGCATGGACGTGATCCGGGCCCATGGCGGTTTGCATCACTTCATGCACTGGGATGGACCGATCCTGACCGACTCCGGCGGATTTCAGGTCTGGAGCCTGGGTGAGCTGCGGAAAATCAGCGAGCAGGGCGTGACGTTCCAGTCGCCGGTCAATGGCGATCGCATCTTCATGGGACCGGAAGAGTCGATGGCGGTGCAGCAGGCGCTCGACTCGGACATCATCATGATCTTCGATGAGTGCACGCCATACCCGGCCACGGAGGAGCAGGCGCGAATATCTATGGAGTTGTCGCTCCGTTGGGCGGAACGCAGCAAAAGCGCACACGGTGCGCATCCAGCTGCACTGTTCGGCATCGTCCAGGGCGGCATGTACGAACACCTGCGCCACGAGTCGCTGGCCGGCCTGAAACGGATTGGTTTCGACGGCTATGCGCTCGGCGGTCTGTCGGTCGGCGAACCGAAGGAAGAAATGCTGCGCATTCTGGATGCCATTGCTGCCGAGCTCCCGGACGACCGGCCGCGCTACCTCATGGGTGTCGGCAAGCCCGAGGACCTGGTTGAGGCAGTGCGGCGCGGCATCGACATGTTTGACTGCGTGCTCCCGACCCGCAATGCCCGCAATGGCTGGTTGTTCACCCACGATGGCCAGGTCAAAATCCGGAATAGCCGATATACAACCGACACCGGCCCAATCGATGCACATTGCGGCTGCTATACCTGCCAGCACTACAGCCGAGCCTATTTGCGCCATCTCCAGGCCTGCAATGAGATCCTTGGGGCGCGGCTGGCGACCGTGCATAACCTTTATTATTACCAGTCACTGATGCGGGGGTTACGGACCGCGATTGAGCAAAAAAGGCTGGATGAATTCGTCGAGAAGTTTTATTGTATGCGCCGCCAGAATAACGCTCCCCCGGACGATCCGGAGGTGGGCGAAAACCGCGAAGAATTCGACCCCCGATAAGCCCTTACTGACACAGGTTGCCCATGATCTCGACCGAACAAGTGCTCAATTTCTTCATCGCCAGCGCCCATGCCGCTGATCCGGCTCCGGCCGGTGCCCCGGGCGGTGGCATCATGTCGTTTCTGCCGCTCATCGTCATATTCGTAATCTTCTATTTTCTGTTGATCCGTCCGCAGAGCAAGCGCGCCAAGGAACACCGCGCCATGATCGCTGCGCTGGCCAAGGGTGATGAAGTCGTCACCGGCGGCGGTTTGCTCGGCCGGGTCGCCGACCTCGACGAAAACTATGTGACACTCGAAATCGCCCCGAATGTGTCCGTTAAAGTTCAGCGGCCGTCTGTGTCCCAAGTGCTCCCCAAAGGCACGCTCAAGGGTGGTTAACGTCTCACCCATCCTTTTGCCACTTTCTTCATCGTTGGCTGATTCGTGAATCGCTATCCGCTCTGGAAATATCTGTTGATCCTGGCCGTCATCGTGCCGGGAGTGGTGTATTTCCTGCCGAATCTGTATGGCGAAGATCCGGCGATTCAGATTTCGGCGACTCGCATTACCAAAGTGGATGCCGTGACGCAATCGCAGGTTGAGCAGGCGCTGAAGCAAGCCAGCATTGAACTGCGCTCCCTGCAACGTGACGAGAAAGGCCTGAAAGTCCGCTTTCGCGATACCGATACCCAGATCAAGGCGCGTGATACCGTGCAGCGCGCCCTGGGCGATGGTTACACCGTGGCCCTCAACCTGCTCCCGGCGACGCCGTCATGGCTCGGCTGGATCAATGCCAATCCGATGTACCTTGGGTTGGATTTGCGTGGTGGTGTGCATTTTCTGATGCAAGTCGACATGCCGGCGGCGCTCAAAAAGGCCGAGGAACGCTATGTGGATGACTTGCGCAGCACCATGCGCGAGAAAAAGGTGCGCTACCTGACGGTAAACCGCCTCGACCGCGGTGGGCTCGAAATCCGGTTCCGTGAAGTGGCCGAGCGTGACAAGGCCCGTGAGGTGATTCGCCGCACGCTTCCGGAACTGCTTCTGACGGACGCACTCAAGGGTAGTGAACCAATTCTGCAGGTACGATTGACCGACCAGGCGATGACCGAACAGCGCAAGTCCGCGCTGGAACAAAACATACTGGCGTTGCGCAATCGCGTGAACGAACTGGGTGTGGCCGAGCCGGTGATACAGCGGCAGGGCGAGGATCGTATCGTCGTGCAACTGCCCGGCGTGCAGGATACCGCCAAGGCCAAGGAGATTATCGGCCGGACCGCCACCCTCGAGATCATGATGGTCGACGAGGAGCATAGTCTCGACGCGGCTCGTACCGGCGTCATTCCGCCCGGGTCGAAGCTGTACAAGGACCGGCGCGGACGGCCGATTCTGCTCAAGAAACAGGTAATCTATTCCGGCGACAACATCGTGGATGCTGCTGCGGGTTTCGATTCCCAGTCGAATGGACCGGTGGCGCATATCACGCTCGATGCCCGCGGGGCTTCCATTAACCAGCGCGTCACCGGAGAAAATGTCGGCAAACGCATGGCCGTGGTGTACATCGAGATCAAGTCCGAAGTTCAGCGCGATGCGCGTGGCGAGCCGGTTCTGGATGCCGAAGGCCGCCAGGTCCGGCAACGGGTGCGCGTCGAAGAAGTGATCACTGCCCCGGTCATCCGTGAACAGATCGGCAAGCGGTTTCAGATCACTGGCCTTGATTCCGTCGAGGAGGCGCGCGATCTGGCACTGTTGTTGCGAGCCGGTGCATTGGCAGCGCCTGTCGAGATCATCGAGGAGCGCACCGTTGGCCCAAGCCTCGGCGCCGAGAATATCGAGCGTGGCTTCCATTCGACCTGGATTGGCTTCGCCGCCATTTCGGTGTTCATGGTCATCTATTACCTGCTGTTCGGCGTCACCGCCGTGATTGCGCTCGGAGTCAACGTCGTGTTGTTGGTGGCGTTGTTGTCGTTGCTGCAGGCGACCTTGACGCTGCCCGGAATGGCGGCAATTGCGCTGACAGTCGGCATGGCGATCGATGCCAACGTGCTGATTAACGAACGCATTCGCGAGGAGTTGCGTAACGGCAATACGCCGCATGCCAGCATTCATGCCGGTTACGAGCGTGCATTCGGCACCATTTTCGACTCGAACATCACGACCTTGATTGGTGGTATCGCGTTATTCGCCTTCGGCAGCGGACCGGTGCGCGGATTCGCGGTTGTGCTCTGCCTTGGCATCATCACTTCCATGTTCAGCGGGGTCATGGTTTCGCGCGCCCTGGTAAACCTGATCTACGGTGGTCGGCACAAGATCGAGCGGTTGGCGATTGGCAATACCCAGTGGAAGTAAATTCATGCATCGACTGTCCTACATGAACCGCTCGCGATAACAAAACGCCATGGAATTTTTCCGAATCCGTAAAGACATCCCGTTCATGCGCCACGCGCTGGTGTTCAACGTGATCTCGGTGATTACGTTCCTGCTCGCGGTGTTCTTCCTGGCGACACGCGGTTTGAACCTGGGCGTGGATTTCACCGGTGGCACAGTCATGGAGATCAGTTACCCGCAATCGGCCGATCTGCCGAAGATCCGTACGCTCCTGGAGCGGAGCGGTTATTCCGATGCGACGGTACAGAACTTTGGTGGCTCGCAGGACGTCCTGATCCGCCTGCCAGGCAAGGCCGACACGGCGAGTGCCGCGCTATCCGAAGCCGTGATCCAGATGTTGCGCACGGAAGATCCCGGCGCCCAGTTACGGCGCACCGAGTTTGTCGGCCCGCAGGTCGGGCGCGAGCTTTTTGAGAATGGCGGGCTGGCGTTGCTGTTCGTCTCGATCGGTATCGTGGTGTACCTGTGGATCCGGTTCGAGTGGAAATTTGGTGTGGCGGCCATTATTGCCAACCTGCACGACGTGGTAATCATTCTCGGTTTCTTCGCTTTCTTTCAGTGGGATTTCTCACTGACCGTACTGGCCGCGGTTCTGGCGATTCTTGGCTATTCGGTAAACGAGTCGGTCGTGGTGTTCGACCGGATCCGCGAGAACTTTCGTAAAATGCGGACTGCAACGGTGCCGGACATCATCAACAACGCCATCACCCGCACCATGTCACGCACCATCATCACCCACGGCTCCACCCAGCTGGCGGTGTTGTCGATGCTGATCTTTGGCGGCGAAACCCTGCACTATTTTGCATTGGCCCTGACGATCGGCATCCTGTTCGGCATCTATTCTTCGGTACTGGTGGCCAGCCCAATCGTCATGTGGCTCGGTATCTCGCGTGAAGACATGATGCCGGTGAAGAAGGAAGGCGTCGCCGACGACCGGCCGTAATTTTCCGTTCACCGCGCCGTTTTGGACCGCACGTCTGTCCGCAGCGGCCGGTAATCCCCCTCAGCATTACCTTTATCAGAGCCGGCGGTTGATCCGCCCGGATCGGCACTGTGTTGCCTGCATAATGTCCTCCAGCTCAAATTTGACGATCAACCTTCGGGATGGGAGGTCTGTATGCTCAGTCAATTCACGTGGATGTTATGGCCGGAGAATCCGGCGCTCTCGGCAATTGTACTGTTCCTGATTGCATTGCCGTTTTTGTATGGGGCGCGCCGACCCTTGCAGGGCATGGTGCGGGCTCTGGCCCGTGCCACCGCCAATCCGCTGCGGCTGGCGGCACGCTGGCTGGCTGGCGGCGCGCGAGACCTTCGCTCCCGCAATCGACAGGTTCTGCTATCTCAGGGACGCGAGGAAGTCATGAAGGTGGTTGAGCGCGAGTTCGAGCGGGTGATCGCGGTCGTGCAACGTGACCTGCAGGGCTACCCGGCGCTGCAACGCAAACTGATGGATGAATTGACCCGCATCGAAGAGGACTACCAGAAGTGCGGCGAAGTGCCGCCACCTCCGCCGGAATGGACCAAGGCGGTTTCGGCTATTGCCAAGATCAAGCCGTCAGGGGATGGACTAATCGAACGTATTCTCGCCGACATTAGCCAGTCTATCGACGAGATCTATGACAAGGTGGTCGCTGAATACCGGCGTTCGTACAACGAGCGACACAAGATTCTCAAGGGTTTCCAGCCATTCTGGCGCTCACTCAATCAGACCCTCACCAAGGTCGATCGGAATATCACCGGACTGCAGGACAGCGCGGCAAAAATCGATGCGCAGATGGAAAAGGTGCGCGAGATCAATGCCAATGTCGATCAGGCCGAGCACGCATTATCGGCCTCGGCATCGATTCAGTTCGCTGTCGCCGGGTTGGTCATGCTGATCGCCATCGGCGGCGCCTTCGTCAACTTCAAGCTCATATCGCTGCCGATGTCGGCCATGGTCGGCGGTGGTGATTACATCACCGGAAATCTCCAGGCCTCGGAAGTGGCGGCGCTGGTGATCATCCTGTTTGAAACGCTGATGGGATTGTTCCTGATGGAGGCGCTGCGATTCACGCACCTGTTTCCGCTATCCAATGTGGACGAGAAGATGCGTCGACACATGGTGTGGATATCTTTCACAATCCTGCTGGTGCTGGCAGGTGTGGAAGTGGCGCTGGCCGTCATGCGCGACCAGATTGTGGCGATGGATCTGGCGTTGAAACAGGCACTGGGCAACGCCGCCATCACCCCGCTCGACATCGGCTGGGTCGCCAAGATTCCAACGGCCGGACAGATGATCCTTGGTTTCACGCTGCCGTTTGCGCTGGCGTTCGTGGCAATTCCGCTTGAATACTTCATTCGTTCCGGACGCACGGTGCTGGGTGCCGGCCTGGTACTGCTGATCCATGCCCTGGCTGTGCTGTTACGAACAGTCGGCGGGATCATCACTCAGCTGGGAAAGGCCTTGTGCCTGATGTACGACGCCATCATTTTCGTGCCATTGCTGATCGAGAAGGCCCTCCAGGGACGATCAGATTTGACAGGCGCCCCGGTCAGGCTCGACAAGTCGCAACCGACAGTGACGGGAGAACAGGGATGAGAAAGCTTGAAAACTGGCTGGTAGCACTAATCCTGGTGGCGATGCTGGGTCTTGCCGCCTGTGCCGATAAGAAGAGCCATGCGCAGGCAGTGTATTTGCTGGTGGATGCCTCGGGTACCTATACCCAGGAGCTGGGCCGGGCCCAGGCGCTGATTGGCTATATCCTTGGCTCGCTCAATCCCGGTGACTCGTTTGCGGTAGCGCGCGTAAAAAGCCGGTCGTTTAGCGAGAAGGACATTGTCGCCAAGGCCACGTTCGTGAAAGATCCACTGCAAGCCAATGCCCAGAAGCGCGCCTTCCGTGACCAGGTCGAGGGGTTCACCAAGGGTGTGAAGCGGGGCAGTGCCTACACCGATATCACGGGCGGCGTGATTCAGGCCGCCGAATTTCTCAACGAGACCGGGGCTGGCCGCAAGACGATTCTGATCTTTTCTGACATGCAGGAAGAACTGGACTACCAGACAGTGCGAGACTTCCCCATTAACCTGCAGGGAATCCGCATTGCGGCGCTGAATGTCACCAAGCTGAATACCGACAACGTCGACCCCCGACGCTATCTGGATCGTATGGCATGGTGGGAGAAACGTGTGCGGGTCGCTGGTGCCAGCGATTGGCGTGTGGTCAATGACCTCGAGCACCCGGAGCGCATCTTTGACGCGCGACGCTAGCGGTCTTCCTTCTGGAAAGGTTTGACTATCTTGCGGATGATGTCGTATTCGGCATCCGACGTGGCCACGAAGCCGTCATAGGATTCATCCAGCGCCTTGATGACAGTCCGGTGTTCGGGATTGTCGAGATGCAGTTTAAGCAGGGCAGACTGGATGGCCTTGGCCGTGCCGGTCGGCATGCTTTGGCTGACGACAATGTTGTAGGGCGGTAATTCCGGGGAGGTATAGAAAATACGCAGCCCCTTCTTCTCCCAGTGGTAGGCCGTGGTGTCTTTGAGAATGCCGGCATCAAAGTCACCATTCATGACACCACGCGCAATGTTGTCGTAGTGCCCGAGGAAACGGTAGGAGCCGAAGTTCTCGAGCCGAATACCGGCATTCACCACCACGGCGCGCTGGACCAGGGCTGCTTCGTCACCAAAGGCAAAGCGCTTCCCGACCAGATCAGGTACTTTCCGGATGGCGCTGTCCTCGCGCGCCACCAACATCAGCCGAAACGACTTTTGCCCCTTGGTGACGGTTTTGGCGATAATCCGGACCTTGCCGGCTCGCTGTGCCTTCACGTAGGCAATCGGAGTCAGGTAGGCAATGTCGACCCGACCAGCAGCGATATTCTCGACAGCCTGATTGAGGCCCACATCCGGGCGTACCTGTACCGGTTGGCCGAGTTCACGACTCAAATAGGAGGCGAGCGGACTCAAGCGCTGGTGCATCACTGCCGGGATGTCCATGGCCACGCTGCCCAGGCTCAATTCACCCGATCCGGCAGCGGCGACGGCCATTCCGGACCAGAATCCGAACACGACGGTCAGCCAGAGTCGGAGCCACATCATTGCCTTATTGAACCGCCGTGTGCGCATTGTGATCGACCATGGAGAAGTGAACCACGCCACCGCGTCCCGTTTGCCGTGAACTGCGCAGCGCATCGTCGGCGCAGCGGAAAAATTCAGCTGCGTTCGTGAGGCGAAGGACACCAGGATTGGTAGCCACCCCGATACTGACACTGATATTTTCTTCCTGACCGCGAATGATCAGTGGATGATCCACCAGTGTGCGCTGCAGGTCATCGGCAATGGCAATGGCATTGGCGATCGTGGCCCGCCGGCACAGCAGTACGAATTCGCTGCCCCCATAACGGCAGGCAACATCACTGCGTCGGGTGCGTTCTGCAATAATCGCGGCCACGCTGCGCATGACCTCATCGGCACTGTCGTGCCCCAGCCGTTCAGTAATGTCCCGGAAATTGTCGATATCAACAAGCAGGATACTGATGGTTTCATCACTGCGAATAGAATGTTCGACTTCGGTGGCCATGAGAATTTCGAAGTAGCGCCGGTTGTAGAGTCCGGTCACCAGATCGGTAATATTCTGCTGCTCCAGGTCGCGATTCATCTTGCGCAGTTCCTGTGCCTGCTGCTCCAGCCGCTGATAGGCTTCCCGCAGCTCTGCATCGGCGTTCTGAATGCGGCTTTCCAGCTTTTGCCGGGCCTCATCCAGCCGGTCACTCAGGCTATTGAAACCGTGTGCCAGTTCGCCAATTTCATCGTCGGCATGCAGGGGGATCCGCTCCAGACGGGTTTCGCTGCTCCGGTGATTCTGGCGCAGGGTATGGGTGATGATGGTCAGCGGATGGATGATAAAGCGCGATAGCGCCACGAAACCCGCAATCAGCACGACCACAACGGCCAGCATCTGTCCGAACATCAGCTCACGCTGCCTCATTGCCATGATTTGTGCTGTGCGTTCACTCGACAGGCTGACCGTCAGCTTGCCCAGCAGCTCGTTATTGAGACGAATTTCCTCGGTGTACGAGTGAATCTGCTCGGAGGCGCCGGGCTGGCGACCGGCAACGGCCATGACATTTTCACGAGCGCTGTCGACGCGTGCATATACGATGTCATGGCGACGGGTCAGATCCTGCAACAGCAGCTCCAGGGCATGGTAGTCGTAGCGCACCACGCTGTAGGAAAGGTATTGGGCGATGAAGTGGGCGGTCTCGTGTCCGCGGCGGTCAGTTTCCGCCCGGATATCCTGCTCCTGGGCGTTCATGGCGAGCAGGGTGTTCACCGTCAGGGTGACCAGCAACGTCGCAAACAGAATCGCAGCGATTTTCCCGCGAATGCCGAATCCGAACCATTTACTCGAGGTCGATGCCTGGGTTGGATTGTGCATAACTGTAAATGCCTGCAGCCTGTGTAAAGTGAATCCGGCCCACTCCGCACCGTCTTCTGGCGGGGCCTCCGGTTGTGCCTTTCTACAACAATAAAGAGCAATATCTATGCCATTGAACATTATGGTTTTCTAAACAATTCTTGTGGCGAGATTGCCCGTAATTTAATCAGCGGAACCGGAAAATGCCCCTGAATATCATGCATTTGGCGCAGGGATTGGGTATCCTTACGCCCTGCCAAACGGTACAGCCGTGTGGTCAGCCCGGCGCCGACATGACGCCCCGTGACACAGGAGACTCCAGAAACGTATGTTCAGCAAAAACATGACCATCGCCGGCTATGATGACCAGCTCTGGCAAGCCATCCAGGACGAAGCAAAACGTCAGGAAGACCATATCGAGCTGATTGCCTCGGAGAACTACGCCAGTCCCCGAGTCCTGGCGGCGCAGGGTTCGGTGCTGACCAACAAGTATGCCGAGGGTTACCCTGGCAAGCGCTACTACGGTGGTTGCGAGTATGTGGACATTGCCGAGAGCCTGGCCATTGAGCGCGCCAAGCAGCTGTTCGGGGCTGCCTATGCCAATGTCCAACCGCATTCCGGATCGCAGGCCAATGCCGCAGTCTATCTGGCGCTACTGAACCCGGGCGACACTATCCTCGGCATGAGCCTCGCCCATGGCGGCCACCTGACGCATGGCGCCAAGGTCAATTTCTCCGGCAAGATCTTCCATGCCGTCCAGTACGGACTCAACGAAAAAACCGGCGAAATCGACTATGACCAGGTTGAGCGTCTTGCTGTGGAACATAAGCCAAAAATGGTGGTGGCTGGATTTTCCGCCTATTCGCGGATTGTCGACTGGGGGCGTTTTCGCCAGATCGCCGATGCCATTGGTGCTTATCTCTTTGTCGACATGGCTCATGTCGCGGGTTTGGTGGCGGCCGGTCTCTACCCGAATCCGGTACCGGTGGCGGATGTCGTGACTTCAACAACCCACAAGACCCTGCGCGGTCCGCGTGGCGGCATTATCCTCGCCAAGTCCAATCCGGACATCGAGAAAAAGCTCAATTCGACAATTTTCCCCGGCACCCAGGGCGGCCCGCTGATGCACGTGATCGCTGCCAAGGCCGTGGCCTTCCTCGAAGCGTTGCAGCCCGACTTCAAGGATTACCAGAAACAGGTGGTGACCAATGCCCGCGCTATGGCTGCCGTCCTGATGAAACGCGGTTACAAGATCGTCTCCGGCGGTACCGATGACCACCTCTTTCTGGTCGATCTCATTGACAAGAAAATCACCGGCAAGGACGCCGAGGCCGCTCTGGGCGCCGCCCACATCACGGTGAACAAGAATGCCGTGCCGAATGACCCGCAGTCACCGTTCATCACCAGCGGGATTCGTATTGGCACGCCGGCCAGTACGACGCGCGGTTTCCGGGAAGCGGATGTCGAGGCATTGGCGGGCTGGATTGCCGATGTTCTCGATAACCTCGCCGATGAGGCGGTGCGCGTGCGGGTGCGCGGCCAGGTGGAAGCCCTGTGCAAACGCTACCCGGTCTACGAAGCGTAGACCGGAACGCACGACGGCCGACCGGGACACCCTATGCGCTGCCCGTTCTGTTCGGCCGATGAAACCCGCGTCATTGACTCGCGTCTCTCGGAGGATGGTGGTTCCGTGCGCCGGCGGCGCGAGTGCGAGGTGTGCCGCGAGCGCTTTACCACCTTCGAGCGCGCCGAGCTCAAGATGCCGCAAATCGTCAAGTCCGACAATCGGCGCGAGACCTACAGCGAGGATAAACTGACCGGCGGCATGACCCGGGCACTGGAGAAACGTCCGGTCGATGCAGCCGCTGTGGAAAAGGCCATCGGCCGCATCCGCCACAAGCTGCTGACCTGCGGCGAGCGCGAACTGCCATCGCGTACCATCGGGGAATGGGTCATGGAAGAACTGAAGGAGCTGGATGCCGTGGCGTATGTGCGGTTTGCCTCGGTGTATCGCAGCTTTCAGGATCTCGAAGCATTCCGCGAAGAGGTGCAGCGTTTGCAGAACGAGCCCACCGCCGACCAGCGTGATAAACAGCTCAAACTGATCCCGGACGGGAACGGCAAGTCATGAGCGTCTTCAGTGTCGATGACGTACGCCACATGGCGCGCGCACTGGAGCTGGCGCGCCGCGGACTCTTTACCACCGATCCGAACCCCCGTGTCGGCTGCGTACTTGTACGCGATGGTGAGGTGGTTGGCGAAGGCTGGCACGAACGTACCGGCGAGCCGCATGCCGAGGTCATTGCCCTGCGCGCCGCGGCCGATCGGGCCCGCGGGGCAACCGCCTACGTCACCCTTGAGCCTTGCTGTCATCATGGCCGTACGCCGCCCTGCAGCCAGGCACTGATCACGGCCGGCATCGCGCGCGTGGTGGCCGCCATGCCAGATCCCAACCCGCAAGTGGCCAGCCAGGGTCTAACCGAACTGGAACGAGCCGGCCTTCGGGTGGAAGTTGGCCTGTTGCAGGCACAGGCATCCGAACTCAACCCCGGCTTTATCGCGCGCATGACCCGGCGGCGACCCTACGTGCGCATCAAGCTGGCCACCAGTCTTGATGGTCGCACGGCACTGGCCAGTGGCGAGAGTAAATGGATCAGTGGTGAAGCGGCGCGCGCCGATGTCCAGAGACTGCGGGCACGCAGTTCGGCAATTCTCACGGGTATCGGAACGGTACTGGCCGATGATCCGTCGCTCACGGTGCGTCAGATTGACATCGGCCGCCAGCCGCTGCGTATCGTCATTGATGGTCATTTGAGCATGCGACCGGATGCCAAAATGTTGAGCCTGCCCGGAAAGACCGTGGTCGTGACAGCCGAGGACGATGCGGATGCCGCCGAGCCACTGTTAATCGCCGGAGCCGAGGTGATGGTGCTCAGTCAGGGAGTAGGGCGGGTCGATTTACCACGGTTGATGCAGGATCTTGCGCAACGCGAAGTGAATGAACTGCTGGTGGAGGCGGGCGCCACGATCTGCGGTGAGTTGTTGCAGGCGGGGTTGGTCGATGAACTGGTCGTGTACCTGGCTCCGCATCTGCTCGGCAGTACGGCGCGTGGAATGTTCAATATTCCGGAGTTTTCGCAAATGCAGGAGCGCGTTGAACTGGAGCTGGTCGATATGCGGGCGGTCGGCCATGACTGGCGCATTACCGCACGCGTTCGGTCGTCGGTGTAAGTCGCCGTGACAATGGGTATAGTTTGAATTTCTGTGAGATGGTTCAGTTTCAGGTGAGATCACGATGTTTACCGGAATAATCCAGGCCGTCGGTCGAGTCGCCGATATTCACCGCCACGGTGGTGATGCCACACTCCGCTTCGAGGCAAATGGTCTCGATCTCCAGCAAGTGCAGCCGGGCGACAGTATTGCCGTCAATGGCGTCTGCCTGACGGCCATCGATCCCGATCAGTCAGGATTCAGCGCAGACCTCTCCGCTGAAACACTCGGTCGGTCAACGCTGGGCAATCTGGCTGTGAACGACCGGGTGAATCTCGAGTTGGCCCTGACGCCCTCCAGTCGGCTGGGCGGGCATCTGGTCAGCGGTCATGTCGACGGTATCGGCACGGTGCTGGAACGTCGTCCGGAGGCACGTTCCGTGCGCTTCCGAATCGAGGCACCGGCGTCGCTCGCCAGGTACATCGCCGAGAAAGGCTCGATTTGTGTGGATGGGGTGAGCCTGACAGTGAATGCGGTGCAGGGTGCTGCCTTCGAACTCAACATTGTCCCGCACACACTGCAAGCCACCACGCTCGCTGCCCTGCAGGTCGGTCATACGGTGAACCTGGAAGTGGACCAGATCGCGCGTTATCTCGAGCGCTTGCTACAGGGTGAAGCGGCGGCTCGACCCGGGACCACCATTACTCATGCATTTCTGGCTGAACACGGTTACCTGAAAAACTGAGGCCCGGCAGTGCCGGGCCTGGTGATCAATCGCCGTGGAGAAATGTCTAGCCGCCCCAGGCCTTCTTCAGGGAATCGTATTTCTCGTCAGTTGCGCTCGGTGACGTCTCGGACTTGTTCTTGGCGGCCTGGCGGCGTGCTGCCGCGCGCGGCTTGGTTGTGGCCGAGTTGGCTGGACGCACCGCAGTTTTGGCGACCGGGGCCGCAGCAGGAGCCGGGCTGGCCACTACCGTAGCTGGGGCGGTCGCAGGAGCGGCACCATTCACAGATGCGGGGGCCACGGCACCCACCGTGGTGGCGGCTGCTTCGTCTGCTGTGGTGGTTGCGGCGACCGGTGGAGTCGGCAAGTGTGCTGCCGGTTTGAGCCAGAGAAACATTCCTATGCCGATGGCGCCAACGGCGGCGGCTGCCATTGCCATCATGCGTTTGCCTTGACGGAAGCGTGAAATGGATTCGCTGAGTCGTTCGGCAATCGGTCCGGTATCCTCGCGGCGATAGGTGGTGGGCATGGACAGCGCCGCCTTGTCCTTCTCCTTGCGTATGGCCTTGAGGCGTCGATAGGCACGGACGTGCACCATCCCGACCTTGAGTAGCGCCTTGCGGAATTCGTGAGCACTCTGAAAGCGATTGTCCGGTTCCTTGTCAATCGCCTTCAGGATGATGTCTTCCAGCTCCTGTGGCATGGCCGGTTGCAGCGACGACGGCGGCAGCGGCTGCTCATGCAGGTGTGCATTCATGTATTCGTAATCGGTTTTCTTTTCGAACGGCAGCACACCGGTCACCGCCTGGTAGAGCGTAACGCCGATGGTATAAATGTCGGAGCGAAAATCGGCGTCATTGCCCTTGATCTGCTCGGGCGAAATGTACATCAGGGTTCCGATCATCGACCCGGACTGGGTATTTTCTTTGTTGTCGAGAATCTTGGCCACCCCGAAGTCCATGAGCTTCACTTCGTGAGTGTTGGTGATGAAGATATTCGAAGGTTTCAGATCGCGATGCACAATGCCCATGCGATGCGCGCGCTCGACACCCAGCAGCGCCTGTTCGAATACCCACACTGTCGACGCCACGGACAACCGTCCTTCGTTGTGCAGGCGCTGATCGAGGGTGTGGCCTTCGACGTATTCCATGACCAGCACCAGGCTGCCCGGGACTTCGAACATCGAATGCAGGGTAACGATATTGGGACCGTTGAGCCGGGCCTGGGCCTGGGCTTCGATCCGGAAGCGATTGAGAAATTCCTGGTTGCGGAACAGATGTGGCGAGAGCACTTTCAGGGCGACTGTGCGGTCGAGCGTGGTGTCATGCGCCTTGTAGACCATGCCCATGCCACCCTCACCGATCTTGCTGATGATGAGGTAAGTGCTGACGGTGCTGCCGGGGTCGAAACTGACCTGCGGGATATCCTGTTCCTTGATGACGCGGGTATGCGTGATCTCGGCCCGAAGCTCAGGCTTCGGAGCGGCATCGGTCTTGCCGTAAACCAGGCGGAGATCAGACATGTTGTTATGGACCCCGGAACTGCGATATGTGCTTCATCTTACACAACTTTCACTGTCCTTTAGCCGTTTCCGGGGGGCTGCGTGGACCAGTGGGAGCCATTCCCGGACAAACGGCCGGACCAGCTACTGACTATAGACGTTCGGGGGTATCAGTCGCGGGGTATGATATAGAAAAAGCCTTCCGCCCGGGCCAGCTGCACGGCCGGGCGGTTGTTGCCGCGCCGCTCGTACATGAGCTTGCTCACGATCTTGTACTTGCCGGGAGGGGCGGCCTTGGGAATGGGTAACGGTGTGGTTGCCACGTAGACACCGCTGCGACTGACCTGGGCGCTGATATCCTGGCTGTTGCTGGCGATCAGCGTGCCGTCCTCGGCATAGAATTCGCGAATCTCGTTCAGGACCACGGCGGTCTCCGCGCTACGCTGTACGGTGACATCCTTGAGCAGATCGAGGCTCGTGCAGGGCTTGGTGAAGCGTGGTTTGAAGCTGAGCTTGTAGGTGGTGACCATCGGCACGCTGCCGTTCGGCAGAACCCTGGGTGCAGTCTGTCCGGGTGTTGGGTCAACCGCGCGATACACCGTGACCGGCTTGACCCCGCGCATGCGTTCTTCGTGGGCATCGCAGGCCCGTTCCTCCAGTCCGGCGCAGCCGGCCAGCAGCAGTGCACCCAGTAACAGGCTCAGTCGGAAAGTAGCGCGCTCCAAGATCATGCCAGACATCCCGTATCAAAATTCACTGACCCGTACTGTAGCGGGTCAGCACCGGACTGTCAGCCACCCCAGGCCTTACGCAGGGATTCGTAGCGGTCGCGCGANNGTCGACGCAGCCGCAGGTTTGGCCTTCTTGGTAAGATGTGTAACCGGTTCGATATCATCGGGCGGGCGTTGCTGGCCGGGACGCAATCCGAGTGTCAGTGCCAGGACCACGACCGCGACAACCAGCAGCAGGTCAAATCGCAGTCCGCCGAGCAGTCGTTGGCTGGTAGAGAAGCTGTTGCGCCAACGTGATGGTTCACGGCCGTCGCCATTGACCGCCGGCGAAATCATGCCCAGTCGATCGCCATGGCGCAGCAGCGAGTCTCGGAACTCAGCCGCACTTTGGTAGCGTTTCTCCGGTTCTTTCTCAATCGCCTTGAGAATGGCGGATTCCAGGTCCTTCGGCAGATCGCGCTTGAGGTTTCGTGGACGTGGCGGTGTTTCCAGCACGTGGGCGTGCATCAGCGCGTAGTCGGTTTTGCGCTCGAACGGCAGGCGTCCGGTGACGGCCTCGAACAGACTGATGCCCAGGGTATAGATGTCGGAACGATAATCCGCATCGCGCCCATTGATCTGTTCCGGAGAGATGTAGAGCAGGGTGCCCACCATGGATCGCGACTGGGTCGACTCCTTGCTGTCGACCAGGCGGGCGACGCCGAAATCCATGATCTTCACCTCGCCCTTGTGGGTAAGGAAGATATTGTCGGGTTTCAGGTCACGGTGCAGCACACCCATCTGGTGGGCATAGGCCACCCCTTGCAGGGTTTGCTCGAAAATCGTGATGGCTTCGCGTGATTCCAGCGGACCCTGATTCTGAATGCGCTGCTGCAGGGTCTGTCCCTCCACGTATTCCATGACCAGCATGAACCCGGCAGGCAGGTCCTGAACGGAAAACAGGGTGACGATATTGGGATGATTGAGACGCGCCTGGGCAAAGGCCTCGGTTCGGATGCGGTGCAGAAAATCCGTATTCTGGGTCAATTGCGGCGGCAGGATCTTGAGCGCCACGATCCGGTCGAGCACGGTATCGCGGGCTTTGTACACCATGCCCATGCCGCCTTCGCCGATCTGATTGATAATCAGATAGTTGCCAAGCATACTGCCGGCCCCGGGAAGGGCGTATGGCGCGGGCGGTTCCGTGCGCCGCTGCTGGAGACGTTCCTCCAGGCGGATGGTCTTGGCCATGACGTCTTTCTTGTTCGGTTCCACGGTCGTTTCTTGCTGCAAGGGCCATGCCGTTCAGTCCATGACGGCGGCATTCTCGCAGCACAGGGAGCCGGGGATTATCCCTGCCGGTGCCGGCTAACTATAGACAACTGCACTATGACGGACTGGCAAACTGCCCGGATATCAGATGGGTGGTCGCGGCCGCGGCTCGAGGCGAGGGTTCGACAGTTAATGGAAATTATTCAGAACATGGCTAAATCCCTGCCGGTACTAATCAATTCTCAGCAGAACCGCTGAAAATCGGCCATAATACGCAATTTTCAGGCAGCACTTTTTATGGCCATCAGCCCGATCAGTGAAATCATCGACGACATGCGCCAGGGGCGCATGGTGGTCATCATGGATGACGAAGACCGCGAAAACGAAGGCGATCTGCTGATTGCCTCGGAAAAGGTCCGCCCTGAAGACATTAACTTCATGGCCACACACGGGCGTGGTCTGATTTGCCTGACCCTGACCCAGGATCGTTGCGAACAGCTCAAGCTGCCATTGCAACATAGCGGTGTGCATCGTCGGTTGGGCACGGCCTTCACCGTCTCGATCGAAGCGGCCGAGGGAGTCACCACTGGCATCTCCGCCGCCGATCGTGCGACCACCATCCACGCCGCCATTCACCCGGAAGCGAAACCGTCCGACATCGTGACCCCGGGCCACATCTTCCCGCTCATGGCCCGCAATGGCGGCGTGCTGGCGCGTGCCGGCCATACCGAAGCCGGCATTGATCTGGCGCGGCTGGCCGGACTCATGCCGTCAAGCGTGATCTGCGAAATCATGAACGGTGACGGCACAATGGCGCGCCTGCCGGAACTGAAAACCTTTGCCCGTCAGCACAACCTCAAGATCGGTACGATTGCCGACCTCATTCACTACCGCATGCAGAACGAACCGACCATGCGGCGGGTCAGCGAGTGCCACCTGCACACGGTGCATGGTGATTTTCGCGCCGTGGCCTACCATGATGCCATCGAAGACACGGCACACCTCGCGCTGGTGATGGGCGAAGTTCATTCGACCGAACCGGTGCTGGTGCGGGTGCACGTGCAGGGCGGATTGCTCGACCTGGTGGGGGTTGAGCAGGGCCAGGGGTCATGGGGCCTGCAGGCCGCGCTGGCGCGCGTCGCCGAAGAGGGTCGTGGCGTGGTCGTGGTCCTGCAGCATGACGAACCGGCCTCCGACCTGCTGCACAAGGTTGAGCATTTTCACCGGCGGGAACAAGGCATAGAATTGCCGGTCTCGCGGCCGCAACAGGCACTGCGTACCTATGGGCTGGGCAGCCAGATTCTGGCCGATCTCGGTGTCGGCAAGATGCGGGTCCTGAGTCATCCGGTGAAGGCGCCGGGCTTGTCCGGATTCGGGCTGGAGATCGTCGAGTACATCATGCCGCCCGGGCCATCAGAATAATCAACTCGGAAACATCAACATGCAGAATGTGAAGTCGATCGAAGGGGAGCTGATCGCACGGGGTGCGCGGTTTGGCATCGTGCTTGGACGGTTCAACGGTTTTATTGGCGAACGCCTGCTCGAGGGTGCGCTCGACACCCTGATTCGGCACGGCGCCGAGGCCAGCCAGATTGAAGTCGTGCGCGTGCCGGGTGCGTTTGAAATCCCGCTGACCCTCAAGACGCTGGCCGCCGGCAAGAAATATGATGCCTTGATCGCGCTCGGTGCCGTGATTCGCGGTTCCACACCGCACTTCGATTACGTCGCCGGCGAATGCGCCAAGGGCCTGGCGCAGGTGATGATGGAATACGCGCTGCCGGTCGCCTTCGGTGTGCTCACCGTGGACACCATCGAGCAGGCCATCGAGCGCGCCGGCACCAAGGCCGGCAACAAGGGTGTGGATGCCGCGCTGACGGTGATCGAGATGGTCAACCTGCTCAAGAAGCTGCGCGGCTAGCAATGAGCAAGCCGAGCCGCCATTTGTCCCGCCAGGCGGCGGTCCAGGCCCTCTATCAATGGCAGCTCACCGGCCAGCCGCCGGGCGAGATCGAACACCATTTCATCAGTGATCACGACCTCAAGGGCGTGGATGTCGAGTACTTCCATGAGCTGGTGCGCGAAGTCCCGCTCCATCAGCATGAGCTCGACGATCACATCCTGCCGAACCTCGATCGCGGCATCAACGATGTCGATCCGGTGGAGCGCGCCATCCTGCGCATGGGTGCCTACGAGCTCGAATTCCATCTCGAGATTCCGTACAGGGTTGTGATCAACGAGGCCGTGGAACTGGCCAAGACCTTCGGTGCCGAGCACGGGCATAAGTACGTGAACGCCATCCTCGACAAGGTGGCGGCCAAGCTGCGTGCCGCCGAGATCACCCATAAGGTGTCCTGAAGCGGCTTGAACGAATTCGACATCATCCGCGAGTACTTCGCGCCGCAGCCGGTGACGCGCCCGGACGTGGTGATGGGGATTGGTGACGATGCCGCGTTACTGACCGTGCCAGACGAGCACGAACTGGTCGTGACCACCGACATGCTGGTGGCCGGTGTGCATTTTCCGGAGGCCACCGATCCCCATTCTATCGGTCACAAGGCACTGGCCGTGAATCTCAGCGACCTCGCCGCCATGGGCGCGACACCCGCCTGGTTCACCCTCACCATCAGCTTGCCGCAGGCTGAACCCGAATGGCTCAAGTCGTTCACGCAGGGAATGTTCAGCCTGGCGCGCCAGCATGAGGTGGTTCTGGTGGGCGGCGACACGACACGTGGGCCGCTAACGCTCAGCGTGCAGGCCATGGGGTTTGTTCCCCGCTGGCAGGCGTTGATGCGCTCGGGCGCGAAGCCGGGTGACCGCATCTATGTCACTGGCCACCTCGGCGAAGCGGCACTCGGCCTGTTGTTGCTGCGAGGTCGCCTGCAGTTGCCGGAGGAATACCAACGGCCGGTCCTGGATCGGCTCAATCGACCATTGCCACGGGTCGCCGCGGGGCAGGGATTGCGCGGTGTGGCTTCGGCGTGCATCGATGTTTCCGATGGCCTGGTGGCCGACCTCGGCCATATCCTCGAAGCCAGTCAGGTTGGTGCGCGTGTGCAACTCAATCGTTTGCCGTTGTCACTCGCCTATGATCCGGTGTTTGAGCAGGTTGGTTGGGAGCCGGCGCTGTCCGGCGGCGATGATTACGAATTGTGTTTTACCGTTCCGGCGGAGCGCGAGCCGGCACTGCGCAAGGCCGCGGCACGGTTCGGCGTGCCGTGTGTGCAAATCGGCGAGATCGAACGCCATCCGGGTCTGCGTCTGGTTGACGAGCAGGGTGCGCTGTACAGTCCGAAGATCAGCGGCTACGACCACTTTCGCTAAACCATGACCCCGCCACCCACATTCGCCTCGTTGCTGCGCAATCCGGTGCACGCAGCGGCCTTCGGATTCGGCGCCGGTCTCGCGCCATTCGCGCCGGGCACGTTCGGCAGTCTGGTGGCGTTACCGCTTTATTGGTTGCTGGCCCCGCTCGCCGCGCCCGTGTATGCCGTGCTGCTCGCGTTGCTATTCCTGGTTGGCGTGTGGGTGACGGCGCGCACTGAGCACGATCTCGGGGTGCACGATCATTCCGGGATTGTGCTCGATGAAATCGTCGGCCAGTTGGTGGCGCTGTTTCTGGCGCCTCTCAATCTGGTGTGGATGCTGCTTGGCTTTGGTTTGTTCCGGTTGTTTGATATCTGGAAACCGTGGCCAATTCGCTGGCTCAACGACCGCATGCCCGGTGGTTGGGGAATCATGCTCGACGATTTGGCGGCCGGGGTGGCCGCCGCACTCTGTCTCCAGGGGCTGATGTATGTCTATGGACAATGAACTCATCATGCTGGCCGGTCAGCTCGGTCAGGCGCTCAAGCGTGCCGGCCTGCTCGTGGCGACGGCCGAATCCTGCACCGGCGGGTGGCTGGGCGCCGTGCTGACGGCCGTGCCGGGCAGTTCGCATTGGTATGACCGCGGCTTCGTGACCTACACCAACACCGCCAAGCGCGAGATGCTTGGCGTGAAAACCGAAACCCTGACGCGTTCCGGCGCCGTCAGCGAGTCGACCGCGCGCGCCATGGCCGAAGGCGCGCTGGCGGCCAGCCATGCCGGTCTGGTGGTGGCCATCACCGGTATTGCCGGTCCCGGCGGTGGCACCCCGGAGAAACCCGTAGGGACTGTGTGTTTTGCCTGGGCCGGGCGCAAACAGGACACCCGCAGCACGACCCACCATTTTCATGGTGATCGGGAAGCGATCCGTCGTCAGGCCGTGAAAACGGCGCTGGAAGGCCTGCAGCAACTCGTGGAATCGCTGCCCGTCAAGGGCTAGGCCGGTCCTCCCGGCTTGTGAAATAATCATCCGGATTTTCCACCCGGCCAGGACGGCCATCCACACACGGGTTTCCCGGAGGAGCAGGCAATGGATACGAACAAGACCAAGGCGCTCAACGCCGCCTTGAGCCAGATCGAAAAGCAGTTTGGCAAGGGCTCGGTCATGCGTCTCGGCGACGGTGGCGCGACCCCGAATATTGATGTGGTCTCGACCGGCTCGCTGGGCCTCGATCTGGCCCTTGGGGTCGGCGGTCTGCCGCGCGGCCGGGTCGTTGAAATTTACGGCCCGGAATCGTCGGGNNCACGCGCTCGATCCGGCCTACGCCAAGAAGCTCGGCGTCAACATCGACGACCTGCTGGTGTCACAGCCGGATTCCGGCGAGCAGGCGCTGGAAATTGCCGACATGCTGGTGCGCTCCGGTGCGGTCGACATGGTGGTGGTCGATTCGGTCGCGGCGCTCACACCCAAGGCGGAAATCGAAGGCGAGATGGGCGATTCGCACATGGGCCTGCACGCGCGTCTCATGAGTCAGGCGCTGCGCAAACTTACCGCCAACATCAAGCGCTCGAACACGCTGGTGATTTTCATCAACCAGATCCGCATGAAGNNCATCGGCGCGATCAAGAAGGGCGAAGAGGTCATCGGCAACCAGACGCGCGTCAAGGTCGTGAAGAACAAGCTGGCGCCGCCGTTCCGGCAGTGTGAGTTCGATATCCTTTACAACGAAGGCATCTCGAAGGAAGGCGAGCTGATCGACATCGGTGTCGCGCAGGACATCGTCGAAAAATCCGGTGCCTGGTTCAGCTACGGCAAGGAGCGCATCGGCCAGGGCAAGGACAACGCGCGCCAGTTCCTGCGCGAGCATCCGGAGATGGCCAACGAGATCGAACAGAAAATCCGCACCGCGGTCGGCGCCACCACCGTCGTGGTGGCCGGCGATGAAGACGAAGTGCCGGAGGAGGCCGAGGCCTGAGTGCGAAGGCGGCGCTCGATGCCGACACAGCGCGGCGTCGGGCCACGGGATGGCTCACACGGCGCGAGTACGGCCGACGTGAACTGATCGACAAGCTGATGGATCGGGGTTGTGCCGAACCGCTCGCGCACGAGACGGTGGCGGCCCTGGTGGCCGAAGGGCTGGTCTCGGATGACCGCTTCATTGAGGCGCTGCTGCACGTACGCCGGGTTCGCGGTTATGGCCCGCTCTACATCCGGCGCGAGCTGGAAGAAAAGGGAATTGAGCGATCCGCCATCGAGCGCTGGCTCGAGACGGCCAGCACTGAATGGCTGGATGACCTGCGACGGGTGCGCAAGAAGAAATTCGGCGGTCGCCAACCGGCCAGTCTGGCGGAACGCGCCAGGCAAACGCGATTTTTACAGTCCCGTGGCTACACCCACGAGCAGATTCGAACCGTATTGGGCAGTGACGATGATTAAGGGCGCGTGCCCGCCCAAAAGAAACTCATAGCAGCCGTATATGAAAACCACCGAAATCCGCGACCACTTTCTCAAGTTCTTTGAACGCCATGGCCACACGATCGTCCCATCCAGCTCGCTGGTGCCGGGCAACGATCCGACGCTGCTGTTCACCAATGCCGG
>DKBE01000063.1:12109-15239 GCA_002451085.1 Proteobacteria bacterium UBA6908 | reverse complement strand
GGCCTGATCTACGGCATGTCGGCCTTCGGCCTGGCGTCGCAGCTCAATCTGGAGCGTTCGGCCGCACAGGCCTACATCGACCGCTACTTCGCCCGCTATCCCGGCGTGGCCGACTACATGCAGCGCACGCGTGAGTCCGCACGCCGCCAGGGTTATGTTGAAACCGTGTTCGGCCGTCGCCTGTATCTGCCGGAAATCAACGCCAAGAACCCGCAGCGCCGCCAGGGTGCCGAGCGCGCCGCGATCAATGCGCCGATGCAGGGCACCGCGGCCGATCTCATCAAGCTCGCCATGATTGCAGTCGATCACTGGATCCGCGATGCCCGCCCGGCGGTGCGCATGATCATGCAGGTGCATGACGAGTTGGTGTTCGAGGTGCGCGATGACGCGGTCGATTCAGCGTGCGTCGCGATTCGGGAACGCATGACCGGTGTGGCGAAACTGGCCATTCCGCTGGTGGTGGATATCGGCACCGGCCGGAACTGGGACGAGGCCCATTAACCATGATGTTCTCGGGGTTAATGCAGCAGCGAATAACCCACCTTGGAACTTTTCGGGACCGTCCCAATCTTAGTGTGCAGGACGTATCCCAATGTCCTACCCGCTCCTCCTCCCTGAGCGGGGAATTCCGGACCCCCAAGTCCGGGATTACTTATGCACCCCGGAATCTTTCCCCTTGTTTCCGGGGTTTTTTTTGTCTGTCGAATCCTCAAGTCCCAGCCAGTGGGCCACCACGGTTCGAGCCTCTTCCAGACCGGTGCGGGTCGTGGCTGAAAACAGTTGCACGCTAAACCGGTTGGAACGCGCGGCCAGCGCTCGTCGCACGGACTCCAGCGTTCGCTGGCGTGCGGCATGGGCGAGCTTGTCCGACTTGCTGAGCAGCACATGCACCGGCCGGTCGAAGGCCGCGCAGAAATCGAGCAGGGCCTGATCGTGATTGCTCAACGGATGGCGGCAATCCATGATGAGCACGACACCGTGCAGCGAACGGCGCTGACGCAGATAGTCCCCGAGCAACTGCTCCCAGCCGGCCTTCATGTCGGAAGCCACGGCGGCATAGCCGTAGCCTGGCAGGTCAACCAGGGAGTGGTCGTCATCGATGGCGAAGTAATTGATCAGGCGGGTGCGCCCGGGGGTCTTGCTGACCCGCGCCAGGCCACGGTGATCGGCAATGGCGTTGAGGGCGCTCGATTTGCCGGCGTTCGAGCGGCCGGCAAAAGCCACCTCCGCGCCCCGGTCCGGGGGGAGTTGGGCGGACTGGGCCACGCTCGTGACAAACTGGGCACGCCGCAGTTGTTCGGTGGCTGAAATTGACCTCACCACAGGCTCTTGGTATATAGGCGGCGCTGAACCGGAGGGGTTCGGCATTGTTTCCGGCATTTCCGGCGTTGGCGGCGTTACGGCCACCGCTTGCAACCGGTCCTTTTCTGCTTTCCGGCACAGTGTAACATCCAGCGATGCTCTCGCGTTTGTCGCACCGGAGAGCTCCGTATCGGTCCAACAATGGGGATTTATTATATGAAGAAGCTTATTTCGCTGGTCGCTTTCCTGGCACTGGCCGTGGTCGGTCAGACCCTCCAGGCGGCCGGTAATGCCGCGGCCGGCAAGGCCAAATCTGCCGTGTGTGCCGGTTGCCATGGGCCGGACGGCAATTCGGCCGCGCCCAATTTCCCGAAGATTGCCGGGATGGATGGCGCCTATATCGCCAAGCAGCTGGAAGACTTCAAGAAGGGTGTCCGCAAGGACCCCATGATGGCCGGCATGGTGGCCGGACTCAGCCGGGCCGATATGGATAATCTCGGCGCCTATTTCGCCAGCCAGAAGCGGAATCCGGGCAAGGCCGGGGGCAGTGCCGAAAACATCAAAACAGCCGAAAAACTCTATCGTGGCGGCAGTTCCGCGATGAGCATTCCGGCCTGCATGGGCTGTCACGGACCGGCCGGTGCCGGTATTCCGGCGCGTTATCCGGCGGTTTCCGGCCAGCATGCCGCCTATAGCCAGAAACAGCTGAACGACTTCAAGTCGGGTGCCCGCAGCAACGATGGCGGGGTTATGGGCCCGATAGCCGCCAGGTTGTCGGATGCCGATATCAAGGCCGTTTCGGAATACATGGCCGGTCTGCACTGAGTGTCGTAACCGGGCAGGTCGCCTGACCTGCCCGGTCCTGTCTTCCCGCCCGCGTCATAAAAAACCCTATATAAATCATGGCAGTGACCTGAAGCGTCACTTCCCTGGCCAGTAGCATTCTGCCCGATCAGCGGTAGGGCGAAATATTTTCCCTTTGTATTTCATAGGCTTGATAAAAGCCGGTGTTATTGGCACAGGCATTGCAACTCCAAGAGGCAATCGGGGCGTGGGCCCCGTGGCCCAAACCGGGCGAGAGGAGAAGCAACCATGCTGAGCTACATCGTCAGTCTTGTGAGCACCTACGAACAGCACCACGGGATCCGTCCGAACCTGGTGTTTATGAACGAGACCCACTACGGCTTCCTGCGCGAGGAACTGCCGGGGGTGCGCGATCATGATGATGTCACCAACATCATCGGTGTCGACATCGCGCTCAGCGATGAGGCCCTTCGCCCGCACGTCGCCACGGTGACGTTCGGAACCAACCATATTCTGTCGAGCTGAGAGACATCAGCCGTCAACCGATTTGTGTCGGGGGTGTAGAAGTAAATAATAAGGCCGGGGTCAACCCGGCCTCTTTTTTTGCCCGTGGGATCGCGCCCTAGGCAAGTGTTGCCATCACTCGGCCGGCCGCCTCAATGCTGGCAGCAATGTCCGCATCGCTGTGAGCGCTCGACACAAACCCGGCTTCATAGGCGCTCGGTGCCAGGTACACGCCTTCGCTCAGCATGCCGTGGAAGAATTTCCTGAAACGCTCGATGTGGCACGCCGTCGCCTGTTTGTAGCTGGTGACCGGCGAAACGTCGGTAAAGAAGAATCCGAACATGCCGCCGACCACCACGGTGGTCAGTGGCACGCCGGCGCGCTTGGCCTGCGTGGCGAAGCCGTCCATCAATGCCCTGGCATTGCGCTCCAGCCCATCATAGAAGCCAGGCTGCATGCAGGCCTTGAGCGTCGCGAGGCCGGCGGCCATGGCCACCGGATTGCCGGACAGCGTGCCGGC
>DKBE01000063.1:0-12037 GCA_002451085.1 Proteobacteria bacterium UBA6908 | reverse complement strand
CGGATGGCGCTCATGGTGGCCTCGGTGCCGCTGCTCACCATGCGCACTTTCTCGATCGACGGCAGTAACTGTTTTAACAGTTCGGCCATCTCGGTTTCGATCTCGGTTGGTGCGCCATAACTCATGCCGGTCGCGGCCGTGTCGCATACCGCCTTCACCACCTTCGGGTGGGCATGGCCGAGAATCGACGGACCCCATGAGGCGACATAATCGATGTAGCGGTTGCCGTCGACATCGAACAGGTAGGCACCCTCACCGCGCGCGAAGAACACCGGATCGCCACCGACCTGTTTGAAGGCGCGTACTGCCGAATTGACCCCGCCGGCGATGGATCGCTTGGCGCGTGCGAACTGGTCGTGGGAATTTTTGGTTTGATAGGTCATGGCGTTGGCTTGTCAGTCGTTGAAAAGTTTCGCGTAGCGTTCAGCTGCGGCGCGGATGTCGGGTTGACCGAAGATGCCTTCGATCACCGCCAGGGCATCGGCGCCGGCCCGGATCAGTGCCTTGCCATTTTCCGGGGTGATGCCGCCAATGGCAACGATCGGAATGGTCAATTCGGCGCGCGCCGTATGCAACAGCTCCACGGCGGCTGCGACTGCCTGGGGTTTGGTGCGTGACGGAAAGAACCGCCCGAAAGCGACATAGTCGGCGCCGGCCGACTGCGCGGCGCGGGCACGCTCCAGTTCGTTGTAGCAGGACACGCCAATGAGGGCGCGTCGCCCGAGAACGGTGCGTGCCTGGCCGATCTCCGGGTCGTCACGACCCAGGTGCACGCCATCGGCGCCGACCCCGGCGGCCAGCGCGATGTCATCATTAATAAGGAATGGCACGCCATGATCCCGGCACAGGGCGTGGAGTTCACGCGCCAAGTGCTTGCGAGCGGCGGAGCTGGACGTTTTGTCCCGGTACTGGAGAAGGCGGGCGCCGCCGGCGAGCGCGGCGCGCACGGCCGGGACAAACGTTTCGGTGTTGAGATAGGTGCTGTCAGCGATGGCATACAGTCCGCGGATTGCCGCCCGCGGCGGTTCAGTGGACATTGCCTTCGTGCGGTTCGTCGTCCTCGCCGCGGTCCTCGGTTTCCTCGCGCGCCCAGTACAGGCGATCGGGAACGTGCTGGCCCATGCCCAGACGGTGCCCGCGTTCGAGCGCATGCCAGGTGTAATCCTGGGCCTCGGCCACGGCTTCCAGGATGTCCATGCCGTGGGAAAACGTCGCCGCGCAGGCCGAGGCCAGCGTGCAGCCCGATCCATGATACTGATCCGGCAGACGTTCCCAGCTCCAGGTTTCGAGCAGGCGGCGGTTGCCGTACAGGCGGTTTTCGACTTCCGGGGTGCGCGCGTGCGTTCCGGTGACCAGCACATACCCGCAGCCGATGGAGAGCAGTTCCTGGGCGGCGGCATCAACATTGTCGGCGTCCGACGCGAGCTGCATCACTTCCAGAATATTCGGTGTGATGATCGTGGTCTGGGGGATGAGCAGCGAGATCAGCGCTTCGACCAGGTTGTCGTCCGCCAGGGATTCGCCGTGACCCGAGGCCAGCACCGGGTCGAGGATCAGCGGCACTTCCGGATAATCCTGCAGGATGGCCGACAGGGCCGTGACATTCTCGGCGGTCGCCAGCATGCCGGCCTTGATGGCCGCCACCGGCATGTCCTCGAGTATGGCGCGCGCCTGCGAGATGACGAGACCGGCCTCGACCGGTTGGTAGTGCTTCACGCCGACCGTGTCCTGCACGGTTAACGCCGTGATCACCGGCGCCGGGTGGCAGCCGAGGCTTACCAGGGTCTCGATATCGGCCTGGATGCCGGCGCCGCCGGTTGGGTCATTGCCGGCCAGCACCAGCACGATCGGCAGGTTTTCGGGATTCATAGCGGTTCCCCTCCTTGGCGGACCAGGTCGGTGAGCGCGCGAATCAGCTGCGGGTGTGCGTTCAGCGCCGGCACCACCCGATAATGCGCGATCCCTGCCTGTTTCGCCAGTTCGGCGTACTGAATGCCCAGTTCATACAGGGTTTCACTGTGATCCGAGACAAATGCGATCGGGTACACCAGCATCTGCCGGCAGCCAGCCGCGGCTTTCTCGCGGATCACGTCCTCGGTATACGGACGCAGCCATTCAAGCGGACCGACCCGGCTCTGGTAGCACAGCGTGGTGTGCGGGAAACCAAGACGGCTGCGCAATGCTTCATACGTCGATTCAATCTCACGCTGATACGGGTCGCCCTGCGCGACGATCTTCTTCGGCAGGCCGTGGGCGGAGAACAGCAGTTCAATACGGTCCGGATCGGAGTCCGGCAGTTGTTGAGCGGCTTGCATGACGCTCGTTACGATACCGTCCAGGTATTCCGGATGCGTCGGCCAGTGGCGCACCAGGCGAATCTCCGGCCGGTACCCGGCGCGGTCGCAGGCACGCCGGAATTCGTTCACCGAGCTGCCGGTGGTGGTGCGCGAGTACTGCGGATACAGCGGCAGCAGCAAGACCTGTGTCAGGTTTTTCTGCTTCAGCTCGGTCACCACGGCGTCGCTCAACGGATGCCAGTAGCGCATGCACACGAACACCTCGTAGCCCCCGTGCTGGCGCAGCTCGGTTTCCAGGGCGCGTGCCTGCAGGACGGTGTTCTCGAGCAACGGCGACTTGCCGCCGATGGCCGCATAGTTGTGGCGTGCCTCGGGCGTGCGGCGGCGCGCGATCAGTCGGGCAAACGGTTTTTGTGTCAGAAATCCGAGCGGGAGCCGGAAAATGTCCGGATCGGAGAACAAATTAAACAAAAACGGCTCTACGGCATCGAGTGAATCCGGTCCGCCGAGATTCAAGAGCACAACAGCCGTACGGTTTTGCATGGCGTCGGTTTCCAGGGAGTGTGCCGATTCTACTACGCTCCGCGTGCGTTTCGTGCACGCGTGAAACATGCGAAAATCCGCGAGCTTGCGTTGCACCCGTCTCGAGGAGAATCATGAAAGCGTATATGTGTGTCATTTGCGGCTACGTCTACGACGAAGCCAGGGGCGTGCCCGACCAGGGTATCGCGCCGGGTACGAAATGGGCGGATGTGCCGGAAAACTGGACCTGCCCGGATTGCGGTGCCTCGAAAGCCGATTTTGAAATGGTGCAAATTGGATGATGCGGTTCCTGAGCGGGTCGCCCCGGCGTCTACCCGATCAGGATTGTCTTGAGCTGGCGAATGCAACCTATCCATTTCGCATTCGCGCCAGCACCCGCCGGCGCACCCTGGCCCTGGAACTGCGTCCCGATGGCGCGCTGACCGTGGCCACTCCAGCGGCCTGTCCGCTGGCAGTGATTCGGGAGTTTGTCGCCAGCCAGCGATCGTGGATCGACCGTCAGCGCGCCCGGCTGGCGAGTCTCCCGGCGGTGCGGCCGGCACTGGCGCACGGCACGCCGCTGCCGTTTCTCGGCGCGGTACTTACCCTGCACCTACACACGACAGCCGGCCGGCGCACCGAGTGCCGGCGCGACGGCGATACGCTGATTGTGCAGACGGGCCATCCCGCCGGCCTGCAGCGTGCCGTCGAAGGCTGGTATCGGCGCGCCGCGGAAACACACTTCCAGGAGCGGCTTGCCCATTTCGGTGAACGCATTGGCTGTGCACCAAAACGGCTGACGGTGCGCGCCGCGCGCACCCGCTGGGGCAGCTGTTCGGCGCGTGGCACCATCAGCCTCAACTGGCGGCTGATGCAGGCCCCTCCGGCACTGGTTGACTACGTGGTGGTGCACGAACTCTGTCATTTGCGCGTGCCCAACCATTCACCGCGCTTCTGGGCCGAAGTTGCCCGGATCCTGCCGCACTGGCGGGAATTGCGCGCGGCCCTGCACGCCCCCGGCGCCTGGCTCACGTTCTAGCGCCAATCGGCGCTGTAATTCACCCCAACAGCTATGTTCAAATGAAGCTCGGGATGAGTCAGGTCCCGGGCAGTCCGTACGTCAAAAGCAATACATATCTAAAGGAATGACGACGATGAGCTTCTTATGGATGGTAGCGGTACTGGCCGTGGTCTGGGCGCTGGCCTATTTCCGGTCGCCGTTGTGGTTGTGGACCCTGAGTCTGGCGGCGGTACTGGGTTTCGCCACCTGGGCCTGCCCGCTCGCGTCCGCCGCCGGCATTGTGCTGTGGACCGCCTTCTTCCTCGTTGCCATTCCTCTCAATCTCACGCCGCTGCGGCGCGCGTTGTTCAGCCGCCCGCTGTTCACCGTGTTCAAGCGCATCATGCCCTCGATGTCCGACACCGAGCGCGAAGCGATCGAGGCCGGTACGGTGTGGTGGGAAGCCGAGCTGTTCTGCGGCATGCCGCGCTGGAAGAAACTCTTTGCCGTGCCGCCACCCGGGCTCACGCCGGAAGAAAAACAGTTTCTCGACGGTCCGGTCGAAGAACTGTGCCGGCTGCTCGACGACTGGAACATCACGCACGAGCGCAACGACCTGTCCCCTGAGGCCTGGGCCTACATCAAGGAAAAGGGTTTCTTCGGCATGATCATTCCGAAGGAATACGGCGGGCTCGAATTCTCGGCGCTCGCGCACTCGGCCGTGGTCATGAAAGTGTCGTCACGCAGCGGCTCGGCCGGCGTCACGGTGATGGTGCCGAACTCGCTGGGCCCGGCGGAATTGCTGCTGCGCTACGGCACCGCGGAACAGAAACAGCATTATCTGCCGCGGCTGGCGCGCGGCCAGGAAGTGCCGTGTTTCGCGCTCACCAGCCCGGAGGCCGGCAGTGACGCGGCCAACATTCCCGATCGCGGGGTGGTGTGCCGCGCACCCTTCCAGGGCCAGCCGGATGTGCTCGGCATCCGCCTGAACTGGGAAAAACGCTATATCACGCTCGGGCCGGTGGCGACGGTGCTCGGCATCGCCTTCCAGCTGTACGACCCGGATCACTTGCTCGGCGACGACGTCAACCTCGGTATCACGCTGGCACTGATCCCGACCGACACTCCGGGCGTAAAAATCGGAACCCGCCACAATCCGCTCAACATGGCTTTCCTGAACGGTCCGAACTGGGGCGAGGACGTGTTCATCCCGATGGACTGGATCATCGGCGGGCGCGAGCGCATCGGCCACGGTTGGCGCATGCTCATGGACTGCCTGTCCGCCGGGCGCTCGATTTCGTTGCCGGCCAGTTCCACCGCCGCCAGCAAGCAGGCGGCACGGGTGGTTGGCGCCTACGCGCGCATTCGCAAGCAGTTCAAACTGCCCCTCGGGCGTTTCGAGGCGATCGAAGAGGCTTTGTCGCGCATCGGCGGTTTCACCTACATCATGGATGCAGCGCGCACGCTCACAGCACGTGCGGTCGACCTCGGTGAAAAACCGGCGGTGGCCTCGGCGATCGTGAAGTANNCTCGGGCCGCGCAATGTCATGGGCCGTGCCTACCAGGCGATCCCCATCAGCATCACCGTCGAAGGCGCCAACATCCTGACCCGGGCGCTGATCGTATACGGCCAGGGCGCGATCCGTTGCCATCCGTATGTGCTGAAGGAAATGCAATCAGTGGCCAACCCGGACCTCACGCAGGGGCTCAAGGATTTCGACCGCGCGTTCTTCGGGCACGTCGGCTTCGTCATCAGCAACATGTCGCGCGCGTTGTGGCTCGGGCTTACCGGTGCGCGGCTGACGCGCGTGCCGATCGACGGCCCCGGACGGCGCTACGCACAGAAGATCAACCGGCTGTCGGCGTGCTTTGCACTGATCTCGGACATGGCCATGCTCAGCCTCGGCGGTTCGCTCAAGCGCAAGGAACGCATCTCGGGGCGGTTCGCCGATGCCCTGAGCCTGATGTACCTGGCCACGGCCGCCATTAAGCGGTTCGAAGACGACGGTCGTCCGGACGAGGACTGTCCGTTGCTGTATTGGTCATGCGACTATGCCTTGCATCAGGCCGAGAAGGCGCTGGTGGTGATTCTCAAGAATCTGCCGAACCGGCCACTGGCCTGGCTGGTGGGTGGGCTGGCGTTTCCGTACGGCCGGCGTTACCACGTGCCGTCGGATCAACTTGGCCAGTCGGTCGCGCAGCTGCTGCTGGCCCCGTCGGCGACGCGTGATCGCCTGACCGCCGGCGTGTACATTACCTCGGAGCCGAGCGATGTGACCGGCCGTTACGAGGATGCGCTGCCCAAGGTGATAGCCGCCGAGCCGCTCGAGCGCAAGCTGGCCACGCTCGTGAACGAATCGCCGATCCTGCACGGTGACCACGATGGTCAGGTGCGCGAAGCACTGGCCCGGAAGCTGATCACGGCCGAGGAGGCCGGCATTCTGCACGCCGCGCACGCCGCGCGCCGTGCCGTGATTGCGGTCGATGATTTTCCGCCGCACTGAGTGTAAGACCGCACTGACGTCAACAACAAAGGCGGGCTGGAGGAGAGATGAGTACGCAACGGGTATTTGTCGTGGACGGTGCGCGCACACCGTTTCTCAAGGCGCGCGGATCGCTCGGTGATTTCAGCGCCTCCGACCTCGCGGTCGCCGCCGCGCGTCCGGTGCTGGCGCGCTTGCCGTTTTCCCCCACCCTGTTCGATGAAGTGATCGTCGGGTGCATGATCCCGGCGCCGGACGAAGCCAACATCGCTCGCGTCATCGCGCTGCGGCTCGGTTGCGGCAAAAGCGTGCCGGCCTATACCGTGCAGCGCAACTGCGCCTCCGGGCTGCAGGCCCTGTCCAATGCCCGCGAGCGCATCGCGCTCGGTCGCGCCGATCTGATCCTGGCCGGCGGCACCGAAGCCATGAGTCGCGCACCGATCCAGTGGAACGCCGCCATGGTGACCTGGCTGGCCGGCATGATGCGCGCCAAAAACCTGCTGCAACGGGTGCGCGCCATCGCGCGCTTCCGGCCCGCCAACCTCAAGCCGGTGTTCACACTGCTGCTCGGCCTCACCGATCCGCTGGTGAAGCTCAACATGGGCCAGACCGCCGAGGTGGTCGCGCACCGTTTTGGCATCAGCCGCGCACAGATGGACGAATACGCGCTGGCCAGTCACCAGCGCCTGGCGGCAGCTTTCGATGCCGGCGACATGAATGGGGAAATCACCCACCTTTACGACACCCGCGGTCACGCGTATTTCGAAGACACCGGTCTGCGGCGTGACACCGATCTGGACCAGCTCGCCAAATTGCGCCCGGTGTTCGACCGCCAGTATGGCAATGTCACCTCCGGCAACAGCTCACAGGTGACCGACGGTGCCGCCATGCTGGTGCTGGCCAGCGAAGCCGCGGTCCAGAAACACGGCCTGCTGGTACTTGGCGAACTGCTGGGCGAGGAATGGGCCGGCGTGGAGCCGAGCCAGATGGGCCTCGGACCGGTGCATGCCGTGGCCAAGCTGCTGACACGCTTCCGCCTCGGCATGAACGACATCGATCACATGGAACTCAACGAGGCCTTTGCCGCCCAGGTGCTGGGTTGCCAAGCGGCCTGGTCCAGTGACGAATACGCACGCACCGAGCTCGGGCTCGAACGTGCGCCCGGTCCCATGAACCCGGAACGTCTCAATCCGCAGGGCGGTGCCATTGCCATCGGTCATCCGGTCGGGTCGAGCGGCGCGCGCATCACGCTGCACCTGCTGCGCAGCCTGCAGCGCCGTGGCGGCGGCACCGGCATCGCCACGCTGTGTATCGGCGGCGGCCAGGGCGGCGCCATGCTGGTGAAGGTGGAAGGGACGCACACCGCAAGCGCCGCCGGAGGTGTGGCATGAGCTTCCGGCACTGGCGCGTCGACGACCAAAACAACATCAGCACCGTGACCCTCGATGTCGAGGGTGCAAACGCCAACACCCTGTCGCACGAGGTGCTGGACGAGCTGGCCAAGATTCTCGACCGGCTCGCCGCGCGCGAACTGGAAGGCGTGATTATCCGTTCCGCGAAAGGCAGCTTCATCGTCGGTGCCGACGTCAACGAATTCCGCCAGATCAGCGATTCCTCCCAGGCCGCTGACCTGGCGCGTTCCGGCCAGCACCTGCTCAACAAGCTGGCGGGTCTGCCGTTTCCGTCAGTGGCGGTGATTCACGGCCATTGCCTCGGCGGTGGCCTGGAACTGGCGTTGGCCTGCCGTTACCGCGTCGCGCGCGAAGACGAAGGCACTCGTCTCGGCCTGCCAGAAGTGCGGCTCGGTATTCATCCGGGATTTGCCGGCACCGTGCGGTTGCCGCCACTCGTGGGGGATTTCACCGCGCTCAACCTCATGCTCACCGGACGTACCGTCAGTGCGCGCCAGGCGCGCGCCATGGGCCTGGTCGACCAGACCGTTCCGGAACGCTATTTGCTGCGCGCGGCCGAAGTGCTGATCGCCAAGCGACCCAAACCGAAGCGCGCGCGCTGGTGGCGGCGCGTGCCGCCGTGGCAGTGGTTGCGCAAGCCGCTGCGCCGGCTGGTCGAGCGCAGCGTACGCGCCAAGGCCAACCCCGATCACTATCCGGCGCCGTATCGCATTCTCGATTTGTGGCAGCAGCACGCCTCGCAGGAAGACGAGGCGCGCTCGCTCGGCGAGCTGCTGGCCGGTCGCACCAGCCGCAATCTGGTGCGCGTGTTCCTGCTGGGTGAGGAACTGAAGCGCCGCGGCAAGAAGCATCCGCACGGGATCGAGCGCGTGCACGTGGTCGGGGCCGGAGTGATGGGCGCCGATATTGCGATCTGGACCGCGTCACGCGGGTTCGCCGTCACCCTGCAGGATCGCCATCCCGAGATTCTGGCACGCGCCATGCAGAAGGCGCATGCGTTCTACCGGAAAAAACTCAAGCAGCCGCGCGCCGTGCAGGAGGCGATGGACCGACTGATGCCGGACCTGCGCGGTGACGGGCTGGCGCGCGCCGATCTGGTGATCGAGGCGATCGTGGAAAACGTTGATGCCAAGCGCGGCCTGTTCACGGACGTCGAGGCGCGCGTTCGGCCCACGACGCTGCTGGCCAGCAACACCTCGAGCATCCCGCTCGAGGAAATCGCCACTGCCCTCAAGGATCCGGCACGCCTGGTCGGACTGCACTTCTTCAACCCGGTGGCGCAGATGCAGCTGGTGGAAATCGTGCGCGGCGCGCAATCGGGCGAGGATGCCCTGAACCGCGCGCGCGGATTCGCCACCGCGCTCGACCGCCTGCCGCTCGACGTGAAATCCAGCCCCGGGTTCCTGGTGAACCGCGTGCTCATGCCGTACCTGATCGAAGCGATGAAGCTGGTGGAGGAGGGCGTGCCGTTGGCCGAGATCGACGGCGCCGCGCTCGACTTCGGCATGCCCATGGGCCCGATCCGGCTGGCCGATACGGTCGGGCTCGATATCTGCCTGTCGGTGGCCGAGGAATTGTCCGGGCCGCTCAATATCCAGGTACCGCAGCGTCTGCGCAACATGGTGGCCGCCGGACAGCTGGGCATCAAATCCGGTTCCGGGTTCTATCAATACGACGCGCGCGGCAAGCCGACGAAGGGCGGGAGCCGCGAACCGCGCAACGAACCGATCACCGAGCGGCTCATCCTGCGCATGGTGAACGAGTCTGTGGCGTGCCTGCGCGAAGGCGTGGTGGCCGATCTCGACAGCATCGATGCCGGGATGGTGTATGGCACCGGGTTCGCGCCTTACCTGGGTGGTCCTATGCGCTATGCCGATACGCTCGGCGATGTCGGCATACGCGCCAGCCTCGATCGCCTGGCCGAGGAATACGGCCAGCGCTTCCAGCCCGATGCCGGCTGGCTCCAGCGCGAACTGTTCCAGCGATAGCTGCTCAGGAGTTTGCCCATGGACAACTTTCCGGAACGAAACTGGACCCTGACCGACCTGTTTCTGTCGCGTGTTCGCACGAGCCCGCAAGGCAAGGCCTATCGCTGGTTCGACGGCAGCTGCTGGGTCGACTTGACCTGGGCAGAGACCGAGCAGCGCGTCGGCCGGTTTCGGGCCGCGCTCGAGAAAGAGAATCTCAAGTCTGGCGATCGCGTCGGGGTCTGTTCGCGCAATCGCATTGAATGGGTCTGTTTCGACCAGGCCGCGCTGTCGCTGGGTCTCGTCGTGGTGCCGCTGTTCTACAACGACCGGCCGGACAACATGGCGTACTGCCTAAACGATGCCGGCGCGCGCCTGTTGATGATTGAAGACGGCAAGGTGTGGGAGGCCATGCGCGCTCACGAAACGCAACTGGAACGCGTGGTGTGCATCACCCACGCACCGTCCGGCGATGCCAAGGCCGTGGCGCTGGACGCGTGGCTGCCGGCGCAGGGGGTTGAAGTCCTGCCCAGCTCGGCCAAGACCAACGACCTCGCTACGCTTGTCTACACCTCCGGCACCACCGGCCGCCCGAAGGGCGTCATGCTCACGCACCACAACATTGTGAACGACGTGATGGGTCTGTGCGCGGCGCTCCCCGAGATTTTCGCGCTCAAGTCGTACAGCTTTCTTTCCTTCCTGCCGCTGTCGCACATGCTCGAGCGTACCGTCGGCTATTACATTCCCATGTACATGCAGGAGGGTACGCAGGTTATTTTCGCGCGCGGTATCCAGGAGCTGGGCGAGGATCTCGTCAGCCAGAAGCCCAATGTCATCGTCAGCGTTCCGCGCATTTTCGAGCGCGTCTACAGCAAGGTTGAAGAAAATCTCCCGCCCGGTTCGTTTAAGCGCAAACTGTTTGAAAAGACCGTGGATATCGGCTGGAAGCGGTTCAAGAAGGAGGCGGGTCTGCTCGACCGGCTGCTGTGGCCGATCCTGGACCTGCTGGTGGCCAGAAAGCTGCGCGCGCGCCTGGGCGGCCGGCTGGACTACATCTGGCTCGGTGGCGCGCCGCTCGCGCCGCACCTGTTGCGCATTTTTACCGGCATGGGCCTCACGTTTATCCACGGCTACGGACTCACGGAGACGTCGCCGGCGGTCTCTGCCAACCTGCTCGCCGACAACGATCCCATGTCAGTCGGGCACGTGATCCCGGGCAATGAGGTGCGCGTTGCCGACAACGGCGAATTGCTGGTGCGCGGGCCGATCGTCATGAAGGGTTACTGGAACAATCCGCAGGGCACGAGCGCCGTGATCGATGCCGAGGGCTGGTTTCATACCGGCGATATTGTCGAGATTCGCGAGGAACGCATCTACATCCGTGGGCGCGTGAAGGACATCATCATTCTCAGCAATGGTGAAAAGATCCCGCCGGCCGATGCCGAACAGGCCATCATGCGGGACACAGTGTTCGAGCAGGTCATGGTGGTGGGTGAGGGCCGCGCCCATCTCGGGCTCGTGTGCGTGAGCAAGCTCGACAACGAAAAGGAGCTGTGCATCCGCGCGAATGCCCAGCTCAAGGATTTTCCCGGCTATGCCCGCATCCGCCACATCACGCGCGTGAATGAGGCCTGGACAGTTGAAAACGGCCTCATCACTCCGACCCTCAAGCTCAAGCGCAACAAGATCGAGGAACGGTTCGCGAAGGAGATCGAGGCGATGTACAAGCGGACGGATGCATGCGGGTCCGAATAACCGCCAACGTCGCTGACACCCTAATTATTGCTAACCGGCTGAATCCATTGATATTGGATTTTTATCGAACCCGAAAAGCTCCGTTACAACATCGCTTTTCGGTCTTCTAATTAGAGTTATGCCCTTTGAACCGATGGAACTGAGTCAGTGACTAAAGCCTTCCTTCTTTCACCGCTAGTTGCTCCCGCCCTCTACTTTTTCGGGGCAATTATGTTTGGAGGCGGTACAGGCTGGGAGGTAAAGAACTTTTTCTCCCTGCTGTTGGTTGTTTCATTCATCGCTACACCCGTAAGTTACATGGCAACAGTGGCCTTTGGTTTTCCCTACTTTCGGGTGCTAAGACGTCTTGGTTTGCTGTCTAGTCTGACCTTAACTGCCGGAGGTATCTTCTTTGGTATCCTTTCGTTCATAATTTTTTGGGGCAGCATCTGGAATCTAGGTTTTGTGTTTTCTCTTTCTGCGGCAGAACTGGCGCGCCTCGTCATTATTGGCGCAATTCTCGGAGGTAGTGTGGCATTCTGCTTCGCATATCTGTCGGGCATAACAAGTCGCTCAACCCGGACGCGCGCAGACAGCGCGCGCTCCGGTTAGCTCATTCGTT
>DKBE01000034.1 GCA_002451085.1 Proteobacteria bacterium UBA6908 | reverse complement strand
GCCCTACTTCGTTCGTCTTCTCACATGAATAGCGCGAAGCGGCAAGAGAACTATGACCCATGAAATTTGTCGATGAAGCCACCATACGCGTCGAGGCTGGCAACGGCGGCGACGGTGCCGTCAGTTTCCGACGCGAAAAATTCATTCCGTTCGGTGGGCCGGACGGTGGCGACGGTGGTCGTGGCGCCAGCATCTTTCTGGTCGCGAACAGCGGTCTCAATACCCTGGCCGATTTCCGTTTCACGTCCACGTACCGCGCCCAGCACGGTGCACGTGGCAGTGGCAGTCGCTCCACCGGCCGGTCCGGTGAAGATATGGTGATCAAGGTGCCGCTCGGCACCATCGTGCTGGATGCCGACACGGGTGAAACCATCGGTGATCTGGTTCGCGACGGTGACCGGCTGCTGGTGGCGCAGGGTGGCAAGGGCGGGCTCGGCAATGCCCACTTCAAGTCCAGCACCAATCGCGCCCCGCGCCGGTTTATCCCGGGGACGCCGGGTGAACAACGCGAGCTGCGGCTTGAGCTCCAGGTGCTGGCCGATGTCGGTCTGCTCGGAATGCCCAATGCCGGAAAATCCACGTTACTGCGGGCGGTATCGGAAGCGCGCCCCAAGGTCGCGGACTACCCGTTTACCACCCTGCATCCGCACCTCGGTGTGGTGCGAGTCGGTGCCGAGCGCAGTTTTGTCATGGCCGATATCCCGGGATTGATCGAAGGGGCCGCCGAGGGGGCAGGACTGGGCATCCGCTTTCTCAAGCACCTGGCCCGTACCCGCATTCTGTTGCATCTGGTTGATGTGGCGCCGCTGGATCCGGAGTCCGACCCGGTCCGTTCGGTCACTGCCTTGGCAGCAGAACTCGGAAAATTCAGCGAGGAACTTGCCGGGCGTGAGCGCTGGCTGGTGCTGAACAAGCTCGACCTGTTGCCGCCCGAGGCACGTCCGGCACGCATGCAGGAAATTGTACAGGGCTTGCACTGGACGGGGCCGGTCTTTAGTGTTTCGGCCGCTACCGGTGAAGGATGCCGTGAGCTGATGGCGCGCCTCATGGAACGCCTCGAAACCCTGCGGCGGGAAAGCGCCGAATCGGAGCAGGAACAGAACAATCCGTCATGACCCAACCGCGCACGTTTATTCGCCAAACTCGCCGCTGCGTTGTAAAGATCGGCAGCGCCTTGCTGACCAACCACGGCCTCGGCCTCGATGTTGCCGCCATCAGCGGCTGGACGGAGCAGATCGCACAGTTGCGCGCCCGTGGACTGGAGGTGGTGCTGGTTTCGTCCGGCGCCGTTGCCGCCGGCATGCAGCGCCTCAACTTCAAGACGCGCCCGCATGCCCTGCATGAATTGCAGGCGCTGGCGGCGGTCGGTCAGATGGGGCTGGTGCAGTTGTACGAATCGCTGTTTCAGAAGCATGGCATTCACGCCGCGCAGGTACTGCTGACGCACGAGGATCTCGCCAATCGCGAACGCTACCTGAATGCCCGCAGCACGCTGCGCACGTTGCTCAAACTCGGTGTCGTTCCGGTCATCAACGAAAATGACACGGTGGCCACCGAGGAAATCCGCTTTGGCGACAACGACACGCTGGCAGCGCTGGTCACCAACCTGATCGAAGCCGAATTGCTGGTCATTCTCACTGATCAGGCCGGGCTGTTTAACAAGGATCCGCGCTTGAATGTTGATGCCACACTTCTTCAGGAAGGGCAGGCCGGCGATCAGCAGCTGCTGGAGATGGCCGGCGGCGCCGGTACATTCGGGCGCGGCGGGATGCGCACCAAATTGCTGGCGGCGGCCAAGGCACAGCGCTCCGGTGCCGCGACCATCATCGCCTGGGGGCGCGAGCCGAATGTGTTAACGCGCCTGCTGGAGGCCGAACCGATCGGGACCTGCCTGGTGCCGTCCCAGGGGCGGGTGGCTGCCCGCAAACAATGGCTGGCCGGGCAACTGCAGACCCGCGGCACACTCACGCTCGATGANNAAAAAAACCGGCCAGCGGCCGGTTTTTTTTGTTCAGATCTTTACTCTTGGGAGAGATCAGCCAAGTGCGCGCAGGCGAGTATTGAGATGGCTCTTGTGGCGCGCAGCGTTGTTCTTGTGGATCAGCCCCTTGCCGGCTGAACGGTCAATTGCGGCACAGGCCTCACGGAACGCCAGCTGCGCGGCGGCCTTGTCCTTGGATTCGAGGGCCTTCTGTACCTTCTTGATGGCGGTGCGCAGCGCCGAACGCTGTGCGGTGTTGCGAGCGCGATGGGTCTCTGCCTGACGGGCGCGCTTTTTGGCTTGTGCGGTATTGGCCACTGCGAAATCCTCTGGAAATCCGGTTTGCGAAAGCGGCGTATTATCTTGATTTTGCCGGGTTCTGTCCAGTTCTCCGTGTAATTCGGGTGTTTCCGGGCATAATCAGGTGCGACCCGCCGGGCAATGCCTTATGATCCCCGGCAACAATCCTTACCGAACCTCATTGACCCCCATGTCCGGCCGGCTGCTCCAGTCCACCGTTGTTACCGGTGGAATGACCCTGCTCTCGCGTATTACCGGTCTGGTGCGCGACATGGTGTTTGCCGGCCTGATCGGGGCCGGGGCCGGTATCGCCGCGGATGCCTTTTACGTGGCATTTCGCATCCCCAATTTCCTGCGGCGCATCTTCGGCGAAGGGGCGTTCTCACAGGCATTTGTGCCGGTGTTTACCGAGCACAAGCTGCGCGACAGCCGTGAACAGCTGCAGGACTTCGTCAATCAACTGGCCGGCCGATTCGGGCTCATTTTGCTGGCCGTCACCGTTGTCGGGATTCTGGCTGCCCCGTTAATCGTGTATGCCCTGGCTCCCGGCTTTAGTGGCGAGAAATTCGATCTCACGGTGTCGATGCTGCGGATCACTTTTCCCTACATCCTGTTCATCTCGCTGGTGGCCATGGCCGCCGGCATCCTGAACACCTATGGCAAGTTCGGCGTGGCGGCGTTTACCCCGGTGCTGCTCAATCTCTGCCTGATCGGTGCCGCCGCCGGGCTGGCACCGCATTTCGATAGGCCGGTGATGGCGCTGGCCTGGGGTGTATTCCTGGCCGGGCTTGTACAGTTGCTGTTTCAGCTGCCGTTTCTGGCACGTTTGCAGTTGTTGCCGCGGCCGCGCCTGACGCGCGGTCACGAGGGTGTGGCCAAGGTATTTCGCCTGATGCTGCCCGGCATTTTTGGCGTGTCGGTGGCACAGATCAATACACTGGTGAACACCTTGCTGGCCTCTTTCCTGATCACCGGCAGCGTCTCGTGGCTCTACTACTCTGACCGGCTCATGGAGTTCCCGCTTGGGGTGTTCGGCATTGCACTGGCCACGGTCATCCTGCCGAGCCTGTCGCATCAGCATTCCCATGGCGACCGCAGTGAATTTTCGAATTTGCTGGATTGGGCGCTGCGCTGGGTATTCCTGATTGGCGTGCCAGCCACGGCGGCACTGATATTGCTGGCCGGGCCGCTGTTGGCCACATTTTTTCATTTCGGCGCCTTCACCGGCCACGATGTGCGCATGAGCGCACAGGCGTTGATCGCTTTTTCGGCGGGATTGCTCGGGTTTATTCTGGTGAAGGTGCTGGCACCCGGTTTTTATGCGCGCCAGGACACCCGCACGCCGGTGCGGATCGGCATGATCGCGATGGGCGTGAACATTGTTCTCAGCCTGGCGCTGGTGTTTGTGCTCCGGCATACCGGCCTGGCGCTTGCCATCTCACTGGCGGCCTTCGTCAACGCGGCAATGCTGTATCGGCTGTTGCGCCGCGAGGGCATTTATGTCCCCGGGGGCGGATGGCGGAAATTCCATCTTCAGGTGCTGGCCGCCACCACCGCCATGGTCGTGTTGCTGCTGTGGGGCACCGGTGATCTGGATAGCTGGCTGGCCGCGCGCGCCGCGGCCCGTGTGCTGCATCTGTCAGCACTGGTGGTCGGCGGAGCTCTGGTCTACGTTGTCGTCTTGTTCGCGCTCGGAGTGCGACCGCGGCAGTTGCTGCACCGACCGGCAGGAGAGGTGTGATGGCCAACATTCCGCCCCCGCTTGTGCAGATCGTGGCGCGCGATGACACGCGTGTGTTTACGCTTTCAGAAGCCGAGCAGCTGTTTCCACTGGTCCGTTCCATTACCGAAGAGGCATGGCGCGAGCTCGAACCGGTGCGCACCCGACTGGAATCGATGGTGCCCAGCAATCCGCGTGCGCGCGAAGTGGAGCGCGAGTACGAGGCCATCGTGAAACGCTGGATGGCCAAGATGGCCCGTCTCGGTCTTGTGGTAAAGGGATTGTGGCTGGTGGATTTCGATACCGGTGACGGCTATCTGTGCTGGAAGTTTCCTGAACTGCGTATCGGATATTTCCACGCCTACCATGAAGGCTTTACCGGCCGCCGCCCGCTGCGCGAAGTCATCGAAGAGCTTGATCCGGACTGGGCCAGATCGTAGCTAACCCATTAAATATATTGCATATTTATCTCTGCCTCGCTAAGCTGACGCTTTCCCGACGACAGGCCCTCCGTGGAACTGATCCGTGGTTTGCACAACCTGAAGGACCGCCATCGCGGTTGCGTGGCGACTATCGGCAATTTCGATGGCGTGCATCGCGGTCATCAGGCGATCATCAGCCAGCTGGCCGAAATGGGCGCCAAGCTGCAATTGCCGACCACGCTGATTACCTTCGAGCCCCAGCCGTTGGAATATTTCATGAACACCGAGGCCGTGCCGGCGCGACTGACCCGGTTGCGCGAAAAACTGCAGGCGATGCGTCGTTATGCCGTGGACCGGGTGCTGTGTCTGAATTTCAATGCCGAACTGGCGGCCCTGTCTCCACAGGAGTTTATACAGCGCATTCTGGTCGATGGTCTTGGTGTGCGCTATCTGGTAATCGGAGACGATTTCCGGTTCGGTGCGAAGCGTGCAGGAAATTTTGCGTTGTTGCGTGAGGCCGGCAAGGCTCACGGGTTTGAGGTCGTGCCGATGAAGACGTTTATGCTCGATGGCGAGCGGGTATCGAGTACACGCGTTCGCGCCGCACTGCAACGGAATGATCTCGCGACTGCGGAGCGTCTGCTGGGCCGGAGTTATCGCATTTGCGGACGTGTGGCGCATGGCAACAAACTCGGGCGCACGCTCGGCGTGCCGACGGCCAACGTTCACCTGCATCGCCTGGTCACGCCGCTCCATGGCATCTACGTGGTCGAGGCCCATGGTCTGGATGACGCGGCCGTTCCGGGAGTCGCCAGCATCGGCACCCGCCCGGCCATTGGCGGTACCCGGACACTGCTGGAAGTGCATCTGCTGGATTTCAATCGTGAGATTTATGGTCATTACCTTCAGATCAGCTTCCTGCAGAAATTGCGCGAAGAGCAGAATTTCGAATCTCTCGACGAACTGAAACACGCCATGCAGCGCGATATTGACCAGGCACGCACCTGGTTTTTGCAGCATCAACACACCGCCGGCATCGGCCATGCCGCCGGCCATTCCTGAGAGCCGTTATGTCCAGCGACAAGAAAGACAACAATTACAAGCACACGCTGAATCTGCCGCAGACGGATTTCCCCATGAAGGCGAACCTGGCCGCGCGTGAGCCGGAAATGCTCAAGCGCTGGCAGGAGATGGACCTGTACGGCACGCTGCGCGCCGCGCGCCTGGGCCAGCTCAAATATGTGCTTCACGATGGCCCGCCGTATGCCAATGGCGACATTCATATCGGCCATGCCGTCAACAAGGTGCTCAAGGACATCATCGTCAAGTCCCGGTCGCTGTCAGGATTTGATGCCCCGTATATTCCCGGCTGGGACTGTCACGGCTTGCCGATAGAACTGCAGGTGGAAAAGAAAATCGGCAAAGCGGGTGAAAAGGTCAATCCGGTGACGTTCCGCAAGGCTTGCCGGGAATACGCCGCCAAGCAGGTGGAAGGGCAGCGCACCGATTTTCAGCGCCTTGGCGTGCTGGGTGACTGGGACCGCCCCTATCTGACCATGGATTTCCGCATGGAGGCCGACATCCTGCGCCAGCTCGGGCGGGTCATTGCCAACGGCCACGTCTACAAAAGCTATAAGCCGGTGCACTGGTGTATCGACTGCGGTTCGGCGCTGGCCGAAGCCGAAGTGGAATACGAAGACAAAACCTCGCCGGCCATCGATGTGCGCTTTCCGATTCCGGACGAAGCCGCGCTGTATGCGCGCCTGCAGCACGTGTCCGGCAAGAACGGCAGCGGTCCGCTGTCACTTGTGATCTGGACCACCACGCCGTGGACACTGCCAGCCAACCGTGCCGTGAGCGTGCATCCGGGCTTCGAGTATGTGGTGGTGCAGACCGCGACCGAACGTCTGCTGCTGGCGGAGCCACTGCTGAAAGAGGCCATGATGCGCTGGGCGATCAACGATTATCGGGTGATTGCCACCGCGTCCGGCGCACAGCTTGAAGGCGTGATGCTGCAACATCCGTTTTACGCGCGTGAAGTGCCGATCATTCTCGGTGAGCACGTGACCACCGAAGCCGGTACCGGCTGCGTGCATACCGCCCCCGGCCACGGCCAGGAAGACTATGTGGTCGGCAGCCGCTACCGGCTGGAGGTCGACAATCCGGTCGGTGGGGACGGCAAGTTTGTCAGCGGCACCGAACTGTTCGCCGGCGAGCATGTGTTCAAGGCCAACCCCCATGTCATCGAGGTGCTCAAGCAGCGTGGCCGGCTGGTGCACGAGGAAGCGCTGCGCCACAGCTATCCGCACTGCTGGCGGCACAAAACGCCGATCATCTTCCGCGCGACGCCGCAATGGTTCATCGGCATGGATACGGCCGGATTGCGCCCCCGCGCGCTCGAGGAAATCAAGAAGGTGTCGTGGATACCGGACTGGGGTCAGGCGCGCATCACCGGCATGATCGAAAACCGGCCCGACTGGTGCATCTCGCGCCAGCGCACCTGGGGTGTGCCGATCGCGCTGTTCCTGCACAAGGAAACCGGCAAGCTGCACCCGGATACGACACGACTGGTCGAGGACGTCGCGAAACTGATTGAAGAGAAGGGCGTCGATGCCTGGTTTGAGCTGGAGGCGAAAACCCTGCTGGGTGCCGAGGCCGACCAGTACGAGAAGGTGACCGACATCCTTGATGTGTGGTTCGATTCGGGTGTGACCCACGGCTGCGTGCTGGAAACGCGACCGGAGCTGAAGGTGCCAGCCGATCTCTATCTGGAAGGTTCCGACCAGCATCGTGGCTGGTTCCAGTCGTCATTGCTGTCGTCGGTGGCGATTCGTGGGGCGGCGCCTTACCAGGCGGTGCTGACGCACGGTTTCACGGTCGATGCCAAGGGCATGAAAATGTCCAAGTCCAAAGGCAACGTGGTCGTCCCGCAGACCGTGATCAAAACCCTCGGCGCCGACATTCTGCGGTTGTGGGTGGCCGCCACCGACTACCGCGCCGAAATGAGCATCTCGGACGAGATTCTCACCCGCACCGCCGATGCCTATCGCAAGGTCCGTAACACGGCGCGCTACCTGCTGGCGAATCTGGCCGGGTTTGATCCCTCGACTGACAGGCTGGCGCCGGCGGACATGCTGGCTTTGGATCGCTGGGTGGTGCAGCGGGCCCGGACCCTGCAGCAGGAAATTATCGCGTCGTACGAGAGTTACAGCTTTCACCAGGTGTATCAGGGACTGCACCATTTCTGTGTCGATGAACTGTCGAGCTTTTACCTCGACGTCCTCAAGGACCGCATTTACACCATGCCGCGCGCCAGTCGCGGACGGCGTTCGGCGCAGACGGCGATGTTCCATGTGCTTGAAGCGCTGGCACGCTGGATGGCGCCGATTCTGAGCTTCACCGCCGAGGAAATCTGGCGCTACATGCCCGGCCAGCGTGCCGCGAGCGTGTTCCTCGAAACATGGTATTCCGCACCGGTCGACGCCGGGGAGGCCATGACCTCGGACGATTTCTGGAATCAGGTGCTGCACGTCCGCAGCGAAGTGGCCCGCGAGCTGGAGAAGGCACGCACCGCCGGTGTTCTTGGAGCCTCGCTGGAGGCTGAAGTCGATCTGTATGTGGAGGCCGGAATCCGTTCGCGTCTGGCGGCGCTCGGCGACGAATTGCGCTTCGTGCTCATCACGTCGGAAGCGCGCCTGCATGACCTGACCGCCAACGCGACGGCCGGTGTGAATACGGCGATCCCGGGCATGCGTGTGCAGGTGAACCCGTCGGCCCATGCCAAGTGTGGCCGTTGCTGGCACCGGCGCGCCGACGTCGGTGCGGATTCCGGGCACCCCACGCTGTGTGCGCGTTGTGTCACCAACCTGGCTGCCGGCGAAGACCGGAGATTTGCATGATGTTCCGCTGGNNGCGATCGTGGTGTCGTTCGTGATCCTGATGATGGTGCGGCGCCTGGGCGCCAGCGAAACGCAAGTAGCGGTCGGGCTGATGCTGGTGCTGGGCGGCGCCATCGGTAATGTCATCGACCGCGTGCGCCTGGGTTACGTGATCGATTTCATCGACGTGTATTACCGCTCCTGGCACTTTCCAACCTTCAACGTCGCCGATTCGGCGATCACGATCGGCGCAATTCTGCTGGTGATGGATGCCTTCGGTTTTACCCTTGGTCGGTCTGGCGGAAAATCCTGATGCCGGTCTTGATACGTCCCGGTAGCCGGGTGACGTTGCACTACACCCTGTCCCTCAAGGATGGCACGGTGCTGGACAGCACCCATGAAGGCGATCCCGCTTCGTTTGTTATCGGGCACGGCGAGCTGGTGGAATTTCTGGAAAACCGGTTGCTTGGACTGGCGCCATCAGAGCAGCGGCATTTTGAGATTGCAGCCGGTGAAACCGGGGGTTCCGGTTTTACGGAGGCGCGTCAGCGCTTGCCGCGCGCGGATTTCCCGCCGGAGCTGGGACTGCAGCCCGGTCAGGTGATCGCCTTCACGACGCCGGGCGGAGAGGAAGTGCCGGGCTGGATTCAGGAAGTGAACGCCACCGACGTCGTCGTGGATTTTTCCCATCCGCTGATGGGCCGAGACCTCGTATTTGATGTGGAGATTCTGTCGGTGGAGCCGGCCTGATTGCGCCATCGTCTGCGTGCTCGCATAATGCCCCGAATCATTTTCCGGTACTGTCCATGCAGGTGATTCTCGCCAATCCGCGCGGTTTCTGCGCCGGTGTCGATCGCGCCATCGAAATTGTCGACCAGGCGCTGACGCGATTCGGTGCCCCGATCTATGTGCGCCATGAAATCGTGCACAACCGCTTTGTGGTCGAGAATCTGCGCGCGAAAGGTGCGGTCTTTGTCGATGAGCTGGCGCAGGTGCCGGATGGCGCCACGGTCATCTTCAGTGCCCACGGCGTCGCTCAGGATGTGCACGATGAAGCCAAGGCACGCGGGCTAACCGTGTTCGACGCGACCTGTCCATTGGTCACCAAGGTGCACATGGAGGTCGTGCGCTACCGCAAGCATGGCATCGAAGTCATTCTCATCGGCCACGCCGGCCATCCGGAAGTGGAGGGCACACTTGGCCAGGCCCGCGACGGCATGTATCTGGTCGAGAACGAGGCCGATGTCGAACAGTTGAAGGTGCGCGATCCCGGAAACCTGGCCTATGTTACCCAGACCACGCTGTCACTGGACGACACGGCGCGAGTGGTTGCGGCCCTGCGCGCCCGCTTTCCGATGATCCAGGGTCCGAAGCGCGACGACATTTGTTATGCCACCCAGAACCGCCAGGATGCCGTGCGTTCTTTGGCAGGCCGCTGCCAGGTGGTGCTGGTGGTTGGCTCACGCAACAGCTCCAACTCCAACCGCCTGCGCGAAATGGCCGAGCTGCAGGGCGCGCGTGCCTACATGATTGATGGTCCGGAGGATATCCAGCGTAACTGGCTGGAAGGTGCCGAAACCATCGGTCTGACCGCCGGCGCCTCCGCGCCCGAGCTACTGGTGCAACGTGTTGTCGAACAATTGCAGCGTTGGGGAGTGATAGTGGCTACGGAACAGGCCGGAGAACCGGAGAGTATTGTATTTGCATTACCGCGAGAACTGCGCCGAGGCTGATTCTCTACCCGGGGCAACCAGGAAATTACTCTGGTTTAATTCTTTTTCCAAGTGTTCTCGCTGGTATCATACGAGCCGTCGTTATTCTTATCCCACTGCTTCAAACCGTTGTGGGAGATCGCGAATGCACCGTCCGATGCCTGCGATTTTCCCGAAACTGGCGTCGCCGTCGCGACAAAACTGGTAAGAATATCCCCGCTCGCGCCAGCGGCAACAGATAAGGTGTAATAGCCGTCGGGTGAGGTCGTCGGGTATGTTGTCCCCAGACCGGTGCAACTCACAACGGTGCCACTCGTATATGGGCTGGCTTGGTATTTGTTGCACTGAGTAAAGAACTTTTCTTCCTGGGCGGCCAACTGCGTCAAGGCGACCTGTGCGTCCGTGCGCCGTGATTCGACGATAAAGCGTGTGTAGGAGGGATAGGCAATTGCCGCCAAAATACCCATGACGACCACAACGATCATCAGTTCGATCAGGGTAAAGCCCTTACTGGATAGTGTGTGCATTCGTATTTCTCTCAGGTCAACGTTAGCGAGCCAGCAATCAAGTTATCGAATACCTATCTATTCGAGGACAAAATGACCAGTTCGGTAATGGCGGGGCTTCCCCCGCGACTGTCCGCAATCTGGCCGATGACATTAAAGGCAATCTTCATTCCGCGCCGCAGGGCGGAAACCGAAGCCACCTGGCCTTCCTGGTAATGCACCTTGATGTTATCGGAGAGCATGTACTTGCTGTCGTCGACAACCACATAGCTCGCTTTCAGGTTCACCACGTCGATTTTTCCGCGCTCGGCGAAATCCGCCGCCGACAATGGCGTTGACAGCACCAGGCTGCCCATCAGGCCTGCCGTCAGCAGCATGAGGAAATGTTTCATGACAATTACTCCTTGTGTGTGTTTCGCTTGTTCAGCAAGCGATGGCCCCTTATCTGAGTTGGCGCCACGATCTGCGCCCTTCGGCAGGAGCCGGCGGATTCGTCAGGCCGGTTTGCTCAACAGCTTTCACCGCGCCGGATGAGCCGCTGAAAACCTTGTCGATCAATCCCCTGGCCGGGTCATAGATCACGACCGGTTCCGAGATGACGCCAATGCCCAGCTCCAACCCGCTGACGATCGAGTCGCTGCCATTAATGACCCCGTCGCCATTGGTATCAACGTATGGTGCCGACAGTAGCCCGCCATTGATCGGGTCAAGTTCCATCAGCCAACCCGTACCGCCACCGGAGCAGACGCTCGAGCCAGGTACGAGAGTCGTGAAGATGACACGGGGCATGTTGACCATGCTTGCCGTGAGCAGCACCGGATTGGTCACCGACATTTCGCCGGCTAACGGCAGATCGACGCGCCATCCCAGGCACTCACCAGACCCGTCCGCGGCACAGGCCGTGGTGCCTGATACACGCCAGTTGATGGCCGTAGAGGTGATTGTCCGGGTGGTGGCGCTTGCCGCGCTGATCGTCTGCGGCAGCAAGTCCGACCTTGCCACGGGCACGGAAGTGCTGGCAACGCCCTTGTCCCAAATACCGTAGAACGTAAATGTCGGGTTGGCGGGCGGCGTGCGGTCGCCATTGGTAATAAAGCTGCCGGTGCCGAAATACACCATGGACCCGGTGATTCCGGTGACCGGATGCCTGCTCACAGCCGGGCGTTCCGTGATGGGTTGGCTGACCCCAGTGCTGTCGACGGCCCTGAACAGCGGTCGCGGTGCGCCGGCTGTACCGTAAGATACTTTCCAGGTTGTTGAAGAACCCGTGCTCAGGTCAAATTTCCACAGATTGCCCTTGAGGTCGCCGGCGTAGACATAATCGGCAACAAAATCGCCATTCTCATCCCACACCATGGGGGTGGAAAGTCCATTGCCGCTGGTGCCGCCGCCGGCATCAGCAATGATCTTCTTGATCAGGCTGCCATTTTCCATATCGACGACATAGAGCGCGGCGCTTTCGTTTGTGCTGTTATAGCCATTGCCGAAGATAGCCACCCACTTATAGGTGGTCGTGCCGGTTTTCACCTTGGCAATAGTGGGCTGGCTGAAGGTATAGCCAAGATCGTTGTCGGTAGCACCTGAGATCTCCCATAGCGCAATTTTGTTGGAATTCGCTTCGCTGAATGTGCTGGGGTTGGTCACGTCCAGGGCAAATATGCCTTTGCCACCGCCCGCCAGTCCGCTGACCAGCACGGTGCGCCAGCAAGGTGATGTGGCGCAGCCACTGTAAGTACCAAACACATCACCAGTGGCGGGTGAGCCGTCTGCATAGTAACGATGGACATAGGCCGGATCGGTCAGCTTGCTCAGGTCTGGATATAGCGTCGACGGCACATAGGCAAGAACCTCATTGCCAGTGGCGGCATCGAAACCGTGCAGCATACCGTCGTTGCTGCCAACGTAGATCACGCGCGTGCGGGTAGCCATGGCTGTGCTGAACGTCGAGTGGGCGACGCTTTCCAGGCTGTCCGGTAACACCCCGGGTGCTCCTACATACACCGGAGCGGAGTTGATGAGGTCACCGAGCATGAAGTGGCTGCCACCCGCGTCCTTGCGTTCCCGGAAATTGCTGCCCGTGCCTTCGTTTGTGGCGTCGCCACGCAACCAGTTGAGTCGGTTGGAGCCGAGGCCGTCGGAGTCGACCGCTACGGTGGTTGGATCATCATTGAGTGCGTTCTGTTGACTTGCGCTCAGGCTGGCCCAACGAAACGCCACGCCAGTCGTGCCGTTGTGGGTGATAATCGTCCGGCCCGAATTCCAATTCTGACTGTTGAGCTGATCGGCAGCCTTCCACAACTCCGTCGATCCGATTACCCCGCTGGTGGAAATCGGCAGGGCGCGCAGGTCGCCGCTCCAGTATTTGCTGTTGAAGCGTGCCTGGTAGATGGTGGTGTCGGTCGTAAGGGTGTGGGAATTGACCGCTACCGCCGCTGCCGAGCTGGTGAGATCGTCGATTGCGCCCAGGGCACTGGACATCGAGGTCGCGAGCTCGGTTGGATTCTTGGCGCTGAGGAATTTGCCACGACCGTTGTAGGCGGCATGCCGTAGGTCGTCAATCTTGTTTGCATCCGACAGCGAAGGGTCGGGCCAGGCAAACGGAGATGTGGGATTCGGCGGGTTGGCAGACAGTGTGCCATTGACGCCGAACGCCACGGTGAAGGTATTCATATGCTGATGCGTGGCCGTGTCCGCGCCGGCAGGATTCACATTGTCGGGCAGCGCCGACAAATCGCGTTCGTAGTAGTCCATGGCAATGTCGGCCAGCGTGTGGCTCCACGCATCCGCGTAGGCACCGCCATCAAACGCCGTGTTGCCGTCACCGTCCCGGTTGTTGGGTGTGGCCGAGAATGTGAAGGAATCGTTGTAATAGCCGTCGGTAGTCATTACCGTGAAGTTCTTCTGGCAGGCGCCGCCATCGGCGGCGGATACGATAGGACAGTTGGTGCCGGCGGCGTTCCCAAAGATATTTCCGCTCACGCATTCATAATATTTTCCAACCTCATCCAGCTTGGTGCGTAGCGGTGTGCCACTGCTTGCGAAATTCTTATAGATGGCATCCATCAACGTTTTTTTGTTGCCGGACGTGGTCGAGGCATTCATGAGGCTGATCTGGGTATTGACCGTGCCATTGTCGTGCAATGTGCCGAAACCGACGCGCGCCGTGGACCGTGCCACCACCCTGCCGATGGCATTCTTGGAGGTCAATATGCGCCGACGATAATAGGTGAACCAGTTGGCGAAATTCTGGATTTCCTGTGCATAGGTGCAGGTCGTTGAGCTTGCGCCGCACTCGATGCGTTTGCCAAGGGTGTGGGTATAGGTTGGAGTTGTCGACCTGATCTCCACCAGGGTGTGCGCGTCATTAGCGTCTACCACGCTATTGCTGTTCGAGTCCGTCCAGGTGTAATACATGGCCGGGTAATAATTCGTTACGCTGATGTCGGTAGTTCCGCTACCTATATTCGGGACATTGTCTGCGGTCCAAATCATGACCGCAGTGAGGTTAACGCTATTGCTGGGAGAACCGCTGCAGCTAAGGGTTGATGCGGACACATAGGGATCCAGGCGGGCAGCGGTTGGGCTGGCATTGGCAAAGGCCACTCCGGCGTTATCAACGCCGGTCCATGGCAGATAGGTGACATCCGGGTTGTAATACAGAGAGTTGTAGCCTGAAAAACGGGCGCGCCAGACACCATACTTACTTTTTTGCGCTGTTGATAAGGAATTTTCACTGGGCAATATTCTGCCGTTGGTGTTGGTAGCACCATACTGGTTGCAAGCCTGCGGAAAGATATACGTGTACTTCGTAGTCGTGTTGCCACCAATCAGTGACATCACGCCATCAGTCTCACTGGTTACCATGTTCCAGTCCATGCTGCCGGAATCGTCGGCCAGGAAAAAGATATTGGGCTGCACCGTGCCAGACAGGAACAGCGGCGTATTGGCGATGTCCAGCGGTGCAGCTGGACTTGGGGCGGGTGCCATGAGCAGCAAGGCTGTGGCGATGGCGATTGAGATGCCGAGTCGTTTGCCAATGTCTGCGCTTGGTCGCTTCATGGTTGCCTCGGTCACGTGATGGTTCACATCAGCAGGCGTACGGGCAATTTCCGGCAGGGTTGTTGTCATTAGAAATTGGGCGCTCATGGGCGTGGCTCCTGCTGTGTTTACGGGTAAGTCTTGGCGTAGGTCGACTGGACCATGGATAAAGTGTTGTCACTGGCACCTGTCCCGCGCGCGGTGATCCGGACGGTAATGCGTGTGCCTGGCGATAGTGCTTCGGTGGTTAATTTTTCAATGATGTACTTGGGCTTGGTGTTGACGTCGCCCAGTGAGCCAGAGGCGGGGGTACCTGGCGTGCCGGGATAGGTCACGACATTCGAGCTCGACCAGTTGACGGTGTCCCACACTTCCGTGCCGGTCGTGGACGGATCATAGATCCCATTGGCGTTGTTCACGGTGAGTTGCGTGGCAACGGTGGTAGACTCCACCCAGACCTCGGCCGCGCGCAGGGCGGTTTCGGCGGCCTGGAAGGACAGGTTCTGGTCTTTCGAGTTGCCGGTCATCTTCTCTTCCAGAGTCGATGTGCTCATGGCGGTAATGCCGAGCAGGGAAAGCAGCAACAGAAAAACTAGCGTCATGATCAGCGCTGTGCCGCATTGTGTCTGTCTTGTGTGCTGAATGGCTTGAGCAGGACGCATGGCAGTATCCTAATGGTTGCGGATGCGCACGGTTTCGTTGAATACCCGGCGGCGGCGGTTGTCGTTCACCGGGCCGAAATCGTCGAACGTACTGGCCGTGTCATCGAGCAGATTGTATGTTTTGGTATCCGATGCTGTGTCGACGACGCCCGGGGTGCGTACGATGAAGCCAAGGCGAACGCCGATGACTTTGGTCCAGTCGGTAACGGAGCTCGGCGGAACAAATTGAGCGATGCTTCCTGTGCCTGCAGTATCGATGCCGTAGAGGAACTTGATCGACTCCACGCCACCGACCAGCTCCTGGCCAGCCTGTAACACGCCACCTGTCCCGAGCTCCTTGCGGTATAGGCCGGGCTCATTGTCAGTGGCCGAGTCTTTGATGTAGTACGCGCGTGTCACAAGTTTCATTAGCCGCGCATCGTCACCGTACGACTTGGACAGCATGCTGCCGGTATTTCCGGAAGCGGAGTGTGCGATGGTGGTTTGAGCTCCCTGACCTACGTTGGTTGCCCGAAACACATCCGCGGCTGAACAATCCGAGATCAGCAGAATGTCGTCTACAGCGATCTCAGTTCTGATCACGCTGGGATTATTCAGCTGAATATTGCCATTGGCCGGAGCCGTATTGCCCCAAAGCGAAGTATCCAGATCCGAACCACGGTTGATGATGATGACATCACTTTTGGTCTTGACCTCGCCGTTTGTGAAGAATTCCGCCGGCAACGCTGGCTCCCATTCTGACAGGTTGCCGCTGCAAGCGGTTGTGCATTGGTAGCGGTATCCACGCATACCGCCGGTATTGAAGAGCGTCACCTGATTGGGCGGCTTGACGATGTTATTCACTTTGTTGTCGGCGAACAGTCGGCTGTTGCAGCCCAGGTAGCCGGCCATGCGGATGTCTTTGTGGAGATAATCCATGGCAAAGCGTGCATTTTCCTGGACGCGGGCCATGCCTTCATCGACCTGGTAGGTGGCGTGGCTGCGCAGAAATATCTCGCTCGCGGCCGCAACGATGATCAGGCCGATGGTAATGGCAACCATGAGCTCAACCATCGAGAATCCCGATTGCGACTGTATTGATCCCATGTCCTGTATTGGCTTGCGATGAGCGTTACGGAAATTCATAGCTGAACCACCAATTGCAATTGCATGGGAAGGTCGTTCTCCCGCCAGTTTACGGTGATCGTGCGTGTCGACCCGCTGGTGCCGATGGTGCCTTTGCCCTGCGAAAGCTTTTCTGCAATGACGGTGTGCCAGGAGCGAATGTCAAAGTCGGCAAGTTCATCCGTGGTGCAGGATACCGAGACACAATTCGTCGATCCGGGATTGTAGTTGTCTGCAATATTGTTGTACTTACCGGCAGCCAGCCCCGTGGGGTTGGCCCGCATCCGGTCGACAATATCGTATGCCAGCATGGTGGCCTGGGTGCGCTGATACGAATCGTGGCCAATCCGCAGGCTCACGGTCTGGAGCGCCGCCAATCCCAGCAGGCCAAACGAAAAAACGGCCAGCGCAATGAGCACTTCGAGCAGACTGAAGCCGCGTTGAGGACTGCTGGTCGTAGGCATTTGGTTAAATGGTTTCATGGGTCGAATCGATGTCGTGTTAGCAACCAGCGGGTGGTTTGGTGATCAGCGCTCTACCCGTCGCTTCGATAGAAATGTTCCGGCCGGACGCAGCGCCACGCGTGTCGCACAGGCTGAAATCGATTTTGGCTCCAGCGGTTGTTGCTCCGGTTCGCGCGTAAACAACCAGGTTGGCCGCACTGGTGAGCGTATTGTTGCCGTCGAGTGGCTCCCGTATACGTAACAGCTCTTCAGTGCTGGCATGCTGGCCGTCGGAGTTGCTATCGATAAAAATGATTCTTCCGATCTTCCAGTCGGTGCCGGCAGTGCTACAGGTCGGTGAGGCCGCGGTTGAATCGGTTGATTGGCAGATCGTGACATTCGCCGAACGCCTGATGGCCTCGCTGCGCGCGAAGTTGATGTCAGAAATAAGGTCATTGGCCTGGCTTGTGATGCGCATGTTCTGGATCAGGGTGCGCATGCTCGGGACAGCCAAGGTTAGTAGTATCGCGGCTATGGCAATCGTCACCAGCAGTTCTACGGTTGTGAATCCGGCGGCACGAAAGGATGCGTTCGGTCGATTCAGACCGACAAACGGTGTATTTATAGACTTTGTTGATCTGACGAAAGGATGCTTACAGCCGACAAAAGACGCAGTCAGAATGCCTGTTTTTGATGTTTTTGTAGCTGCCTTCACTTGGTCGCTCCGATCTTGCATCAGTAAAATCCCTGTATTCCAGCATTATTCGAGCGTCCCTTGGTATAGAGTTTAACGATCACACTTTGAGTTGCAACCGAGTTCAGCTGACGGATGGCGATCGAATGTGTCCGAACGAAAAAGTATTAACGGTATTAAAAGACAGACAAACGGTTGAATACACCATATACGATCTGGTGTGAACGGTAATTTATTGCAGATAAACGGTACTATGTGCAGCTAGGCAAAGCTCATTGCTGATGGCTGCTGTCTTCAGCGGAGCGGTGTAAGCGTCCTGAGTTTCGTATCAAACGGACAGACTCTGGCAGAACAAGGATCCGTGGAGATGGACAGATCTGCAAAGTGACCCACAATCAAGCGATATTAGTTATTATTATCAGGATTGCCATAAAAAATATGTTGGATATCAGTGACCTAGATTTTATT
>DKBE01000067.1 GCA_002451085.1 Proteobacteria bacterium UBA6908 | reverse complement strand
GGCATGCTTCTCCGCCTTCGTCGCGCGGGGTTTGAATCGGTCGCCGGTGCTGGATCGGCTGGCGATCTGAACGGGTTTTCTTGGGGCGTCGCCAAGCGGCAAGGCATTGGGTTTTGATCCTAGCATTCCCAGGTTCGAATCCTGGCGCCCCAGCCATTTGAGTATGCAGTAAGCAGTTCGGTCACGGCAGTTTGAATGAGGCAGGGCCATGTCGCTCGACAACATGATGGTCTTCACCGGCAACGCCAACCCGGCGCTCGCCGAGAAGGTGGTGCACCATCTGGGCCAGCCGCTCGGTAAGGCGCATGTTGGCCGTTTTAGCGACGGCGAGACCCTGGTCGAGATCATGGACAACGTCCGCGGCCGCGACGTGTTCATCCTTCAGCCGACCTGCGCACCGTCGAACGACAACCTGATGGAACTGCTGGTGATGATCGACGCCGTGAAGCGCTCATCAGCCAAGCGTATCACCGCGGTGATTCCTTATTATGGTTACGCCCGCCAGGATCGGCGACCGCGTACCGCACGGGTGGCGATCACCGCCAAAGTGGTCGCCGACATGATCACCGTGGCCGGGGCGCACCGGGTGCTCACCATGGACCTGCACGCCGACCAGATCCAGGGATTTTTCAATATCCCGACCGATAACATCTATGGTGGTCCGGTGTTGCTCGGCGACATCTGGCGCCTCGAGTATCCGGACCTGCTGGTGGTGTCGCCCGATGTGGGCGGCGTGGTGCGCGCCCGGGCGCTGGCCAAGCACCTTGAGGCCGATCTTGCCATCATCGACAAGCGTCGCCCCAAGCCCAACGAGGCCAAGGTGATGCACATCATCGGCGAAGTAGACGGTCGCACCTGTGTGCTGATGGACGACCTGGTCGACACCGCTGGCACGTTGTGTGAGGCGGCGGCGGCGCTCAAGGAGCACGGCGCCAAGAAGGTGGTGGCATATTGCACGCACCCGGTACTGTCGGGTGCCGCCGTGGAACGAATTACCAAATCGCAGCTCGACGAACTGGTGGTGACCGACACCATCCCGTTGCGTCCGGAAGCGCAGGCCTGCAAGCGCATCCGCCAGCTGTCGGTGGCGGAACTGCTCGCCGAATCCATGCGGCGCGTGGCTACCGATGACTCGGTGAGCTCGCTGTTCATGGATTAGTGAAAGATTAACGTCGCGGCGCTGTTTGGCGGCGCGACTGTTAAACCGTTCGACCTGGTCGCGGGTCGGCGGAAATTTGTCAAACAACCGGAGATAGAAAGATGGCTAAATTCGAACTCAACGCCGAAAAGCGTGACGTCAAGGGCAAGGGTGCGAGCCGCCGCCTGCGTCGCGATGGCAAGGTGCCGGCCGTGATGTACGGCGCCGGCAAGGATGCGGTGTCGCTTACGCTCGATCACAACACCCTGTATCACCAGGTGAAGAACGAGGCGTTCTATTCCTCGATTCTGAACGTGAAGGTCGGTTCCGAAACCGAGCAGGCGGTGTTGCGCGACATCCAGATGCATCCGTACAAGCCGCGCATTGCTCACCTCGACCTGCTGCGAGTCAGCGCCACCGAGCTGCTGCACATCAAGGTGCCGCTGCATTTCATCAATCAGGATACTGCACCGGGCGTGAAGCAGCAGGGCGGCATCGTCAGCCATCTCATGACCGATGTGGATATCACCTGCTTGCCGAAAGACCTGCCGGAGTTCCTGACCGTCGACATGGGCAACCTGTCGCTCAATGAGTCGGTGCACTTGTCCGACATCCCGCTGCCGGAAGGGGTTCAGTTCACCCAGCTGGCGCGTGGTGGTGATGACCTGGCCGTCGCGGCCATCACGGCCGTGCGCGAAGAAGTGGAAGCGCCGGTGGCGGTTGCTGCCGCNNCGCACGCATTGCGCTCATTGCCGGCCTGGGCAACCCCGGGCCGGAATACGCGGAAACCCGCCACAACGCGGGTTTCCGTTTTTTGAGTGCCCTGTTGATCGGTAGCGGGCAGTCGCTTCGCCGCGAGACCCGGTTTGCCGGTCACGTGGCGCGGTTATCGATCGCCGGCAGTGACGTGTGGCTGCTGGCGCCCGACACCTTCATGAATCACAGTGGTGAATCGGTCGCGAAGCTGGCGCATTTCTACAAAATTCCGCCGGAGGCGATCCTGGTCGCGCACGACGAGCTGGATTTGCCGCCGGGGGCGGTGCGCCTCAAGGATGGTGGCGGCGATGGCGGCCACAACGGCCTCAAGGACATCACCGAGAAGCTCGGTGGCGGTCACTACGCCCGCCTGCGCATCGGTATCGGTCACCCAGGAAATGCGGCGCAGGTCGCCTCGTATGTGCTCAGGCGTGCCCCCACGGCTGAACAGGAATTGATTGACGACGCCATCACCCGGGCGCAATCGTACATCGAGGACATTGTGCTCGGTCAGTTCCAGAAGGTCATGAACGCACTGCACGCCCACCAGGTTTAACGGTGCCCGCGAATCGCGGGCCTTCACGACGGAATTCAGGATATGGGAATCAAATGCGGTATCGTCGGTCTGCCGAACGTCGGCAAGTCGACCCTGTTCAATGCGCTCACGCAGGCCGGCATCCAGGCCGAGAACTATCCGTTCTGCACCAT
>DKBE01000026.1 GCA_002451085.1 Proteobacteria bacterium UBA6908 | reverse complement strand
TGGCGCGCATCAAGCTGGGATTACAGAGTTGCCTCTATTTGGGAAACCTTGACGCAAGACGCGATTGGGGTCATGCAAAAGACTACATCGAGATGCAATGGCTCATGCTGCAACAGGATGAGCCAGAAGATTTTGTGATTGCCACTGGCGAACAATACTCAGTGCGCGAATTTGTGGCTACGGCAGCACATGAACTGGGTATCGAAATACGCTGGCTAGGCAAGGGGGTAGAGGAGAAAGGCTACGACAAAGCAGGCAATTGTATAGTCGCTGTTGATCCTCGCTACTTCCGTCCAACAGAGGTTGAGACGCTATTGGGCGACCCATCCAAGGCGAAAGAAAAACTTGGCTGGGTTCCAAAGATTAGTTTTAGAGAACTTGTAGAAGAGATGGTGCGTGAGGACCTCAAAGACGCAGAGCGCGACGAGCTTATAAAAAAACATGGCTTTCATGCGAACGACTATCACGAGTAATCAGGAATGAGGCTAGGCCGTAACCTCGTGGCGGGCCTGGCAAGCTCGGCCTGGACAGCTCTGGTAGGACTGGCGGTCGTTCCGTTCTATCTCAAATACCTCGGGATAGAGGCCTATGGTCTGATCGGTTTTATGGTGACAACGCAGAGTCTTCTGCAGCTCTTGGATATTGGTCTAGCGCCTACCATTAATCGAGAAATAGCGCGCAATTCGGCGGTCGGGAATATACGTGCATCGGGGAACCTGCTTCGCACACTCTCGGTGATCTATTGGGGAATGGCCGGCGTAATAGCTATAGTTGTAGTCGCACTAGCCCCGCTGATCTCACGCTACTGGTTGAAATCTGAGAACATACCGGTGGCGACTGTTAGTCACGCCGTGATGTTAATGGCGCTGATTATCGCATTTCGTTGGCCGGTAGGTTTATATCAGGGCGCTATGATGGGCGCTCAGCGCATAGTTATTTTAAGTTTTGTGAGTAGTACCGTCATGACGATTGGGAGTTTTGGTGCTGTGGCTGTCCTTGCAGTTGTTTCGCCAACTGTTCAGGCCCTTTTTCTCTGGCAAATAGGGGTAGCGGCCGTTTATGTCTTTGTGATGCGCTCGGTGGCCTGGAGAGTAGTTGGTCGAGCGGAAGGTGTTCACTTCGACTTAGATAGTCTGCGGCAGGTTTGGCGATTCTCAGCAGGCATGAGTGTTGTAACACTTTCTGCTCTTGTCTTCACGCAGTTGGACAAGGTCATCCTTAGTAAAATACTCAGCCTGCCTGAGTTTGGTCACTACATGCTTGCGACAGTAGTGGCAAGTGGTTTGTACGTACTGGTCACACCATTTTTCAATGCTGTCTACCCACGCATTTCGGTTCTCGTGGCTAATGGTGAAACCGAGAAGTTGGCAGATGTGTATCGTCTCAGTACTCGTCTACTAGGGGCAGTTCTATTTCCGATCGCTATGGTGCTAGCCATCTTCTCGGAAGATATTGTACTTATGTGGGTCGGTGACCCGGATATTGCTAGAAGCGTTGCACCACTTATTACATTGTTGACGATTGGCTCAGCGCTGCACGGTGTGATGCACCTGCCTTTTGCGCTGCAATTGGCCTATGGGATGACTAGACTTCCACTTACAATCAACGGGGTGCTGATGGTTATATTGACCCCTCTGATCGTCATCCTCACGTTTTTGTATGGGGGCTTGGGCGCAGCCATAGCATGGCTTGTTTTGCATGTGTTGTATGTATTGTTGGGTGCATGGTTGACGCATCGGAGATTGCTAGTAGGGATGGCGACCAAGTGGTTAATTCAGGACGTCGGGATCCCATTGGTAATCTCACTGTTGGTCGTTATAGGAGGCTTCTATGCAACGATAGGGTGGGAGCCATTAATTCTTGAGAAGCTGGTGTACCTGGGTGGGTTAGCCTTAACGTCATTCCTGCTTTCAGTGGCAGCGTCTTCGCAGCTGCGCGCCCTCGCTTCCATAGTCGTTAGGCGACTATGGGGTATCGCGCAGTTTAGATTATTTGGATGACAAGACAAGCTGAATATAGAAATGTCAGAAATTCTTGTTCGAGATATTCCTTTACAAACAAGGTCGAGGTGTACCAGTGATTAGCTATGCCCAGAATTTTGAAGATGTAATGCTCGATCGAACCTTCAAGGGTGTTGAAGCAGGTTTCTACATAGACGTTGGCGCATGGCATCCCAATACCGATTCGGTGACACGCCACTTTTATGAATCTGGCTGGTCCGGTATCAACATTGAACCAGCGAGACATTATCACGCATTGTTAGAAAAAAAGCGCCCGAGGGATATTAACCTTAATCAAGGGGTAGGGAATTGTGACAAGCACGTAGTGTTCCATGAGGTTCCTGGCACAGGAATCTCTTCGTTCTCGTCAGATGTTATTAATTGGGCAAGCCGGCTTGGGTATGCCCATCGTAGCCAAGAAGTTGAGGTCTTCACTCTAGAGAAAGTGTGTGATACCCATTGCAAGGGTAAGACGATTAACTTCCTAAAAATTGATGCTGAGGGTATGGAAAAAGAGGTTATTCAGGGGATGAATTGGAAACGATATCGTCCAATTATAGTGCTCGTCGAAGCCATTGAGCCTGAAACACAAAAACCTGCGTGGGATGCGTGGGAACCTCTTCTAATCGATGCCGACTACACATTTGTGTGGTTTGATGGAATAAACAGATTCTATGTACGAAATGAGGATTCGGATTTACATCGCTATTTTTTAGTGCCTCCGAATCGTCTTGACGGATTCTTTGTATCGAACACATTTGCGCCTTTGTGTGAAAGAATGAATATATGGCTGTGTGATTGGTTTCGTCGTACACGAAATTGGTTGATTGGCAAGCGTTGATAGTATGAGTGTTCCGCGTCTATCCATATGTATACCCGTATTTAATTTCGGATCATTTCTAGGTGAAACCCTTGATTCGATTCTGTCCCAGACCACAAACGATATAGAAGTGCTGATCGTAGATGGCGCCTCAACCGACAACACCCAGGAAGTGGTGGCAGCACGGACTGCGACTAGCCCACAGTTGCGATATGTTCGGCTCGAGAAGCGTGGCGGCATCGATGCAGACCTTGCGGCAAGCGTCGCCTTGGCGCGAGGTGAGTACTGCTGGTTGTTTAGCGGCGATGACATCATGCGCCCACATGCCATCCAACGCGCGCTAGAATGGCTGTGCTCTAACCACGACGTTTATATCTGCAAGCACACAATTTGCGATAAGAGTATGCGCTTCCTACGCGACTACCCGATCTTCCGGTACGACCGTTCGCGGGAGATGGAGATGAGTGACCCTAGTCAGAGAAGGGAGTGGTTGGTGGCAGCGGTCAATACTGAGTCGCTCTTCAGTTTCATGAGTGGCCTCATCATTCGACGGGAAAAATGGTTGTCAACGGAACCCTTGGCAGAATTTATGGGTAGCTGTTGGGGCCATGTAGCGCGCTTGATGGCGCTTGCTCAGAGCCAACTAAAGGTCTGCTATATGGCAGAGGTATGTCTGGACAAGCGAGGCGAGAACGACTCGTTCCAGGAACGAGGAGTGGTGAATCGCTTTAAAATCGCGGTTGATGGCTTTGTCGGGATCGCAACTCATTTCTACGGCGCTGATTCGATTGAAACACAAAATGTTTGCCGCCTATTGCGCAACGAACTAGCCCTGCTGTCCTTCTTCTACGCCAGAGATCGCGCGATAGAGTCACCGGAGCGTGAGAACCGGCCAGAACTTGATCGAATTTTTGCCATTTGCTATAGCGATGGTGGATTCAGAAATTGGATGGCGCGTGCGCTTTATCAGCGGTTGCCGATTTCGTGGTACCGGGGTCTGAAATCAATATATAAGGTGGTGCGCGCTCCGTGGCGCTGGCTACATCGTCAACTGAAGAGGGATGGTCGTGCCTGAGCGTGCCGTGCGCACAAATGTAGACGTAGATGGAAACATGGGTGATGGCCAACCGCTTCTCTCTGTGTGCATCGCCACTCGCAATCGCGCCAGCTATATTGGTCAGACCTTAGACAACATTCTCGAACAATGTGGTCAGGCAACGGAAGTCGTGGTCGTGGATGGTGCTTCCACCGATGATACCGCTGCGGTGATAGGTATACGCGCCGCAGTGGCACCCAATTTAAAGTATTTCCCCCAAACGACTAATTCTGGAATCGATGGGGATTTTGATAAGGTTTTGGAATTCGCCCGAGGCAGGTATTGCTGGCTGATGTCCGATGACGACCTGCTTTCCCCCGGTGCTATGATCCGAGTGCTCAGCGCGTGCCGCCAATCGCCGGATGCAGTGATCGTTGACGCCGAGGTGCGAACTGCGGATTTCACCGAAACCCTTGTACCGCACCGACTGGCTTTCAAGGGTGAACGCCATTACGGTGCGGCGGAATCGGAGCAACTCTTTATCGATTGTGGACGACACCTTAACTTCATCGGCGGCCTTGTGGTGCGGCGCGAATTGTGGCTCAAACGCGAACGGAAGGCATATTTCGGAAGCGAGTTTATTCATGTCGGGGTGTTATTCCAGGCGCCTTTGCCAGGAGGTGCGATTGCCATCGGTGAGCCATTGGTGCGTATCCGCTATGGTGTGGGCAACTGGACGAGTCGTTCATTCCAGGTGTGGATGTTTAAGTGGCCGAGCCTGATCTGGTCCTTTGAGTGTTTGCCTGAATCGAGCAGGGCGGCCATCACTCCGAGACAGCCATGGCGCGATCCAGCACTTCTGGCCTTGTATCGGGCCAAGGGATGGTACTCCTGGTACGACTTCAACCAATTTATCCGGCCCATTGCTAAACCGTGGCAGGCGTGGCTGCCGGGATTGATTGCAATTGTTCCCGGCTGGTTCCTGAACATCACGGCGCTCATCTACGCCCGGTTCCGACACAGCAGTTTGCGTGGTGGTCTATATGACCTGCGGCGCAGCCGTCATTATCTGGGACGACGAAATGGTGCCTGAAATTCAAGGTCGGACTGCATTGGTAACGGGAATTCGCGGGCAGGATGGGACATACCTGGCAAAACTCCTGGCTTCATGTGGCTACGCCGTGATCGGTACATCCCATCGCATAAAAGATGATTCGTCACTGGTTGTAAATGGTGAGGAGATACCAGTAGTCAGGCTGGATCTCGCAGACTCGCATTCAATCAGAGATACACTCGAGTGCTATCGACCGGATGAGATATACAATCTGGCCTCGCGTTCGTCGAGCACTCAACTGTTTGATGACGCTGTGGCCACTGCGGAAATCAACGGTCTTGCCGTCGTACGATTTCTTGAGTACATTCGCGCTGTTTGCCCGGAGACGCGTTTCTGTCAGGCATCCAGTAGCGAGGTATTTGCAAATTCCCTTGTGTCACCACAGGACGAGAGCACTCCGCTTCGGCCGCGAAACGCATACGGTGCCGCAAAGGTATATGCCCAAAACATGATCGAAAACTATCGGAACCGTTTTGGTGTATTTGCCTGTTCAGCGATTCTGTACAACCATGAAAGCCCACTTCGCGGGATGGAGTATGTTACACGCAAGGTGACCTTTTCAGCCGCCCGAATAGCCGCCGGGCAGGATAAGACGATTATGCTCGGTAATCTCGAGAGCCGCCGTGACTGGGGATACGCCGGTGACTACGTCAATGCCATGTGGAGAATGCTGCAGCAACCAGAGCCAGGGGACTATGTTGTTGCAACAGGAGAAACACATTCGGTTCGTGAATTGTGCGAACTCGCGTTTTCTCGCGTCGGCCTCGATTACCGGAATCACGTAGTCATGGACCAGAAACTGGAACGTAGCCCCGATGCAATCGAGTTGTGCGGCAATGCCTCCAAGGCAAGGTCAATGCTTGGCTGGAAACCGAGTGTTACGTTTAGCGAGCTCGTACATATGATGGTGGATGCGGATCGTTACACACTTAGCAACGTAAATGTCCCGGATGTGAAATCACGAGGAACAAATGTATCGCAAGACTGAGAAGTGCCGGATCTGTGGTGGAACCCATCTCGAACAAGTACTGGATCTCGGTGTCCAGGCGCTGACCGGAGTCTTCCCGGCACAAGCAAGCCAGAGGATTACCCAGGGCCCGCTCGTACTCGTCAAGTGTGTCGGCGGAACGGACGTTTGCGGTCTGCTGCAACTTGCGCATTCGTACGATCTCGGCGAGATGTACGGAGACAACTACGGTTACCGTTCGGGATTGAACCAGAGCATGGTGCGGCACCTGCATGGTAAGGTGAAGAAGATACTGGAAACTGTGGATTTCTCCGGCCAGCCTGTCGTGCTCGATATCGGCAGCAACGACGGTACGACGCTCGGGGCCTATCCGGAGCATTCCTGCACCCGCATCGGCATGGATCCGACCGCCGCCAAGTTTCAAGAGTACTACCCTGCAGGTGTGATCATCGTTGCCGATTTTTTCTCTGCGGCGCGGTTTCGCGAAGCCCTTTCCGGGCGTAAGGCCCGCGTGGTTACGTCGTTCTCGATGTTCTACGATCTCGAGCGCCCGATGGATTTCATGCGGGAAGTGGTTTCGATCCTGGACGACAACGGTTTGTGGGTGTTTGAGCAAAGCTACATGCCGCTCATGCTAGAACGGAACTCCTATGACACGGTCTGCCACGAGCATCTGGAGTACTATGCCCTCAAGCAGATCAAGTGGATGACAGACCGGGCCGGCCTGAAGATCGTGGATGTGGAATTCAATGACATCAATGGTGGTAGCTTTTCCGTCACTGTCGCGAAACAGCAAGCCCAGTATACCGAGTATCCCGGGTTGCAGACCCTGTTGGATCAGGAAGTCAAACTGGGTCTCGATACGCTGGTTCCATATCAGGAGTTTGCAGCGCGGACAGCGGCCAGCCGAGTCGCATTGCGCAATTTCATCGAGAACGCTTTAACTGAAGGAAAACGGGTGGCAGGTCTCGGAGCCTCTACGAAAGGCAACGTCCTGTTGCAATATTGTGGCTTGGGAAAACGGGAGCTGTATGCAATCGGGGAGGTCAACCCATACAAGTTCGGACGCCTCGCTCCGGGAACCCTCATTCCGATCGTACCGGAAAGCGAACTGCTGGCCGACGAACCCGACTATCTGATCGTCCTGCCCTGGCATTTTCGTTCGTTTTTTCTGGAGAAGTATCGGCTACGCAATGCCAAGCTGGTCTTTCCGCTGCCGACGCTCGAGATTGTGTGACGCCGGATGGTTGCGGGAAAGTGCAGGCCGCCGACCAGCAGACCATGATCGACGTCTTGTTGGCCACGTATAACGGGGAAGCGTTTCTGTCCGAGCAGATTGAGTCCGTGCTCGCCCAGGAGGGGGTGCGGCTGAGAATACTCGCACGCGACGACGGGTCGACGGATGGTACGACGGCGATTCTGGATAAACTTGAAAAGGCCTATCCGAAGCAGATAGCTATCCAGCGCTTCTCCGTTCGCCTGGGTGGGCCCGGTAACTTCGCGTGGTTGCTAGACCAGGCACGGTCTCCGTATGTCGCTTTTTGCGACCAGGACGACATCTGGAAGAGTCACAAGTTGCGCACATTGCTGGCTCGCATGCAGACCCTGGAGCAACAGCTGGGCCACGACACACCAATATTGGTGCATAGTGATCTGAACGTGGTCGACCGCGTCCTGAAACCAATTCATCCGTCATTCTGGGCGTATTCCGGTATCGACCCGACGCGGACCCACGTGAGTCAGGTCCTCATCAAGAATCCGGTAACGGGCTGTGCATTACTGGCGAATCGTGCATTGCTGGAGAGAGCCCGACCGATCCCCGAAGAGGCCGTCATGCATGATCATTGGTTGGCGCTTGTGGCTTCGGTTTTCGGCCACATTGAAGCGGTAGAAGAGCCGTTGGTCCTCTATCGTCAACATGGCAGGAATACCGTCGGAGCGGAGGCCTACGGATGGAAAGCTAATATCAGGCGATTGCTGTCTGGCTGTGGCCGCAAGAATATCACCCGACTGCGCCGTCAGGCCGGTGGATTCCTTGCCCGATTCAAAGCCCAGCTGCGCCCTGCACAGGTATCGCTGATACGCGGGTTCACGAAACTGTCCGAGCGTGGATGGGTGGGGAGAAGGATGTTCCTGCTTCGCCACGGCATCCTCTTGCCTGGGGTGGCGCGCAACCTGGCGCTTCTGTTCTGCGCGCGCCTTGCCATGACAGAGCCGGAGCGGGTAAATCGGCGAAAGCACTGAGTGATTTCACGGTCCGGTGATGCTTTGAAATTGAGCGACACGAAGACTCAAGATATCCATGTTTCTGTTGTCAGTCATGGCCAAGCCGCACTGGTATTGCGTCTGCTGCAGGACATTGAGAAGCACTGTCGCCGTACGGCCGTACACGTGACCGTCACGATCAATGTTCCGGAACCATTTGATACGCATGGTTATCGCTTCTCGTTTCCGGTGCGATTCCTGCAAAACCCGATGCCGCAGGGCTTTGCCGCCAACCACAACACGGCTTTTCGGCACGGACTAACGGAATACCCAAGCGACTACTTTTGTGTCGTGAATCCGGATATCCGCCTGATGGCCAACCCGTTTCCCGGACTGCTGCGCTGTCTGGAGCAGGCCGATGTTGGCGTGGCGGCCCCGCTGGTTCTTAATGTGCAAGGCGGCGTCGAAGACAGTGCCCGCCGTTTTCCAACCCCGTTCCGCATCCTGGCCAAGGCGCTCGGCATGCGCGGCCAGCCTGACTACCCATTGGGTCAAGAGGTCACATCGCCGAACTGGGTGGCCGGGATGTTCATGCTGATTCCAACAGCGACCTTTCGGCGGCTCGGCGGGTTTGATGAGCGTTACTTCCTGTACTACGAGGACGTCGATCTGTGCGCGCGTATGCAGCTTGCCGGCAAGGTCATCCGGCTCTGTCCCGAAGCAAAGGTGATCCATGAGGCGCGCCGGCAAAGTCATCGTGATTTCAGGTATCTGCGTTGGCATGTCGCCAGCATGCTCCGCTTCTTTCTTTCGAAACCGTTCTTCAGGATTCTGTGGCGTCGTCGGTTGGGCCGAAAACCGTGACGCCTTACTCTGTGCCTAAACAGATGACCCATTCAAAAAAGATTATGGTTACTGGTCCCACCGGCTTCATCGGTCGCAAGCTCTGCGCCAATCTCCGGGGTTATGGGTACAGGGTGATGGGTGCTTTGCACCGGAGACCGGATGGTGGATCCCAACTAGACAATTCTGACGAGCTAGTCGTGGTCGGTAACATCGATGCAATGACCCAGTGGTCGCAGGCGCTGAGCGAAGTAGATTCGGTGATTCATTTGGCAGCGCGAGTCCACGTGATGCGTGAGCGCGCCACCGATTCGCTAGCGGCATATCGAGCGACAAACACGCTCGGTACGATCAATTTGGCACGCTCTGCAGCAGCAGCAGGTGTACGACGTATGGTATTTGTAAGTACGATCAAGGTAAATGGAGAAAGCACAGAGGACAAACCGTTTAAAGAAACAGACGCACCCTGTCCTGTGGATGCCTATGCCATTAGCAAGTGGGAAGCAGAGCAGGCGATACTACAAATCGGTCGCGAGACGGGGCTCGAGGTGGTCATTGTGCGCCCTCCATTGGTCTATGGTCCTGGGGTAAAGGGGAATTACCTGCGTCTGTTGCATATGGTCAATCGTGGCTTGCCCATGCCTTTTGGGGCCTGTCATAACAAACGAAGTCTTGTGTTTTTGGAGAATTTCGTAGATCTGCTCACTCATTGTCTGTCCCAAACAGAAGCATCTGGCCAGATTTTTCTGGTGTCCGATGGCGAGGATTTATCAACACCGGAACTGGTGGCTAGGTTGGCCAAGGCACTGGATAAATCACCGAGGTTGATACCGATACCACCAGCATGGCTTGAGATCGCGGCGAAATTGATTGGTAAACCGGGACTTTATGATCGCTTGTGCGGGTCATTACAATTGGATATCGACCACACTCGAAAAACACTGAAATGGACACCACCGGTTTCTGTCGACGAGGGTATACACAGAACGGCACGCTGGTATCTCAGTCAGCATAGATCAGCATGATGATGTTAATTTCAGCCGTGCTGGCATTCATCGCCACGCACATGATGGTTCAGTACATTTACATGCCAGGTTCGTGGCTGCATTTGCTGGATCATCCAAATGAGCGTTCATTGCACGTACATGCTGTGCCCCGCACGGGTGGCATCGCGATTCTTACTGGTATTGCAGTCGCGGCCATGTTCTATTCCATGTCCGGCCAGATTTCAGCACCGGCAATCTGGGTTACGATAGCCGTCTTGTTGCTAGCGTATATATCTTTTCTCGACGATCGCCAGGGCCTTTCTGTGCCCGCGCGCTTGGTTGGTCAGATCGCTTCCGCATCGCTGGTTGTCAGTGGTGGAATGACGCTGACAGGTGTTGGCTTGCCGGGCATTCAGTGGATATGGCCACAAGCACTGGGCATCGCTATATCTGTGATTTATCTGATATGGATGGTGAACCTCTATAATTTTATGGATGGTATGGATGGCTTTGCCGGGGGGATGGCTGTTCTTGGCTTTGGGTCATTTGCGCTACTGGGGTATCAATCGGGTGACATGGCTTTTATGGCCATCAATTTGATCATTGCCTCGAGTGCCGCGGCTTTCCTGCTGGCAAATTTTCCGCCGGCCAAATTGTTCATGGGAGACGCCGGTTCGGCGACCCTGGGATTACTGGCAGGAAGCATGTCTATCTGGGCAGAGCGACATCACCTCTTTCCATTATGGGTCTCGATTCTGGTGTTTTCGCCATTTATCGTGGATTCGAGCGTGACGCTGCTCAGACGCCTGCTCAAGCGGGAGCGAATCTGGCAGGCCCACAAAACCCATTATTACCAGCGTCTGGTACAATTAGGCTGGGGCCACCGCCGGACGGTCATGTCCGAGTATGTGCTGATGGCGGCATGCGGCCTCTCGGCATTAGTTGTCAGAAATCTGGAAGTGCCCATGCAATGGATTCTGATTCTCGGCTGGATATCGACCTATGCTGCACTGTCTATTAGCGTATATCGTCTGGAACAGAAAGTGATTAAGTCACGTTCATGATGTTGCGCACGCTCCGAAATCGAATTACGGTCATTCTTCATGATTTGACCGTTATTCCAGTCGCCTGGCTGGGCGCCTATTGGCTGCGTTTTAATCTCGAGACAATACCTTCGTTCTTCTGGCAACAGGCGTTGGCCACGCTACCCTTGGTGATGGTGATTCAGGGGGGCATGTTCTGGTATTACGGCCTGTATCGTGGAGTGTGGCGGTTTGCCTCGGTTCCAGATCTGGTTCGTATTTTAAAAGCGGTATCAGTTGGCATTGTCACTTCTGGCGTATCTATATTCTTCCTGAATCGGCTTGAAGGAGTTCCCCGGTCGGTATTTGCGCTGGAGGGAATTCTGCTGGTATTGCTGCTGGGCGGTCCGCGTTTCATTTATCGTTGGTTGAAGGACAGGCATCTATATAGTCGTGGTGCGCAGAATGTTCTGATTGTCGGCGCCGGACAGGCCGGCGAATTGCTGGTGCGCGATTTATTGCGCGGTTCTCGCCACGTCTATCGTCCTGTCGGCTTCGTGGACGACAATCGGAGTAAGCACGGCAAGGATATTCACGGGGTACGGGTCATTAATGACTGTGAATCAATACCAACACTGGTTGAGAAGTTACAGGTTCAGCTGATCCTATTGGCATTGCCATCAGCCAATTCACGCCAGATACAACGTGTTGTTGAGCTATGCGAAACGACGTCGATTCCATTTCGCATCTTGCCGCGCATGCAAGACCTGGTTGGAGGCCAAGTAGGCCTTAAAGATCTGCGCGAAGTGGAAATTGATGACTTGCTTGGGCGCGAAGCCGTGCAACTCGATTGGCCGGCCATTTCCCGTGGCAACAAGGGCAAGACGATTTTGGTTTCCGGCGGTGGCGGCTCAATTGGGTCTGAATTGTGTCGTCAGGTCGCTCACCTGCGGCCACAGCACCTGATTCTTGCCGAGAACAGCGAATTCAATCTTTATTCCATTGAGCTCGAACTGCGGAGACACTACCCAGACCTCCGTCTTACTGCGGCACTTATCGACATTACTGATCAGCCAGCAGTTGATGAACTACTGAGCACGCATCGTCCTGATGTGATTTTTCACGCTGCCGCCTACAAGCATGTACCGATGCTTGAACATCAGGTGCGCGCCGCGGCGCGCAACAATGTATTGGGAACACGCACGCTGGCTTCAGCAGCGGGCCGTACAGGTTGCGCGACGTTTGTCATGATCTCGACGGACAAGGCGGTAAATCCAGCAAACGTCATGGGTATGAGTAAGCGGGTGGCGGAAATATATTGCCAGAATCTCAACACCCGATATGACACTCACTTCATCACGGTGCGATTCGGCAACGTACTCGGTTCTGCAGGCAGCGTCATTCCGCTGTTCCAGAAGCAAATCGCTGACGGCGGTCCAGTGACAGTGACCCATCCTGAAATCACCCGTTACTTTATGACTATTCCAGAGGCATCCCAGTTGATTTTACAAGCCGGTAGCATGGGCAAAGGCGGTGAGATCTTTGTGCTGGATATGGGTGAGCCGGTAAAGATTGCCTATCTGGCAGAACAATTGATTCGTCTTTCCGGGAAGAAACCCGGTGAAGAGATCGAGATCGTCTATACCGGGCTACGGCCTGGCGAGAAGTTATACGAGGAGCTGTTTCACGAATCGGAACAGTTGGCTGGCACCTCGCATCCCAAAATCCTTCTGGCCAACAGCCGTCGCCTGGATCCTGACTATGTCGAGAGCATTCTCGATCAGATGACTATCGCCTGCGAGCGGAATGACAACCGGCATATCTACGACTTGCTGTGTGATCTGGTTCCTGAACATCAATCACAATACTACAATACGATATTGCCGCCGGCTAAAACAGGTGCCGACATCGTAGCTTTCAAACAGCCCGAACGGTTTTGACCATATCGGGACGATAATAATCGCAGCGAGACACATTCATGAAATTGACAGTGATTGGCACGGGCTATGTGGGTCTTGTTACGGGCGCCTGTTTTGCGGAAATGGGCAACGAGGTCATCTGTGTCGACGTCGACCAGGGCAAGATCGATCGCCTGAAACAGGGCATTCTGCCGATATATGAACCGGGCCTGGATAAAATGGTGGTTAGCAACGCCAAGGCCGGACGGCTTCGTTTTCAAACGTCACTCAAAGAGGCGATGCCAGGTGCCCGAGCCTTGTTTATCGCCGTTGGTACTCCGCCGGGTGAGGACGGCTCCGCCGATCTGCAGTATGTGCTGGCAGTCGCACGTGAGATCGGACAGTATCTGAATGATTATGTTGTGGTGGTTGACAAGTCCACTGTACCCGTCGGTACTGGAGACAAAGTACGTGCGGCCATACAGTCTGAACTGGACAAACGGGGTTCCAGGGCCAGTTTTGATGTGGTCAGTAATCCGGAATTCCTGAAGGAAGGGGCGGCCGTGGACGATTTCATGCGACCGGATCGCGTGGTCATCGGAACGAATAGTGAACCAGCGCGGGCGGTGATGCATGAATTGTATTCACCGTTTATGCGCACGCATGAACGTATTTTCTATATGGGTGTGCGTGAAGCAGAAATGACGAAATACGCAGCCAATGCCATGCTTGCTACGAAGATTTCGTTTATGAACGAGATCGCGGGGCTTTGCGAGCAGCTTGGAGTCGACGTGGAAAGCGTGCGTACCGGAATCGGATCGGATTCACGCATTGGCTACTCATTTATCTACCCTGGGTGCGGCTATGGCGGCTCCTGTTTTCCAAAGGACGTGAAGGCCCTGATTCACATGGCGGAGCAGACGGAATTCGAGCCAAAGGTACTGCGTGCAGTCGAAGACCGGAATAATAGCCAAAAACACGTGTTGTATCGTAAATTTGTCCAGCGTTTTGGCCGCGATCTATCCGGCTACACATTTGCGGTCTGGGGTCTGGCCTTCAAACCTGGCACGGATGATTTGCGCGAGGCCTCGTCACTGGTGCTGCTGCACGAACTGATTGCTTCCGGGGCGCGGGTTGTGGCCCACGACCCTGTGGCCATGACCGCCGCCCAGAAAGAATTTCCGGCCGCCTGGTTTTCGTCCGGTCAACTGCAACTGATGGATGACCAGTACGACACGCTCAGGGATGTGGATGCGATGGCGCTGGTTACTGAATGGAAGCCATTCCGGCATCCGGATTTCCAGCGTATGCTTACCCTGATGAAGAACCCGGTCGTGTTTGACGGGCGCAATCAGTATGATCCGGCACAAATGAAAGCAATCGGGATCGAGTATCATGGAATTGGGCGCGAAGTCGCCTGATCGGATAACTGAATACACAGGCTGACATGCAAAAAATAACCAAAGCAGTGTTTCCGGTGGCTGGATTCGGCTCACGCTTTTTGCCGGCAACCAAAGCCAGTCCGAAGGAAATGCTGCCGATCGTTGACAAGCCACTGATCCAGTATGCCACCGAAGAGGCGATCGCCGCCGGCATTACCGACCTGATTTTCGTCACCGGTCGCAGCAAGCGCGCCATCGAGGACCACTTCGACAAGGCCTACGAACTGGAAAACGAACTGGAGCTGCGCGGCAAAACCGAGTTGCTCAAGATGGCTCGTTCGGTGGTGCCGGATAATGTTTCCTGTATTTATATTCGCCAGCAGGAAGCCCTTGGGCTCGGGCATGCCGTACTGTGTGCCCGCCATGTCGTCGGCAACGAGCCTTTTGCCGTGATTCTGGCTGATGACCTGATTCGCGCTGAACCAGCGGCACTCAAGCAGATGATGGACGTCTACGAACACTACAACAGTTCGGTGCTGGCGGTGCAGAATGTGCCGCGTAGCCAGATTAAACAGTACGGTGTGGTCAAGGGGCGTGAATGGGAGAAGGGCATCCTCAAGCTGGATGGTATTGTTGAGAAGCCGCATCCTGACAAGGCACCTTCGACCCTAGGTGTCGTCGGACGTTATATTCTGACCCCCCGGATATTCGAACATCTGGAAGGGATTCAGGCTGGCAGTGGCGGTGAAATCCAGCTTACCGATGCGATTGCCCGGCTGTTGGCCAAAGAACAGGTACTGGCCTATGAGTTTCAGGGCAAGCGATTCGATTGTGGCAGCAAGCTCGGCTATCTCGAGGCCACGGTGGAATTCGCCCTGGAACATCCCGAGCTCAAGGCCGATTTTCAGAACTATCTGAAAACACTCAAGTATCCCGAATAAAGCTTTGCGTGCGGATGGCCATTACGGCCGCTCCGCCGATATAATCACCCCGGGCCTTGCAGACTGAATCTCATTACCAAGGACACGTTCCATTTAGAGGACACACCCATGCCCAACAAGCTCATGATCGTGATGGTGAATACAGATCCCTCCAATGGAGCCGAGTTGGGCGCGCCGTTTTTTCAAGCCACGGTTGCGGCCGCCATGGAATACGAAGTCGAGGTGATTCTGACTGCCCGGGCTGGAGAGCTGGCCATCAAGGGTGTAGCCGAGAAGTTGCATGTGCAGGAAGGCAATCCGAAAAATGTCTATGACTTTATCAAGGACGCCCACGAAGCCGGCGTCAAATTCAAGGTGTGCACACCGACGCTTGAGCTCTGGGGTCGCGACCTGATTCCGGAAGTAGAGGAAACCGTCGGCGGCGCCTACATCATCAGCCAGGCCATGGACGACGATACCGTCACCTTCACCTACTGAGCGGGATTAAAGCGACCTTGACCGGGGTAACTGCCGAGCAGGCCTGGGAAGTTTTCGAGCATGCTGACTGTTTGCATGACGAATTCCGCGTCGAAACCGCGCTCGATGCCATGGCGGCCGGCATTTCCCGCCGGCTCGGGCATACCCATCCGATTTTGGTTTGTCTCATGAATGGCGGCATGGTGCCGTTCGGCAAGCTGCTCACCCGGTTGCGATTTCCGCTGCAGGTGGATTATGTGCACGCGACCCGCTACGGATCACGACTCAAGGGCGGCGAGCTGGAATGGATCGCCGGGCCGTTTGTGCCGTCCGCTGGGCGCAGTGTGCTGCTGGTCGACGATATTCTCGATGAGGGCACGACACTCGCCGCTATTGAGGCGCGATATCGTTCCGATGGCGCCAGTGATATCTGCAAGGCGGTGCTGGTTCGTAAGGACCGGCCGCGTAAAGTCAGCATCGATGTGGAGTTCGTCGGCCTCGATGTTCCGGACCGCTACGTGTTCGGCTACGGCATGGACTACAAGGGCTGGTTGCGCAATGCACCAGGCATCTATGCCGTATCCTCCCAACATGACCAGTAACGCGCCATGAATTTGGTAGCCATTATCGGCGGCAGTGGGTTGACCAAGCTCAAGAACCTGGAAATCACCCGGCGCGAAGTGCTGCGCAGCCCCTACGGCGAGCCTTCGTCGCCATTGGTGTTCGGCCGCCTCGGCGGGCAAAACGCCGTGTTCCTGGCCCGCCATGGCCATGGGCATACCATTCCCCCGCACGAGGTGAACTATCGCGCCAATATCTGGGCGCTCAAAGAAGTCGGTGCTACGCATGTGATAGCCGTCAATGCCGTCGGCGGCATCACCCCGGACATGACCTCCGGACGACTGGTGATCCCGGACCAGATTATTGATTACACCTATGGCCGTCACCACACCTTCTTCGGCAACGAGCAGAAGCCGGTTACGCACGTTGATTTCACATTTCCGTATTGCGATGAGCTGCGGGCCACGATAGCCGCGGCTGCACGCGATATACCACTGGATATTGCGACGGCCGGTACCTATGGCGCTACCCAGGGACCGCGCTTCGAGAGCATTGCGGAAATCCGCCGCATGGAACGGGACGGTTCCGACATTGTCGGCATGACCGGCATGCCGGAAACCAGCCTGGCTCGTGAGCTCGGGCTTTGTTATGCGTGCATCGCGGTTGTGGCCAACCCGGCTGCCGGCAAGGCCGAAGGCACCATCAGCCTGCAGGAAATCGAGCGTATCCTCGAAAGCGGCATGGCACAGGTNNCGCAGTCTGCTGGAGCAGACACTGCCGAAACTGGCGGTCTAGGAAAGCCTGAAAGTATCCGGCAGTTGAGTTGCTACCCGATACGGGCAGCGGTCATCAGGGCTTCTGGTCCTTCTCGACCGGCATCACCCGCACCAGCACACCGAAGCGCGGGTGGTCAAAATAGTTTGTTTCCTGGCTCTTGATGCGCCGTTGTTCGCGGATCTGGTAAAGCACCGGTTGCGGCAGGCTGGTGCTGATATCACGGAACAGCATGTTCACATCCAGATGCAGGTAGCGGCTCAGGCTGAAACGCACCGCGCCTTCGAGTTCACCGGCGGCAGCAGAAGCGATGCGGGTCGGTTTCACGGCGGGCTTGGGATTCGCTTCCAGGGTTTGCCGCCAGTGGCTGCTGGCGAGGATGCGGTAGTGTCCGTCCTTCTCCAGCAGATCGGTGATCATGGGCAGCAGGGTGGGTTGGCTGGTCAGTGTTTCTGGCGGAACCGCCACATCCAAAGCTTGCCGGCGCACAGTTGCCGGGTCGCGGGCCAGCAGTTCGTCGCCTTGCAGCTCGGGCAGGCGGTTTTCGAAAACCAGCACTTCGATATCGTAGGTGCTGGTGTCTTTCTCTGGGGTAACGGCTGCGGCGTACAGCGGACTGGACAGGACCAGCAGGCCGGCAAGGGCTAGAATACGCATGTCAGCTCCTCGAAACATTGCCTGCATTATAGTCGCAACCGAACCATATCAAAATCAGGAGACGGCCCATGACCGTACATCGTGTGCTGAAAATGGGTGATCCGCGGCTATTCCAGAAGTCGGAGCCGGTCACAGAGTTTGACAGTCCGGAACTGCAAACACTCATTCAGGACATGTTCGACACCATGGCTGCCCTCAACGGCGCCGGGCTGGCGGCTCCGCAGATCGGCGTGTTGAAGCGGGTGGTGATCTTTGGCGTCGAGGCCAATCCACGCTANNGCATCTGCGCTACAGCGGGGTCGATGTGCACGGCAACCCGTTTGCCCGCGAGGCGAGCGGTTTCCATGCCCGTGTCGTGCAGCACGAATGTGATCACCTCGACGGCATTCTCTATCCCATGCGCCTCAAGGACATGCGCCTGTTCGGTTACGAGGATGCGCTGTTTCCCGAGATGTAGTTTCACCGCCACGCGTGATTGCAGAATAACGCTCGCCGCTAGTACGTAGGCAGTGTCAGTGATGCAAATAATGAATGCAATGCTGCCAGCCGATCCTTCACATCTGGCATTTCAGTGGTGATCCGCAGTTTATTCGGACCATCCAACCGGTATATTTTAGGTGCCGATTGCAGCAGTCGAATAATATTGGCAGGATCGATATTCGGCTGATCGGTGAATTCGAGGCGCGCGCCCTTGGGGCCGGCCTCGATTTTTTTGATGCCGAGCGGTGTGGTGCGCAATTTCAGGGCAGTAATTTCAAACAGTACTTTGGCGGCTTCCGGCAACGGACCGAAGCGGTCGATTGTTTCAGCCATGCGGTCGTCCAGTTCAGCCTGGCTTGTGGCACCGGCGATGCGTTTGTATTGCACCAGTCGCATGTGCACATCTGGTAGATAATCAGCTGGCAGCAAGGCCGGGGCATGCAGGTTGATCTCGGTGCCGCTCGTGACCGGGGTATCGAGATCCGGTGCACGCCCGGCCTTCAGTGACTCGACCGCGCGGTTCAGCAGGTCGCTGTACATCGAGTAACCGACCTCATCGATCTGGCCGCTCTGCGCCTCGCCCAGCAGTTCACCGGCGCCGCGGATTTCCAGGTCGTGCGAGGCCAGGGCAAAGCCGGCGCCCAGATCCTCAAGCGTGGCGATCGCGTCCAGGCGCTTCTGGGCATCGCCGCTCAGTGCCGCGCGCGGCGGGATCAGCAGGTAGGCATAGGCGCGGTGGTGCGAGCGCCCGACCCGCCCGCGCAACTGGTGCAACTGGGCGAGGCCAAACTTGTCGGCGCGCTCGATGATGATGGTGTTGGCAGTCGGGATGTCGATACCGGTCTCGATAATCGTGCTGCACAGCAGGATATTGAAGCGCTGGTGGTAGAAGTCGAGCATGGTGCGTTCCAGCTCACGCTCCGGCATCTGGCCGTGAGCGATGCGGAGCTCCGCTTCCGGCACCAACGCCGTGAGCCGCTCCTTCATTTTGTCCATGGAGCTGACGTCGTTGTGCAGGAAGAACACCTGGCCACCGCGGCGGATTTCGCGCAGACAGGCTTCGCGAAGCAGGGCATCGTTCCATTCCATGACGAAGGTCTTGATCGCCAGCCGTGCCTGTGGTGGCGTGCCGATCAGCGACACGTCGCGAAGCCCGGACAATGCCAGGTTCAGGGTGCGCGGCACCGGCGTGGCGGTGAGCGTCAGGATGTCCACCTCACTGCGCAGTTTCTTCAGTCGTTCTTTCTGACGCACCCCGAAACGGTGCTCCTCGTCGATGATCACCAACCCCAACCGCTTGAAGCGCACATCGTCCTGCAGCAACCGGTGGGTGCCGATGACGATATCCACCTGACCGCCGGCCAGCAGGCTGATGGCGCGTGCCTGTTCGCCGGCACTGCGGAAGCGTGATAGCAATTCGATGCGGAATGGTAAATCAGCAAAGCGATCGCTGAAGTTCTGGAAGTGCTGCTGGGCGAGCAGGGTGGTGGGCACCAGTACCGCGACCTGCTTGCCGCCGTGCACGGCCTGAAAGGCGGCGCGCAGTGCCACCTCGGTTTTGCCGAAGCCGACATCGCCGCACACCAGCCGGTCCATCGGTCGGGCTGATTCCATGTCGGCCAGCACTTCCTCGATGACCCGTGCCTGGTCCGGCGTTTCCTCGAACGGAAAGGCGGAACTGAACACTTCATAGTGTTCGTCGCGCGTCGGAAATGCATGTCCCGGGCGGCTGGCCCGTAGCGCCTGCACCTCCAGTAATTCCACCGCCGCGTCCCAGGCCTTCTCGCGTGCGCGGCGCTTGGCCTTTTCCCAGGCGTCGCCGCCGAGTTTGTGTAGCGGCGCCTGATCTGGATGGGTGCCGGTGTAACGACTGATGCGGGCGAGGTCGGTGACGGGCACATACAACTTGTCGCCATCCTGATATTCCAATGTCAGGAATTCGGTTGGGCCGTCACCGACATCCAGCATCTGCAAGCCGCGGTAGCGGCCGACGCCGTGATTTTCATGCACCACCGGATCATTGAGATGCAGCTCGGCGAGATCGCGGATGATGGCCGACAGATCGCGCGCTGATTCGCGCCGCCGTCGGCGCTGGGCCGCGCGTTCACCATAGAGTTGCGGTTCGGTGACGACGGCCAGATGCGGCGTGTCCAGCAGCAGGCCTTTCTCGAGGCCGGCGTCGGTGAGTGCCAGCCGCATATCACCATCCAGGAAAGCCTGCCAGTTATCGCAGGCGACCGGCTCGAAGCCGTGGTCGAACAACAGGCGCCGCAACACTTCGCGCCGGCCGGCGGTTTCCGCCACCACCAGCACACGGCCCTCGAAGGTGTTCAGCCAATCGAACAAGGCCAGATGCGGTACATCCGCCTTGGGATTGACCGGCAACACCGGCGGCAGGCGCGTGGCGAAATGAATTTCGGAATCTTTGGCTTGTTCACCATCTGTCGTCATGACAGACAGCCGAATGCGCTGATACCCATCCAGCGCGGACTGCAGCACCTCCGGTTCCAGGAACAGCCGTGCCGGGGAGAGGATCGGCCGCTCCGGGTCAGTACGCAACACCCGGTAGCGTTCGCCGGTGTCGCGCCAGAAGGTTTCCATGGAGTTCGTCAGGCCGTCTTCCAACACGCACAGCGTGGAGTCCGGCAGGTAATCGAACAGGGTTGCCGTGGTTTCAAAGAACAACGGCAGGTAGTACTCGATGCCAGCTGGCGCGGCACCCTTGCTGACTTCGCGGTACAGCGTCGACTTTTGCGGGTCACCCTCGAATTCAACCCGGTAGGACTGGCGGAAGCGCTGAATCGCTTCCGCGTTGAGCGGTGCTTCGCGCGCCGGCAGCAGGCGCATGGCGGTCAGGCGGTCACCGGAACGCTGCGTGTCCGGGTCAAACACCCGGATGCTTTCGATGGTGTCGCCAAACAGGTCGAGGCGATAGGGCGTGGTGGCACCGACCGGATAGACATCAACCAGGCCGCCACGGATGGCGTATTCGCCGGGTTCGACCACCTGGGCTACAGCATGGTAGCCGGCCTGGGAGAGGCGGGCGCGAAAAGCCTCGATTTTGAGGGTCTGGCCAGTTTCGAGCAGAAACGTATGGCCGGAAACATACGCCGGCGGCACCAGACGGTGCTGGAGGGTTGTGGCGGCCACGAGCACGATGCCCTGTTTGAGTTCTGGTAGCCGGTACAGGGTCAGCAGCCGCTCGGAGATGATGTCCGGATGCGGGGAAAAGGCGTCGTACGGCAGGCTTTCCCAGTCCGGGAACGGCAACAGCGGGACGGTGTTGTTCTCGCCAAGATAAAAGTGCAGCTCGTCATCCAGATGCTGGACACTGCGCGCATCCTGGCACACGACCAGCAACGGACCGGGGTGCAGCCTGGCCGCCTGGGCAATGGCCAGCCCACGGCTGGAGCCGAGCAGGTGGCTCCAGACCGTCTCATGGCCAGGCTTTGGCAGCCAGACCGGTTTCAGGGGCGATGGATCGGCCGGTTGAGGCAGATCAGGGGGCGAATTCAACGGCAGGGCCTACGGGCATCTGGATGGGTTTGGGGGCGGTATTGTAGCCGATCAATCCTGGTCGACGCCCGGGACCAGGCCAGATAAACCAGTAATTGACAACTGGTTAGTTTAATTGTTCAAATGGTTACGGGTGATATCTAAACTAGAAATATCGGGAGGGGCAGGATGCGTCGGAAAGCCGGTTTCAAGGTTGGGGATGCAGTATTTTATCCGTCAGCCGGGGTGGGTTTAATTGAAGGCAAAGAAGACGTTTTTCTGACGGGCAAGCAGGAGTGCTGCTACGTCATCCGCATTCTCGAAAGCGGCGCCACCATCAAGGTGCCGAAAGCCAACATCGACAAGAACGGCATCCGGCCGTTGCTCGATGGGAAGAAACCCAAGGATCTTTACAAGGTGCTGGCGGAGTCGAGCAATCGCCGCTCGACGGCCGGCAATCCCGCTGAACGCGCACGTGAACTGTCGCGCAAAGTGAATTACGGTTCCTGTATGGAAATTGGCGCCGTGGTGCGCGACCTGTTGCGCTGGAAGATGACCAGCAGTCTGTCGTTCGAGGAAATCCGCCTGCTGCAAACCGGCTGTAATCATCTCGCTCGGGAAGTGGCCGTGGCCACCGGCATCACGCCGGAAGACGCGATCAGCCGGATCCGCGAGCAGGTCGGCGTCGCCGCCTGACCACTCGGCCCTTGGCCAGCCCTTCACCTCCTGCGGTCTGGGCTGTGGTGCCGGCCGCTGGCGGCGGTTCGCGCATGCGCGCCGATCGTCCCAAGCAGTATCTCTCCGTGCGCGGCCGCACGATTCTGGAACGCACCCTTGAGCGTCTCGGCAGCTATCCGCGTCTGCGCGGCATGCTGGTGGGCATTGCCGCAGACGACGTGTATTGGCCAACCTTGGCCAGCCCCATTCCCAAATTGCTGAACACGTATGTGGGTGGCGCCGAGCGCGCGGATACCGTACTGCACGGCCTGCAGGCGCTGTCCGTGCATGCCCGTCCTGACGATTGGGTCATGGTGCATGATGCCGCGCGTCCGTGCCTGCGGCATGCCGACATCGACGCTCTGTTGGCGGATATCGCCGGCCATGCCGATGGTGGGCTGCTGGCGCTGCCGATCAGTGACACCGTCAAACGTGCCGATCACAATGGTTGTGTCGAGGAAACCATCCCGCGTGCCATGCTGTGGCGTGCCCTGACTCCGCAGGTCTTCCGGCTCGGAGCCTTGACTGCCGCGCTCGAGAAGGCCATGCACGACGGCGTGGAAATTACCGACGAAGCGTCGGCCATGGAGTACGATGGTGCCCGGCCGCGGCTGGTTCACGGCCATGCCGACAACATCAAAATTACGGTACCGGACGACCTCGCCTTGGCCGAACTTTATCTGCGTGAACAGGAACGGGAGAAACAGCTCGCATGAGAGTCGGACATGGCTATGACGTGCATGCGCTGGTCTCGGGTCGCGACCTGATCCTGGGAGGCGTGAAGATTTCGCATGCCAAGGGACTGGAAGGTCATTCCGATGCCGACGTGCTGATCCATGCGATCTGTGATGCCTGTCTGGGTGCCGCGGGGCTTGGCGATCTCGGCCGCCATTTTCCCGACACGGACTCACGATATAAAGGCGTCGACAGCCGGAAGCTGCTGCGAGAAGTAAAAATCAAGCTGGAAGCGCAGGGCTGGTGGGTGGAGAACCTGGACAGCACCATCGTGGCCCAGGCGCCGAAACTGGCCAGCTATATACCGCAGATGATTACCCATCTGGCGGCAGATCTCGACATCGCGCCAGAGCAGGTTAACGTGAAGGCCACGACCACCGAGCGACTCGGGTTCGCCGGGCGTGAGGAGGGGATTGCCGCCCACGCGGTCGTGCTGCTCAGTCGCGTGGTCGATACCACCGGCGATTAACGCTGGCTACCCCCGCTTCAACAGCACGTAAACCGCACCGGTTCCGCCATCCTGCGGACGTGCCGAGCAGAACGCCAGTACCGCATCCTTCTGGCGCAGCCAGGCATTCACTTTTACTTTCAGCACCGGCAGCTTGCCGGCCGCGCCCAGGCCCTTGCCATGAATGATGCGCACACAGCGCTTGCCAGCCAGCGTGACTTCGCGCAGAAACTGGCTTAGTGCTTCACGTGCCTCGGGGACGGTGTAGCCGTGCAGGTCGAGTTCGGCTTCGATGGTGAACTGGCCGCGCCGGAACTTGCGCAGCACGCGCTGCTGGAGCCCGCCGCGCACGAACAGCAGCTCTTCACCGGTTTCCAGATCAGGCTGGTACTCGTCCGACAGCAGGCTGGCGACCACCTCCTGCTCGTCACGCAGGCGTTGCTGTGGAACCGGTTTGCGTCGGGTGCGATGCGGACCGCGACGATCCTGTTTCAGCGGGCGAGCGCCGTGCGCGGCCTTGCGAAACAGTTCAGGATCATCGTTGTCGCCATTCTCGGAGGACATGGGGATTGCTGGCCGCGGTATAGACCTTCTGAATATGCGTGGCCGTGCCGTAAATTACAACTCGAGGCCATGACGGACGATCGGCTCGTTACGATCAGGCCCAGGCACGCCACAGTAGGGAACCGCCACTCACCAGCAACAGGGCACCGATGGCGCGCTGCATTTGCGCGGAGGTCAGGCCCAGATGTATCCGGTGCCCGAGGGCCAGACCCGTGGCCACCAGCGGCAGGGCCAGCAGTAGCGCCAGCCACAGGGTCGTACCGGCCAGCAGGCCGAGCGCGGCAAACAGCAGCAGGCGTGAACCGCCTTCCACCAGAAACAGACCATTGAACGTGGCGCGCAATTCGCTTTTGTCATGCAGGCGATGGTTCAGGTAAATGACATACGGTGGCCCGCCGGTGCCGAACAGGGCGCTGATGGTGCCGCCGACCAGACCGGCCGGAACCGCCCAGGCGCGCGACACCGTTCGGGTACCGTGCCAGGCCAGCAGATTGCGGATTCCGAATACCAACACCAGGGCGCCAAGGGTGGCAAGCAGGGGAGTACGCGGCAGATTGAGCAGCAGTGTGGCCCCGGCCACCACACCCACCAGACCGAACGGCAGCAGTGGCCGCAGCTCGTCCCAGCGCATCTGTTGTCTGGTGTGACGACCCAGCATCAGCGACGAGCTGAAGTCGGTCATGAGAATGAGTGGCACCACGAACGTCAGCGGCAGGAAGTGCGCCAGCAATGGCACCGACACCAGGCCCGATCCGAAACCGGAAATGCCGCGGATGAAATAGGCCAGCAGCAGAATACCGGCCATGGCGATCCAGGCAAGCGGATCGAGCGTTTCAGTCATGACAGGTATTCAGTCCCACGGCAGCGGTCCGCATGTGGCACTTGAGCCCGGCCACTATTTTTTCTGCTGCTCCAGGTAACGTTCTGCATCGAGCGCCGCCATGCAGCCGCTGCCGGCCGAGGTAATGGCTTGGCGGTAGATGTGATCCTGCACATCGCCGGCGGCAAATACGCCGGCCACGCTGGTGGCGGTGGCGTTGCCCTGGTTGCCGGAGCGGGTTTTGATATAACCGTGCTCCAGTTCCAGCTGGCCCTCGAAAATGGCGGTGTTGGGCGCATGCCCGATGGCAATAAAGACACCGTGTACGGTGATGTCCTTTTTGCCACCGGCGGCTTCCTTGACGCGGATGCCGGTGACGCCATTGGCGTCACCGAGAATTTCATCGGTTTCGCTGTTGAGCTGCAGCGTGATCTTGCCGGCCTTGACTCGCTCCATGAGTTTGTCGATCAGAATCGCCTCGGCCTTGAACTTGTCACGGCGGTGAATGAGGGTGACGTGATCGGTAATGTTGGCCAGATACAAGGCCTCTTCGACCGCGGTATTGCCGCCGCCGACGACCGCCACTTTCTGATTCTTGTAAAAGAAACCGTCGCAGGTCGCACAGGCTGACACGCCCTTGCCGCGGAACTTTTCTTCTGACGGGATGCCCAGGTACTTGGCGGACGCGCCGGTGGCGACGATCAGGGCATCGCAGGTGTACTCGCCGGAATCGCCAGTAAGCTTGAAGGGACGGGATTTAAGATCGACTTCGCGGATGTGATCAAAAATCATTTCGGTATTGAACCGCTCGGCGTGACGGCGCATGCGGTCCATCAGATCCGGGCCCTGCAGGCCTTCGACATCGCCCGGCCAGTTGTCGACTTCGGTGGTGGTCATGAGCTGGCCACCCTGTTCGAGCCCGGTAATCATTACCGGATTCAGATTGGCGCGCGCGCCGTACACGGCGGCGCTGTAGCCGGCCGGGCCGGAACCGAGAATCAGGAGACGGGCGTGTTTCGTGGCCATGATCATGGACTCCAGAAGATCTATGAGAATCAAAACACCGTATTATAACGGCTGATATTCTTGGGCCTAGCCATTTCAGGAGACTTTGTATGCGAATCGGGATCCCAAAAGAAATAAAGCCACTTGAAGGGCGCGTCGCATTGGTGCCGGAAGCCGCTGGCGAACTGGCGCGAGCTGGACATGAGGTGCTCGTTCAGGCCGGTGCCGGCCTGTTGTCGGGATACCCGGACAGTCAGTATGTCTCGGAAGGCGTTCAGATCCAGCCGGATGCCGCAGCGCTCTATGGCCGCGCGCAACTGGTGGTGAAGGTCAAGGAACCCATTGCCGCCGAATTTGAATGGCTGCGCGCTGATCATGTGCTGTTTTCCTACCTGCATCTGGCAGCGGTGCCGGAACTGGCCCGGGTACTGAAAAAAAAGGGTCTGACGGCTGTGGCCTTTGAGACCGTCGAAGCGCGCGGACACCTGCCGCTCCTGGCGCCGATGAGCGAGATTGCCGGACGCCTGGCGATCCAGATCGGTGCCCACCTGTTGCATCAGCCCATGGGCGGACGCGGCGTGTTGCTCGGTGGCCTGCCCGGTGCGGAGCGCGGGCATGTAGTGGTGCTGGGTGCCGGGGAGGCTGGCGGTGCCGCGGCCGCCGCCGCGGCCGCCCTCGGTGCGGATGTGACGGTATTCGCTCGCTCGCGCGACAGCCTGGCGCGCATGCGTGCCCTGGGCGCCAACGTTACTGCTTTGCATTCCTATCATGGTGCCATCGCCTCTGCCGTTCGTAGCGCCGACCTGCTGGTGGGGGCGGTGCTCATTCCGGGTGCGCGGGCTCCGCATCTCGTGGACCGCGACATGGTCAAGACCATGAGACCCGGTTCGGTCATTGTTGATATCTCCATTGACCAGGGAGGATGCATTGAAACCATCCGGCCGACCGATTACCGCAACCCGACCTATGTCGAGGAAGGGGTGATTCACTTCGGCGTGACCAACATGCCGGGAGCTGTGCCACGCAGCGCCAGTCAGGCGTTGTCCGGCGCCATCGCACCGTATGTCACCCAGCTGACCCAGCCCGGCTGGGAGCAGGATTCGAGACTACGCAGCGGAATCAATGTTCAGAACGGGAAGATTGTGCATCCGGCTGTGGCGGCAGCCCTGCCCGGGATCTAGGTCGGGGTCGTGGCCTATTTCCGGCAAAAAGGCGATAATACGCGGGCAGTTATCCCATCTTTTTGAGGAGTGTTGTGGCCCAGGCAACCTGGAAACGCGAACCGCGGCCGCCCCTGGCCCCGAAAGTCCTGCGCCTTGTTCGTGAGGCAGGCCTGTATGTCCTCACCGCTATCACCGTCTACTTGCTGGTTTCGCTGTGGACCTACCATTCGGTCGACCCTGGCTGGTCGCATAGTGGTGTTCCCGGCCCGATTCAGAACCTCGGCGGACGTGCCGGCGCCTGGCTGGCCGACGTCCTGCTGCACCTGTTCGGCTATGTGGCCTTCATCTTCCCGGTGCTCGCGGGAGTAGCCACGGCGCGAGTGTTTCTCAACCGTAAAAGTGCCGGTCCGCGCGATGCACGTATTACCGCTCTGGTTGTAACGGGATTCGTGTTCACGGTGCTTGGTGCCGGTGGTTTGGCGGGACTGCACTTTGCCGCGAGTACAAACCTGCCGTTTACCAGCGGTGGCGTGCTCGGCGACTGGGCCGGGAAGGGCCTGGCCGGACCGTTCAGCTTTGTCGGCGCCACCATTTTTCTGCTGGCAGTGTTCTTCGCCGGCGTCACCCTGTTTACCGGATTGTCGTGGCTCAAGCTCATGGACGCGACCGGCAAGTGGGGAATCTGGCTCTATCAATGGAGTTATCAGCAGGCTTCTGCCGGCGTGGACTATCTCATTGGCCTGCGTGCCAAGCAAAAGCGCCGCGAAACCGTGGCCGAAGAAAAAAAGGTGCTCGAGAAACATGCGCCGCCGCGTATCGAACCGGTAATCAAACCAGTACAGAAAAGCGAGCGCGTGGAGCGCGAGAAACAGGTGCCATTATTCGAGGTGCCGGCCGGTTCCGGCGAGCTGCCACCGCTGAAGCTGCTCGATCCGGCCGAGGCTTCAAAAGTTGCCTACAACAAGGAGACTCTCGAAACCCTGTCGCGATTGCTGGAAAAGAAGCTGCTCGATTTCGACATCGAGGCGCAGGTCGTGGCCGTGCATCCCGGCCCGGTGATCACGCGATTTGAGATCGATCCGGCTCCGGGCGTGAAGGCCAGCCAGATTACCAACCTCGCGCGCGATCTGGCACGCGCGCTCTCGGTGATCAGTTTGCGCGTGGTCGAGAACATTCCCGGCAAGTCCACGGTCGGCATCGAGATCCCCAACGAGAATCGCGAGACTGTGCGGCTGAGCGATGTACTGTCGTCGCAGGCCTATGACGAAGTGCATTCGCCGCTGGCCCTGGCACTTGGCAAGGACATCGGCGGGGCGCCGGTGATCGTGGATCTCGCCAAGATGCCGCACCTGCTGATCGCCGGTACAACCGGATCCGGCAAGTCGGTGTGCATCAATGCCCTAATCCTGAGCATGGTGTACAAGGCTCCGCCCGAACAGGTGCGGCTGATCATGGTCGACCCCAAGATGCTGGAACTTGCGGTGTACGAAGGCATACCGCACCTGCTGGCCCCGGTTGTGACCGACATGAAGCAGGCGGCCAATGCGCTGCGCTGGGCGATCATCGAAATGGAGCGACGTTACCGGCTGATGGCCGCGCTCGGTGTGCGCAATATCTCCGGTTACAACGCCAAGGTGCGCGACGCCGACAAGGCCGGCAAGCCGATACTTGACCCGCTCTACAAGGTGCAGGGTGACGACGACAAGGTTCCGGAACTCACGCCGCTGCCGTACATCGTAATCCTGATCGACGAACTCGCCGACCTAATGATGGTGGTTGGCAAGAAAGTCGAGGAACTGATTGCCCGGCTTGCGCAAAAGGCCCGCGCGGCCGGTTTGCACCTGATTGTCGCGACCCAGCGGCCGTCGGTGGACGTGATCACCGGTTTGATCAAAGCCAACATCCCGGCGCGCGTGGCATTCCAGGTTTCGGCGCGCGTTGACTCACGCACCATTCTTGACCAGATGGGTGCCGAGCAACTGCTCGGGCAAGGCGACATGCTGTTCCTGACGCCCGGCACCGGGCTGCCGCAGCGCGTGCATGGCGCCTTTGTCTCGGACAGCGAAGTCCACAAGGTGGTCAGCTTCCTCAAACGCAGCGGCAAGCCGGCCTATGACGACAGCATTCTCACCGGTGAGGCTGAAGCCGCGGGCATGGCCGCCGTGCCGGGGCTCGCCGGCATTGCCGGCGTCGGCAGTGAAGCCGGAGATGGTGAAAACGACCCGCTCTATGATGAAGCCCTCAAGATTGTCACTGAAACCCGTCGCGCCTCGATTTCCGGGGTGCAACGACGCCTGCGCATTGGCTACAACCGTGCGGCGCGCCTCATCGAAGAGATGGAGAAGGCCGGCGTGGTCGGGCCGATGCAGTCAAATGGCAATCGTGAAGTGCTTGCGCCACCGCCACCCCCAAGGGATTGAACTGAAGATGATGACGCGCCTGCTGCTGATGCTGTTTCTGCTGTTCGTGAATGTTGCGACACCGGCTTCAACGACCCAGGACCTGCAGCGCTTCTTTACCAAGGTACAGCGCTATCAGGCGAGCTTCGACCAGGTGGTGCTGGACGAGGCCATGAATCCGATTCAGGAGTCGAGCGGCAATGTCTGGATCGAGCGTCCCGGCAAGTTCCGCTGGCAGTACAGCACGCCGTACGAACAGCAGATTGTCGGCGACGGCAAGCAGGTCTGGGTGTATGACGTGGAACTCAAACAGGTTGCCGTGCGCCGCATGGCCGGCGCGCTCGGCAATACACCGGCCATGCTGCTGGCCGGAAAGGGCAGCCTCGACGCCAATTTCGCCATCAAGGATCTCGGTCGTCAGGGAAACCTGGACTGGGTACAGATGAAGCCGAAGAAAAACGATGGCGGTTTTGACGACATCCGGATCGGATTCGAAAATGGAAAGATTCGCACGCTCGAGATGGTGGACGGGTTTGGCCAACTCACCCGGGTGACCTTCAAGGCAGCCAAGGAGAATCCAGCGATCCGCGCCGAAACCTTCCAATTCACACCGCCGAAAGGCGTGGATGTGATCACGGAATGACCGTCGTGGCCCAGTCCTCGCCACTCCCGACTGCTGGAACGGCTGTCCAGCCGCTCGCTGACCGGATGCGGCCACGGGAACTGGAAGACTTTGCCGGACAGGTGCACCTGATCGGTCCCGGCAAGCCGCTGCGCCGTGCCATCGAAACCGGTGCACTGCATTCGATGATCTTCTGGGGTCCGCCCGGTAGCGGCAAAACCACGCTCGCTCGACTGGTTGCGGCGCACCAGCAAGCCCACTTCATTGCCTTGTCCGCGGTGTTCTCCGGCATCAAGGAGATACGCGCTGCAGTCGACGAGGCCAAACGGATCCGTACAGACCAAGGACAACCGACGGTGCTGTTTGTGGATGAAGTGCACCGATTCAACAAGGCCCAGCAGGACGGATTTCTGCCATACGTCGAAGACGGCACGCTAACGTTTATTGGCGCCACCACCGAAAACCCGTCGTTTGAACTCAACAAGGCCCTGCTGTCGCGCGCCCGGGTCTATGTGCTCAAGCCCATTGAGGCACCCGATATTCGCCGATTGATCGATCGCGCCCTGACCGACATGGAACAGGGTCTTGGCCATCTCCAGCTCGAGATTGCCGAGCCACTGCGTGACCTGCTGGCCCGCGCCGCTGACGGCGATGCCCGTCGTGCACTAAACCTCCTGGAACTGGCTGCTGATTTGGCCGAACCGGTCAACGGCCGGCTAACCGTTACCGAGTCCGTGGTGCAGGAACTGATCACCGGCGGGGTGCGACGCTTCGACAAGCGCGGCGAGGCGTTCTACGACCAGATCTCCGCACTGCACAAATCCGTTCGCGGTTCATCACCGGATGCCGCCCTCTACTGGTACGCACGCATGCTTGATGGCGGTTGCGAACCGCTGTACATCGCACGCCGGGTGGTGCGCATGGCCAGTGAAGACATCGGTAACGCCGACCCGCGTGCACTGACCCTGGCGCTGAATGCCTGGGACGTGCAGGAACGCCTCGGCAGCCCTGAAGGCGAACTCGCTATCGCCCAAGCGATCGTTTACCTGGCTGCTGTCCCGAAAAGCAATGCTGTCTACAGCGCTTTTGGTGCCGCGATGCAGGATGCCCGTGAACAAGGTTCGCTCGAAGTGCCGATTCATTTGCGTAATGCCCCGACCGGGCTCATGAAGGAGCTTGGCTATGGCAAGACCTATCGCTACGCGCACGACGAGCCGGAAGGCTACGCGGCCGGGGAGCAGTATTTTCCCGAGGAACTCGGTGTACGCCACTATTATCAGCCAGTCGCGCGCGGGCTCGAGTTGAAAATTGCTGAACGGCTTGCGCAATTGCGCACGCTGGACAGGAAGGTCAAGCCGCGATGAGCCAGGTCATTGCGATCGCCGCCGGCGGTGCCCTTGGCAGCGTGCTGCGTTACGGACTCTCGAACTGGGTATATTCTCTGGCCGGACGCGGCTTTCCCTATGGTACGCTGGTGGTCAATGTGCTCGGCAGTCTCGCCATGGGCATCCTGTTCGTGTTGATGGTCGAGCGTATGGGTACGAGCGCGGCATGGCGCGCCGGTTTGCTGATCGGCGTGCTCGGCGGATTCACAACGTTCTCGACATTTTCCATCGAAACCTTCAACCTGATCGAGCAGGGCGCCATGGCCAAGGCAGCCGCCAACATGCTCGCCAGCCTGATCCTGTGTGTGAGCGCCACCTGGTTCGGCGTCATTCTCGCGAGGCAGCTATGAAGCATAGCGATATCACCATGGTGCGGATCTACCTTACCGAGAGCGAGAAGCGCCTGAAGGCATTGCTGGGGAAGCTGCACGATGAAGAAAAGGTGCGTGGTGTGACGGTGTTCCGTGGCACCAGTGGTTTCGGGCGTTCCGGCGTGGTGCACTCTTCGACACTGCTGGACCTGTCGCTGGATTTGCCGGTGGTCATCGAGTTTTTCGATACACCGGAAAAGGTGCGACGCATTCTGAGCCGCCTCAAGAATGATTTACCGGCGGGACATGTTGTGTCATGGACCGCGCAGGTCAACGAATAACCATAGCCGTGGACTGAAATGCTCGATCCTCGATTGCTCAGAACCGATCTTGAGAATACTGCCCGTGCACTGGCGCGTCGCGGCGTAACCCTCGACACCTTTGCCATTGCGCGCCTGGAAGAGCAACGCAAAGCGGCGCAGGTGCGGGCCCAGCAATACCAGAATGAACGCAATGTGATGTCCAAGGCCATTGGCATGGCCAAGGCGCGTGGCGAGGACGTCAAGCCGATCATGGGCGAGGTCGCCAGGATCGGTGATGCGCTGAAACAGGCCGAGACCGAACTGGAATCGTTGCAGAACGAGTTGACTGTCATCGCCCTCGGTATACCAAACATCCCGCATGCCAGTGTGCCGGATGGCCAGGACGAAAACGCCAACCAGGAAATACGTCGCTGGGGCGAACCGCGCAACTTCACTTTTACTCCGAAAGATCATGTCGATCTCGGTGAGCAGCTGGGAATGCTGGACTTTGAAGCAGCCGCAAATATCGCGGCAGCGCGATTTTCCGTGCTTCATGGTCCACTGGCCCGGCTGCAACGCGCACTGATCCAGTACATGCTCGATCTGCACACCCGAGAACATGGGTATAGCGAAGTGTATGTGCCATACATGGTTAATTCGGACAGCCTGCGCGGCACCGGTCAGCTGCCAAAATTTGAAGCTGAACTATTTTCACTGCGCGGCGAACCGCATCTCTACCTAATCCCAACGGCTGAGGTGCCGGTGACCAATCTGGCACGCGACCAGATATTCGATTCCAAGACGATGCCACGCAAATACGTTTGCCACACGCCGTGCTTCCGCAGTGAAGCCGGGTCCTACGGTAAGGATACTCGCGGCATGATCCGCCAGCACCAGTTCGAAAAGGTCGAACTGGTGCACATGGTGCGACCGCAGGAATCGTATCAGGCCCTGGAGGAACTCACCGGCCATGCCGAGAAAGTTCTGCAACAGCTCGAACTGCCATACCGGGTGATGGCATTGTGTGCCGGCGACATGGGTTTTTCCGCCGCCAAGACTTATGATCTTGAGGTCTGGCTACCGGGACAACAGAAATATCGCGAAATTTCCTCGTGCAGCAACTTCGAGGATTTCCAGGCACGTCGCCTGCAGGCACGCTGGCGTAATCCCGAGACCGGCAAACCCGAGCTACTGCACACCCTGAATGGCTCGGGACTGGCCGTTGGCCGCACCCTCGTTGCGATCCTTGAGAACTACCAGCAAGCCGATGGCACGATTTTAATCCCGTCTGTATTGCGCTCCTACCTCGGCGGGCTGGACCGGCTACACCCGGCAATCTGATTCAGATCAAGCAGCTGGCCGGTTTTTTCCGCTATTCTTTAAGCAGGTTGGTTGCAAGCACGGGATACGCATACCTGTCGACTGCCAAAGGGACACGACTAACAAGCTCGGCAGGCTGAGGACATCGGGGTGCAACTGCAAAAACTCCTGGGAATTGTGATGTGGTTCGCAATCTGTTGCGTGAACCCACTGACCGTCGTGTCTGCGTTCTCCGCAGATGGCATTGAAAGTACCTATGCCGAACACACCCGTGGCGTTGAACTGGCGCGTGCTGGACAGTATGAAGAAGGGTTGCGAGTATTGTTGCCGTTGTTGGCGCGCTTCCCTGATGAATACCCATTGCAACGAGACATCATTCTCATCACGATCTGGAAGGGCGACTGTCAGGACGCCCTGCAGCGCTTCGAGCGGCTGCGCGCACGGCAGGATCTGGAACCCTATCTGGTCGCGCCGGTCAGCCGATGCCTGTTGGATGCTAATCGACCCAAAGAAGCTCGTTACCTGACGCGCCAGGCACTGCAGCGTCACCCGGATGACGTGTCCCTGCAAAATGCATTTCTGGAGGCCGACCTCGCGCTGCGGATTGATGAAAACATCGATGAGGATCGCCCGGCACTGGCCGCGGAGGTGACGGTCCGGGAAACAGACCGTGATGCCCCGGAGTGGATCACCTATCTCGAAGGCAGCACGAAGATCGCTGAGCGTACCCGCGTGTATGCGCGCTACCGCTTTACCCGCGCACTGGAGAAACAGTATCAGAGCGGAGATCTCGACCGCCTCGGTGTTGGTGCGCGCTACCGGATTGATGAACGCTGGTTGCTGGATCAGGAGTTCTCGGCCGATGTGCGCGATTCCGGCCAGACCGGGAGCACGACCCGAGTGACCTACGAGCCGCGTGATGACTGGCGGCTGGCGTTGGCCTATGCCTCGTTCAGTGAAGACATCCCCCTGCAGGCCCGTGCTGTCGGGGTCGAAGCCCGCCAGGCATCAGGCGAAATCGCGTATGAGTCGCGTAACTATCGCTGGGATGGGCTGGCTACAATCAGTAGCTATGATTTCTCGGATACGAACCGGCGCACCGCATTCTTCGCGCACGCCGGGTATGCCTATGAACTGCGCGCACTGCGCGAGCAGCGTCTGTATCTGGAATGGTACCAGTCCACGAACACGCTGGATGGTACGGCCTATTTCAATCCACGTCGGGATTTCAGCCTTGGTCTGGTCCACCGTACTGATTTTATCTTTACCTCTTCCTTCAAGCGACATGTTGATCATCTCTGGATCGGTGCCAGTGCCTATACGCAGCAGGACTATGGCACTCATGGACGCTGGTCGCTCGGTTATGAACAGGATTATGACTTCGACGAATCCCGTGCACTGGTTGCGGGCGGGGGCGTGGCACGTAACGTGTATGACGGTAAGTATGAAACCGAGTGGCGCTTCTATGTGTATTTCCACCAGAGATTCTGAATCATGCGCTGGCTGATTCTGGCGATGTTGTGCGCGACCCTGAACGTGGCGGCGGCAGAGCTGCCAGTGCTGGTCTACCACGATATCGTACGGAATACGGTATTGGACCACTATGCAATCACCGAGAGTCAGTTTCGTGAGCAGATAGCGTACTTGCGCGATCAGGGATATCGACCGATCAGTCTCGGCACCTATCTGTCGGCTGCACGGGGAGAGGCATCGCTGCCGGACAAGCCGGTAATGCTTACGTTTGACGACGGCCTGGCTAGTTTTCAGGAAATAGCGCTGCCAATCCTCGAGCGCTTTGGATATCCGGCCATTCTGTCTGTCACGACCGGGTGGCTGGATCGAAAGGATATCCCTGACCAGTATCGAGACCGTCTGCTCTCCGCCGATGCGTTGCGGCATATCAGTCATTCACCGCTCGTGGATATCCTGTCACACACCGATCGCCTGCATGAGGGAGTTGTCGCCGACCCCATGGGAAATGAATCACCGGCAGCGGTTGCCCGGCGTTATCAGCAATCGTCTGGCTACGAAAGCGACAAGGCGTATCGTGAACGGTTGCGAACCGATCTGGCACACAGTGCGCAACGACTGGCGACACTGACCGGCAGCTCGCCACGCGGCATCGCATGGCCTTATGGTCATTACAATGCGATTGGTCAGGAAGAGGCAACGCGCCTGGGAATGGTCGCGCAGCTGACGCTTGATGACCGCCCGGCAGATGTTCGGGCATTCCCGCGCATTAATCGGCTGATGCTCTACAAGGTCAGGACGCTTGCCGACTTCGAGGAAACGCTGCTCTTTCGCCGTCCAAAGCCGCCTGTGCGGCTGATAGAGGTGGCGCTGGACGATCTCACTGGACAATCTGCCGATGAAGTTAGGCGCTGGATACGGCAATTGGTTGTCAGGGTTCGTCTGATGCGGGTCAACACCGTTGTGGTCGATCCCTTCAGCCGTGACGGCCGGCAGGTTTTTTTCAGCAATTCATCTATTCCCGTGGCCAATGACATTCTGCATCCAGTGCTTCACCAACTGCAAACGAGTGGTGCGATTCATCGCCTGTTACTGTTGTTGCCCGCCAATGTGAAGAGCAAGTCAGTCTTTCAGGACCTGGCGCGCCGCCATCCGTACGATGGCATTGTTCTGACCGGAGACTGGGCACCCGGCGACATAGCCCAGCTCCGGGATAACTTTGAGCGATATCGACCCGGCATGGTCTGTGGCGTCTACGGAAACGACAGGGCAGCTGGTTGTAGCGATTTTCTGCTTCACACCGTCACCGTTGGCGAAGCGTATTCGCATGACATCCAGGCACTGCGTCCGGGCCCTGGATCCTATGTGCTGATCCGTTTTCCTGCACGGCCATCTCCATCGGGCATCGAATCTGCATTCAAGGAATTGCGACAGGCTAACATTCGGGATTATGGAATAGTGGATCGAACAGATCTGAATGAGCCAAACCTGTTGAGACGGGTGGCCGTAGAGTTCAGTCGGCATGTCCCGCCGGACCGGAAGGACTGAGTATGCACAGTATCTCGATGTTTGTGTTTCTCTACCCGCTGTATATGGCATTCTTTTGGATGATCGGGGCCATTCTGTTTTCACTGCGTCGGGAGCGGGATGGAACTTCTCCGCCGGAGATTACCAGCTATCCGCTCGTCTCAGTTCTGGTTCCATGCCATAACGAGGAGGAGAATATTCGGACTACTATTGAGCAGTTGTTCCGCAATCGTTACCCGAACCTGGAGATCATTGCCATCGATGATGGCAGCTGTGATCGCACCGCTGAACTGCTTACTGATCTTCAGCGCGAGCAGCCAACACTGCGAGTCATCACGTTACAGCGCAACCTTGGCAAAGCCATGGCATTGCGTGCCGGTGCTTATGCCAGCCGGGGTGAATTCCTGATGTGCGTTGATGCCGATGCATTGCTGGACGAAGAGGCCTTGTTCTGGATGATTCCGCATTTTATGAATGGCCCGCGCGTCGGCGCGGTTACCGGGAATCCCAGGGTGCAAAACAAGAATGGACTGTTGGCGCGCATCCAGATCGGTGAATTCGCCTCGATCATCGGCATGGTCAAGCGCAGCCAGCGCGACCTGGGCCGGGTGTTCACCGTATCCGGAGTGCACGTCTGTTACCGCAAGCGCGCGCTGCATGAGTCAGGTTACTGGTCCCCGCAAACGGTGACGGAGGACATCGACATCAGCTGGCGCCTGCAGTTGCATTACTGGGATGTCCGGTACGAACCCCGCGCCCTGTCACGCATCGTGGTTCCGGAAACATTGCCGGGCTTGTGGCGGCAGCGGTTACGCTGGGCACGTGGCGGTATTGAGGCCGCCATGCACCATGGGAGCAGTATGCGAGCCTGGTCAGAACGTCGCATGTGGCCGGTCTTGCTGGAATACCTGATTGGAGCGGCCTGGAGTTATGCCTGGCTGTTTACTGTGTGCTGCTTTTTCCTGACCTGGCTACTGCCAGAATTCTGGCCCGAAAGTCTGGCCGTACCGACACTGATCCCGAAGTGGACTGGTGTTGTTTTGGCAACAGTGTGTGTGCTGCAATTTATTGTCGGCCTGTTTCTGGACAGCCGCTATGAGCGCGGCATGCTGCGTAACCTGTATTGGGCCATTTGGTACCCGATGGTGTACTGGATGATTACCAGCCTGACGACAGTTGTAGCAATACCACAGGCCATATTCCGGCGCGGAAATGAGCGCTATGTGCGTTGGGCGAGTCCGGAGCGAGGTGGGGTGCCATGAGTGCCGGCCCTTACTGGTCACGCCCCGACCTGCATCGCCTGGCGGAGCTGTCAATTACGACGCTTTTCTGGCTGGCCTGGTTCTATCTCATCACGCCGTTGCTCAGTCTCGTGATGTGGCTCGCCGGTATCCGAATGTTTGTGGATGAAATGCTGGTGCAGGACGGCTATATCGCATTGCTGGTGGAGTTGCGTACCTATGGGATGATTATTCTCGGGATGTTGCTGGTCATGCTGGCCTGGGTTGAGTGGAACGTGCATCGTTACGGGCGGCACAATCACCGTCTCCTGCAGCCAGAGCCCGTGACGAACAAGGAAATTGCCCAGCATGCCGGGTTGACCGAAAAAGTCCTGGAGACACTGCATGAATCGCGGATAGTAATCGTCGACTATGATGATCAGGACAAGCTGCTCGTCCGGAACATGCGGCGTAAAAAAACCAAAGGCCCCGTTCGGGGCCCTTGATCATGCTGCGGAAGTGCTCAGTCTTCTCCACCGAAAACACCGAGCAGATGAAGCAGGCTGGTGAAGAGGTTATACAACGACACATACAACGTGACGGTTGCCAGAATGTAATTGGTCTCCCCGCCATGGATAATCGCGCTGGTTTCGTACAGGATCATTCCGCACATCAGCAGCATAAACATGGTGGAGACGGCGAGCGCCAGACCCGGCATGCTGAAGAAGAGATTGGCAATGCCGGCGATAAACGCAATCAGGATTCCGGCCAACAGGAAGCCGCCCATGAAGCTGAAGTCCTTGCGGGTGCTGAGGGCATAAGCCGACAGGCTGATAAAGATCAAACCAGAGCCACCCAGCGCGTAGGTCACGAGTTGGGCACCGTTGGCGTAATGTCCGATATAGGCATTCAATAGTGGGCCAAGTGTGTAGCCCATGAAGCCCGTCAAGGCGAAGACGCTAACCAGGCCCCAGGCACTGTTGCGCAAGATATGAGTCAAAAACAGCAGACCAAAGTAGCCACCCAGGACCAGCCACACATTCAGCATGGGTGCATTTGTGGCCATCGCCACGCCAGCGGTCAATGCACTGAACAGCAGGGTCAGGGACAGCAGGATGTAGGTATTGCGAATTACGCGATTGGTTGCCAGCGCCGATTCAAGCGGACGGACTACAGCCTGTGAATTCTCATTCATTTCGTACGGGCTCCTTCAGTGAGGTATTAAACGCCGCGGTTACTGTAAACAAGACCTGTTGTATCAGCAATGGTTCCAAAACCATAAGTTCATTGTGGTGAACGGGAGCCAAAACTCATGTATTCTTGGCAGCCAGAATGATGCAATCTCCCAATTTTCGTACTCGGGAGAGGTGGCCGAGCGGTTTAAGGCGGCGGTCTTGAAAACCGTTGAGGAGCAATCCTCCGGGGGTTCGAATCCCTCCCTCTCCGCCAATTCTTCATTTCACGACATAGGCGCATCAATATCGGCTGGTTCGACTGGCAAAGCTGGATGCAATCATTATTGCCTCTATAATTGCCTTGAATTTGAATTAGAAATACTCTGTAATAGATTGAATAATAAGTGATTATATTATGAATTTACGTTGACATGGAATATTTGCCCATATTTCTGGCCGTACAAAAGAAACACTGTCTGGTCGTCGGTGGCGGTGAAGTGGCCGCACGTAAAACGGATATGTTGAAGCGCGCGGGTGCAGCTGTGACCGTCGTGGCCCCCGAGCTGGTTACATCCTTGTCAGACTTGCATGACCGCGGTGAGATTCAATATGTTGCCGCACGCTTTTCCACTGAACAACTTGATGGCATGACCGTTGTCATCGCAGCGACCGACGACGATACGGTGAACCGACAGGTCGCGGAGGCGGCAGCATCACGCAATATCCCCGTCAATGTCGTGGACCGCCCGGCGCTCTGTTCCTTTGTGTTCCCGTCGATAATCGACCGGTCACCCATTGTGGTGGCCATTTCGAGTGCAGGGGCATCGCCGGTCCTGGCTCGCCATCTGCGGGCCAAGCTCGAAACGATCATTCCGGCATCGTATGGAAAGCTGGCTGAGCTGGCCCGGCGGTTCCGCGAGAAGGTCAAAAACAAGTTTCGCACTACAGATGATCGTCGCCGATTCTGGGAAAAAGTGCTGGAAGGGCCGATTGCCGAGTTTGTTTATACCGGCCGCGAGAAGCAGGCCGAAGATACACTGCAGCAGGTACTCGATTCCGAAACCGCTGAACCCGGGCAGGGTGAGGTCTACCTGGTTGGCGGCGGTCCGGGTGACCCGGATTTGCTCACCTTCCGCGCTCTGCGGCTTATGCAGCAGGCCGATGTGGTGGTCTATGACCGTCTGGTTTCCAAAGAGGTGCTGGAACTGGTTCGACGCGATGCGGAAAAATTCTACGTCGGCAAGGAGCGTGACAATCATGCCGTTCCACAGGAAGGCATCAATGAAATGCTGGTGCGGCTGGCGAAGGAAGGTAAACGTGTACTGCGCCTGAAGGGTGGCGATCCATTCATTTTTGGACGAGGTGGTGAAGAAATTGAAACGCTTGCAGCGGAGGGAGTTCCCTTTCAAGTGGTACCGGGGATAACTGCTGCTGCCGGATGTGCATCATATTCAGGTATTCCACTGACCCATCGCGACTATTCGCAATCCGTGGTGTTTGTCACCGGTCATCTCAAGGATGGTACGGTTGATCTGAACTGGAAGGCATTGTCACAACCGAATCAGACTATTGTGTTTTACATGGGGTTGCACGGTATCCCGGACATCTGTAAAGGGCTGATCGGACACGGCATGCCGGCAACAACGCCTGTAGCCCTGGTGCAGCAGGGCACCACGCAGCGTCAGCGTGTGTATATTGGCACACTCGACTCGCTACCCGAATTGGTGCAACGGGAAAGCATCAAGCCGCCGACGTTGATCATTGTCGGTGAGGTGGTGCGACTGCACGACAAGCTCAATTGGTTTAATCCGCAATCCTAGCGTGCGTTCGGCGGTCAGGGTTGTGTTGCGGGATTTTTACCGAGACCATGCTCGACTGCCAGCACAGCGGCTTCAACACGTGATCGAACACCAAGCTTTCGCAGGATCGATTTTACATGGAGCTTGACCGTGCCATCAGTGATGTCGAGCGCCCGCCCGATGGTCTTGTTGCTTTGGCCTTCCGCCAGGTGTCGCAGGATCTCCATTTCCCGTGGTGTCAGTTCGGAAAAACGATCCATGGAGTCCGGTGTGGGAGCAGGTTTGCTGCTGCTTCCCTGGACCAGTCGTGTCAGCGAGCCGATGAGCTCCTTGGCGATGACATTGTTGCCTTGCAGCGCATCCTGCAGGGCCGGAACGAGCTCTTCGTGATCCATGTCCTTGAGCAGATATCCGGTGGCACCGTTACGCAGCGCCGCCTCCAGGTCCTGTTCCTCGCGGCTCATGGTTAGCATCAGGATCGGTGCGCTAATACCTCGACCGCGCAATTGTCTAAGCGTTTCCGTGCCGCTCATCTCCGGCATCTTCACATCCAGCAGGATGACATCGGGTTTCAGCGCCTCGGCTGCGGCGATGCCCTCGCGTCCGCTGCCAACCGAGGCCACGACATCGATACCACGGCTTTGCAGGAGCTGTTCGAGACCCTTGCGAACCAGAGCGTGATCATCGACCAGCAGAACTCGCATGTTAACCTTCCTGGACTGCCGGCAGATGACGGCCAGCCGTTGTCGAGAAAGTCAGGCTGATGCGGGTTCCTTCCCCGGGTTCACTTTCGATTTGCAGATTTCCGTTCAGACGTTCGGCCCGTTCACGCATGATCGCAAGCCCGATGTGTTCGCCGCGCTGCGGCGGGGCGGATGGATTGATGCCCAGTCCGTCATCTTCAATCAGCAGGAGATGCAAATCCGGTGTTTCGCTGCGCAGCATTATCCTGGCAGTATGGGCATCGCTATGCTTACGAATGTTAGCAAGGGCTTCCTGAATAATTCGGAAGACCTGAATTTCACGTGCAGGCTCAAGGACCACTTCACCGCATTCGTTCTGAAAATAGGTGGCAATGCCGGTTTCTTCGGAGAAACGCATAACCATGTCTTCGATGGCGGGTACCAGTCCGCGTTCATCCATGCGTGACCGAAAGTTGGCCAGCAATTCGCGCAGGCTGGTGTGGGCCTCTTCGAGCGCGAGATGCAATCGCCGTACTTCCATTTGGGCACTGTGGATATCCTTCTTGTACAGCATTTCCCCCAGCATCTTGACATGCAGACGCATGCTTACCAGTGATTGCGCAAGTGAATCGTGCAATTCGTTACCAATGGTATTGCGCTCCTCGATGATGGCCAGACGGCGCGCATTGTCGTCCAGGCGCGCTTTTTCAACGGCCATGCCCAGATGACGACCGATACTGGTCAGAAGATCGCTCAGGTCATCCCCAAAGTCAGAGATCGGCTTATCGAGTACGAGGTTGTAGACGCCCAGCGTCTGGTCGTGATACTGAATGGGTACAGAGACAAATTCATGGCAGTCCTGCTGGAGCAGAGGGATTCCCAACACGGCCTTGCAGGCGTCAGCGCCTTTCTGGATCTCGACATTTCCCGTGGTGGCCGTCTGGCCACACAGGCACCGGTTCAGTGGCATGAATTTTTCGCGCTCGATCACTTCGGGGTCCAGACCGCGACTGGCCACCAGTTGAAGCGTGCCATGATCCGTCACGAGCCGAACCATGGCAGCGCGCGCATCAAACAGCTGGACAAAAGTGTCCAGAAAATTCTCCAGCAGTTCTTCCAGCGTGCGGGTTTTGCTCAGGGTCGAGGCAATGTCGTAGAGGATCTCGAGCGAGCGGGTCTTTCGTGCCAAATGTCGGGTATGACGGCGAACTCGCGTAGACATCTCGAGATTCAGTGAGCGCAATTCATCGCCTAGCTCATTCAGGTCAGAAGATAAACCAGGCAAGTCACTGTCGATGGAGTTGGCAGGCAGACGCGTCGACAGGTTCCCTTGACGCAGTTGGCTCGCCCAGGAGCTAATTTCATCCAACGGTCGGTGAGCGCGTGTTATTAACCGGTACAGGAGAAGTGCCAATGCACCGGCCGCGATGAGCGACGATACCAGCAGGACTCCAGACAGCCATGTGTTTTCCTGAAGGCTGATCGCGGCCGTTATGATCAGGGCGACGAGCGACAGGCCGAGTGCCACGACTGGCCAGAACAATCGATTACCAATTCGTGCGAATAGGGGATGGCCTGCGGCAGGGTTGGAAATATTCCGCAATCGTTGCCAGAAGGAAAGTGAGGTTACGGGCTGCAAGCGCATGTATTGAGGCTCATCAGGCGACTGCGCACGGCTACGGCGATAATCATTGGCGAATCATAGCAGATTCCCGCCAGGAACCCGGTTAATGGGCGAAGTAGCCCGGCCGGGGTCAGTTGGCCTCCTGCGGCGATTGGTGACGCGGATCGTTCGGGTTGATAAAAATGAACTCTGGTTGACCCGGGTTGATTTCGACAAAATCAAGCGTCGCACCGTTCAGCAGGTCCTTGCAGGAATCTGCAATAAGCACGTCAATACCTTCTGAGGTATAGATCTGATCGTTGGCGGCCATGTCATCGAACCCCATGCCGTATTCAAAACTCCCGTCGTCATCGCGCCGGGCCGCCAGCCGAAGGTACATATCGCCGGCATCGGCCGTTTCGGAGGCCTTGCGGATCTGGGTGGCAGCCTTGCTGGTAATCGTAATCATGCCTGGTGTCTCACAGTCTTGGATGGTTGTGTCGTTGTGTCGGGTCTGGTCTCGCGAACTTGTCTTATAAAACTGACAAAGCGAGCAGTCCAGTGGTTGTCGCCCACGTCGCGCATGTGGGTATAACAGGCCAGCACGTTACGGTAGACAATGCCGTCTCGCCGTCCGTCAATGCCCGTGCCGCGCACCATCTCATAGGCGTACACGAGGTTGTCAGCGACATCTGCTAATGACGAATAATGGAACTCGTGGGCCCGGATTTCAACATTCTCCCTGGACGCCGTCACGCTTGGCCACGGCGCGTACGGCGTCTCTCGCATTCTGACATAACCGCGTCCCTGCGGGCGAGCGTGCATGACCGTATCGGCCGGCAGGGCGCCAACCATTTTCGAGGTCTGACCATGCCAGGTAAGGCTGCGGCTCAGGTACATCAGGCCACCACATTCTGCGTATACCGGCAGGCCGTTCTCTATGGCCAGCCGTATCTCGCTGCGAAGACTCGTATTGGCTTCCAGAGCGCGCATGTGAGTCTCCGGAAATCCACCTCCGATCAGAAGCGCATCAACGGCAGGCAAGTGCGCATCGCGCAGCGTGTCAAACGGGACAAGAATGGCGCCGTGCCGTTCGAGGGATTCGAGATCGGCTGGATAGTAGAAGGCGAAGGCGGCATCCCGGGCGATACCGATCCGGACGGGTGATGGCTTGGTTGAGGACGGTGTTGTCGTGATGTGTAGTGTCGATGCAGGCAACTGCTCAGGCATCGAGGGCGCAGAAGCGGCGATCTCCAGCAACTGCTTCAGATCCACTTGAGCCGAAATTGCGTCGGCGATGGTGTTGATCTTTCGACTGGCTTCACTCGCTTCATTGCTTGGGACAAGACCGAGGTGGCGCTCATCGATCCTGAGAGTATCGTCATGCTGGACCGCGCCAATGACCGGGACGTTCGTGTAGTGTTCGATAACCGCCCGCAGCTTGCGTTCGTGCCGCGATCCTCCAAGCTGGTTAAGAATGACCCCGGCAATGCGGATGTCGCGGTCAAAAGCCTGATAACCGAGAATCAGTGGCGCAACGCCGCGCGTCATGCCGCGCGCGTCTATCACCAGGACCACGGGAGTAGCCAGTAGCTTGGCGAGCGCGGCATTACTGTTGCTGCCATCGAGATCGAGCCCGTCATACAGACCCTTGTTCCCTTCGATCAATGCCAGGTCAGCACCCTCGGAGCGGTGCCGGAACACATCTTCGATCTCTGAGTTTCCCATGAGAAAGAAATCCAGATTATGGCAGGGACGGCCACTGGCCAGGCTCAACCACAACGGATCAATGTAGTCGGGTCCCTTCTTGTACGGCTGCAGTACGTGGCCACGCTGAGCCAGGGCCGCGCACAAACCGATGGTTAACGTGGTTTTACCAGAGGATTTGTGGGCGGCAGAGATGAGCAGCCGGTTCATGCGGTCAGCTCCTTGAAGAGACCGTCATGCGGCATTAACCGCACGACGAATCACAGCAGTTCAGGCCTTGGCGGCCTCGGCCTTGTGGTGGGGATTGACATCGGCATCGGCCAGACTCTGCGGCAGGAATGGCAGCACCTTCATGGCAAAAACGGTAAGCGCCAGTGCCACACCCAGACCGCCGACTCCCAACAGAATTTCCGGCAGGCTCGGGCTATAATTGCCGACGACGCCATCCGCAAAACTGCTGCTGACAATCTTGTCCGGGAATATTGCCATCGGGAACGCCTGGCCGCCAATGATCGTGACATACATCTGGGCAAGACCGCCGAGGACGACCAGTACCGACGCCAGGACGATCATGGCGCGCGACTTGCTGATTCCCGAGAACAGAATAACCAGCGGCAAGATACCGCCAATCACGATCTGGCCCAGCCAGAATGCCTTGGTGTAGATGCCGCCGTCGAGCAGGAGAAAACGTTCGACATCGTGCTTGCCGGTGATGTACAGGTTTGTCAGGTGATACACAACCACAAAATACAAGGCGCTGGCCACGAATACACCGAGCAGGTTCTTCAGGCGCTTCACCATGACGTCACCCAGTTCGCGTCCGGACCAGCGGGTGGCTGCCATCAGGACTAGCAGAAAGATAGCCAGGCCGTAGGCGAATGACAAAATGATAAACATCGGCGCCAGCAGGGCGCTGTTGTAAGCATCGCGCGCGACCAGGAAACCAAAGATCGAGCCGGTACCGGTGGTGAGCGTCAGGCGCCAGAGAAAAGCAGCCATGCCAGCCGGTTTGGTATAAACATTCATGCGACGTTCGAACATCATCCACAGATAGATCGCAACAATGGCGAAGAACCCGGTGTACAGGATGATGTTCCAGGCAAAAATCGATTTGAAGTTGTAGTACGTCATGGCCACGATGAGCCGGTCCGGCCGGCCGAGATCAAGGACCAGCACCATCAGACCGCCGGCCAGCAATGAAACAGCCAGTAAACCCGACAGCCGTGACAGCGGTTTGTACAGCTGGCGATTGAAGACAGAGGCGATAGAGGCAACATTCAGCGCGCCCGAAGCGGCGACGATCAGGAACACGGCGAACACGTGTGGCGTTCCCCAAATGACCTGATTGTTCATACCAGTAACCCAGTGACCGTTATGCTCCATATAGAGCGCGGCCGCGAGGCCGACGGCCACAATGCCGGCCAGCAATGCCAGCAGAGCCCAAAAACCCAAGCTTCGGCCTTCCATCTTCAAGTACGTGACGTGTGCCATAAATCAGAGACCCTGATAACGAACGCCGGTGTTGAGCTTCAGGTCAGCACGCAGCTGTTGTGACGGCTGGCTGGCCAGACGCTTGCTGATTTCACTGCCTGGGTCTTTAAGGTCACCGAACAGGATAGCCTGGTGACCTTCCTTTTTGCAGGCCTCGGCGCAGGCGGTAGTGCCGTCGCCACGATCAATCTTGTGTACACACAGCGTACAGGATTCGACACAGCCCTTGCCGCGAGGGTTATAGGTTTTCTGGCCGGTGGTGTCTTCATGCACAAACGAGCGCGCCTTGTAGGGGCAGGCCATCATGCAGTAACGGCAACCGATGCAGATATGCCGGTCGACCAGCACGATACCGTCGATGCGCTTGAAGGAAGCTCCGGTCGGACACACATCCACACAGGGTGGGTGTTCGCAGTGTTGGCACATGAGCGGCAGGCTCTCGACGTAGCCTGTCTGCTTGTCCTTGAGGGTCACCTTGCGAATCCACTGCGCATCGGTGGCAGGGCGACCATGGCTCTGTATGCCATTTTCTTCGTGGCAGGCGTCGACGCAGGCGGTGCATCCATCCTGGCACTTCGAGGTATCAATAAGCAGGCCCCAACGATGTGCCGCGGATGCCGCTTCTTCCGGTGAACGTGCCTGGGCCAACTCGATGAGGCGGATTCCCGGAGCGATGGCGGTGCCGGCAATGGCTGCTCCACCCAGGGCGAGGAAATCGCGACGATTCATGCTCATGGCTTGGTGATCCCCTTGGCGCCTGAATTCAACGCACGGGTGGTGCTGGAGGTAGCGGCGGGTGCAGCAGCCTGGGCTTCACGTTCCGACGTATGGCAGCTGAAACAGTCGATGCTCACTGATGCATAGCGGTGGCAGGATTCGCAGAATCCATCCTTGCCCAGTACGCTGTTGGTTTTCGTGTCGGCATGGCAATTCACGCAATTCTTCAAACTGTATTGCTTGGTACGAATCCCGTCATGCATCGTACGATCGCGCTGATGGAGAATCTTCTCCATATGGTTGCGCCGCATTTCGGATGTCGGTTCCACGCACTTCTCACCCTGAGCAATTGTATGCACAGGCATGGGCACACGCCCAGCTTGTGCCTTGTCGTGCGCTTGCCCGGCGGCAGACAACAGCAGTCCGCTCGCGAGGACGACACTCGTCAGGATGCGATGCAGAGGAACGTTGCGCATGCGATTATGTCCGTCTCCGTCGATCAGTGGTCGCCCATGCCCATTTTGATGTACCCGGTCGGGCACACGTCGGCACAGATGTGGCAGCCGATGCACAGATCATAATCGGTGTACACATAACGACCCATGGTGGATTCGGTCTTCGGCGTGCGCTTGACTGCCGTCTGCGGGCAATAGATGACGCAATTGTCGCATTCAAAGCACATGCCGCAGCTCATGCAGCGTTTGGCTTCCTCGACGGTCTGTTTCTCGTCGAGCCCGATCATGCGTTCTTCGAAGTGGCCAAGCACCTCGTTGGCATCCGGCACTTTTTCCGTGCGCTTGATGCGTTCGACATACGGAAAGTGGCCGAGGAACAGTTCTTCGGAGTGCACCACTTCGGCGTCGGCGCGGTCTTCGTAGTTGTGCACAGCGTAGCCGCCGACGGCCTTGCCCTGTTCAGTGGTGCCACGCAGGCCCTGGTCGATCGGACGCGGGCCTTCGTCGGTGGTCGGCTTGTAATCCGAAGGTTTGAAGTCCTTTGGCGTCAGGCCGGTTTCCTTGAGCTTGTCGAGAAGGTTGAAGTGATGCACGTCGACCTTCGGGCGCTTGGCCATGTCCTCATTCTTGAGGTAATGGTCGATGCTTTCCGCCGCGATTGAGCCCTGGCCGATCACGGTGGTGAGCAGGTGAGGGCGAATAATGTCGCCGCACACGAAGTAGCCTTTCTTGCCCGGTACCTGGTAGAACTTGTCGGCATTGATGAGGCCCTTGCCGTTGTCGAAGCCATCGAGACCTTCGAAGTTGCCGGCCTGACCGATGGCCGACACCAGCAGGTCGAGGTCCAGATCCTTCTCACTGCCCGGCTTCTCGACCGGCTTGCCACTCGAATAATCGAGCTCGATCACGCGCAGTGCCTTGGCCCGGCCACTGCTGTCGAGAATGACCTTCACCGGCTGCAGCGAGCCCATGATCTTGATGCCTTCACGCTGGGCATCGTCGATTTCGTGCTTCGCGGCATTCATTTTGTCGAGCGGTTGGCGCGAGATCAGCAGCACCTCGGCGCCTTCTTTCCTGGCGGTCGCGGCTACATCATGTGCCGTCTGACCGAGCACGATGTATTCCGGACGCTCGGTTTCCTTCATTTCCTTGATGTAGCCGAGACGACGGGCCACCGAGGCCACGTCGATCGACGTGTCGCCGCCACCCACCACGACCACGCGGCCGGACACGGTCTTGAGGCGACCCTGATTGAAGGCTTCGAGGAATGCGACACCGCTGACGCTGTTCGGAGCATTGCCGCCCTCGATGGGCAGGATGCGACCGGCCTTGCAGCCGATGGCGAACAGCACCGCATCATGGCTCTTTTCGAGTTCGTCGAGTTTCACGTCCACGCCGACGCGGGTCTTGAGCTTGACCGTGACACCCATGTCGACAATGCGATTCATCTCGCCGTTCAGCGATTCGCGCGGCAGGCGATATCCCGGAACGCCGTATTTGGCCATGCCGCCGAGTTCGTCGTGATCGTCAAACAGGGTGACGGCATGACCTTTACGACGCAGCTGATAGGCGGCGGACAGTCCGGCCGGGCCGCCGCCGATGATGGCGACTTTCTTTCCGGTTTCCGGTCCGGCCTGAAATTTGAGGTTATTCGCCAGGGCGTAGTCGCCGATGAATTGTTCGACGGCGTTGATGCCGACGTAATCCTCCACGACATTGCGGTTGCAGCCGGTTTGGCACGGAGCAGGGCAGACCCGGCCCATCATGGACGGGAACGGGTTGGCGTCGGTTGAGCGACGGAAGGCATATTCCTGCCACTTCACGTCCTTCGGAGCTTTTTCGATGCCGCGCACGATGTTCAGCCATCCGCGGATGTCTTCACCCGAGGGGCAGCTGGCCTGGCACGGCGGAGTCTTGTGCACGTAGGTCGGGCACTTGTCAGTTTCGTCGGCGGTGAAAATCTGATCGTTCCAGCGGCGCCACTTGTGCTCGCCATCCTTGAAACGGCGCCACGTGTGGGCCTTGGACGTCTCTTTTGCCTTGTCAGCGGGAGTTGCCATCGTAAGGTTCTCCTGAATGAATCGAATAGCTATGAATCGTATGTTAGTCGTTAACCGGATTGAGCCTGATTGCCTTGCTGACCAGGCCATGGACGCTGCCAATCATGTCCATCTCGAATTTGTAGTAGGGCAGCACCTTCGTGTATTGGCTCTTGCAGATGGCGCAGATCGCCGCCACGTGGTTAACGCCGTGCTCATCCACCACTTCCTTGAGTGCCTGCATGCGTGGCATCGCGCCCTTGACGCGCAGCTCCATCAGGTCGTCCGTCAGCAACCCGCCACCACCGCCGCAGCAGTATGTGCTCTCGTTAATCGTGTCGGGCGCCATGTCGTGGAAATTGTTGACGCACGCCTTGATGACCTCACGCGGAATCTTGAACTGGCCGCCAGGCATGTCGCCCATGCGTGATGCGCGCGACACATTGCAGGAATCGTGGAAGGTCACCACCAGATTGTCGTTCGCCGACTTGTCGAAGTTGAGCTTGCCACGCTGGATCAGGTCGTAGGTGTACTCGCAGATATGTTGCGGCACCGGGTACTTTGGATCGAGAAATTCAAACGGGCCGGCCAGCGTATTCAGAAAGCTGTAGGCAACACGCCACGCGTGTCCGCATTCACCGAAGATGATTCGCTTAACGCCCAGGTCCAGCGCGGCTTTACGAATACGCAGCGCAACTTTTCGCAGGTTGTCGTGCGAGCCAATGAACATGGAGAAGTTCGCGGCTTCCGAGGCGTACGAAGAGATGGTCCAGCTGGCACCGGCCGCATGAAAAACTTTGGCATAGCCGATCAGGCCATCGATGTGCGGTTCGGCAAAGAAGTCCGCCGACGGGGTGATGAGCAGGATATCCGCGCCTTTGACATCGAGCGGGAATTTCACGTCCACGCCGGTTTCGTCCTTGACGTCCTCTTCGAGACCTTCGAGGGTATCGCGCAGGGCAGGTTCCGGGAGGCCGAGGTTGTTGCCGATCTTGTGCAGCTTGCCGATGATCTCGTTCGAGTATTTCTGGCCGAGACCGACATGATCCATGACATCACGCGCGGCCATGGAGATTTCGGCGGTATCAATACCGTACGGACAGAACACCGAGCAGCGTCGGCACTGCGAGCATTGATGGAAATAGGTATACCACTCGTCGAGCACGTCCTTGGTCATATCGCGCGCGCCGACCAGCTTGGGGAAATACTTCCCGGCAAACGTGAAGTAGCGGCGGTAGACCGAGCGCAGCAGGTCCTGGCGCGCGACCGGCATGTTTTTTGGATCTTCGGTTCCGAGGTAATAATGGCACTTGTCGGTGCAGGCACCGCATTTCACGCACGAATCCAGGAACACCTGCAGGGCGCGTGATTTGGAGACCAGTTCGCCAAGCTTGTCGACGGCTTTCTGTTCCCAGTTTTCGACCAACTCGCCGGGAAAGCCGACACTGGCCTGGTGTTCGGGCTTGGCCACGAACGGCCGGCTGTGGGCCATCGTGCCTTCATGCAGGAGCGGGATGATCGGATACTCGCGCAGCGCAGGGGTTTGGAAATCAGCCATGGCGATTACTCCGCGCTATCCAGTTTGGTGTTGTCGTATTCTGCAGACCAGCCGCGGGTCCAGCGCTTCTCGCGCGGATTGTCGACCTGGTTACGGGTCGGACTGAAGAACACGCCCGGGGCATGCAGCAATTTCGAAACCGGAAACACGATCATCAGCAGTGCGACCATGGCGAGATGCGCCATCAGCGCCGGGTCGGCCGGCAATGGCTGTATGCTGAAACGCAGCAGACCGAGAAAGAAAGCCTTCACCGCGACGATGTCGGTATGCATGATAAATTTCATGACCAGACCACTCGCGCCGATGCCAACGAGCAGGGCCAACATCAGGTGATCCGAGGGGCCCGATATGTATCGTACCCGGTCTACCAGCAGACGACGTGCCCACAGGCCGAGCAGTCCGGCGACCATGCCGAAGCCGGTGAAATTCGTAAACCAGTGCAGCCAGGTGACAAACAATGGAGTCGGTTCGGTAAAGTACCGCAAATGCCAGGCGAGTTCCGCGAACAGGCACATGTGGAACAGCCAACCAAAGAGCCAGATCCACTTGTTCGATTTGAACAGACTTTCAAAGACAACGACCTCACGCATCATGCGTGCCCACACGCCCACACGCGTGGTCGGGGCAGGGGTCGTCGGAATCTTCAGCGGTTGCGGCGTGGTCGCGAAGATAAAGATCTTGCGACCCACGCCGACCACGAAGATCAGCGCGGCTGCATAAAACAAAATGGCATAAATGACGGTCACGACCGACATCGCAGTCCCCGAGTCTGTACGACGTTACGCATCACAAGGGAGCAGACATCGCTCCCTGTGGGCGCAGGATCACTTCCTAACTAAACGAATTAGACGCAGCCCGTCGGCTTGGGCAGGCCGGCGTATTTGCACGCCTGCTTGGCCGGACCATACGGGAACAGCTCATACAGATACTTGCTGTTGCCTTTGTCGGCACCAAGTTTCTTGCCAATCGCCTTGGTCAGCACGCGCACGGCCGGGGCGATCTGGTATTCGTCGTAGTATTCGCGCAGGAAGTTGATCACTTCCCAGTGGTTCTGGGTCAGATCGCAGTTGTCGATCTTGGCCATTTCCGTGCCGACTGCTTCAGTCCAGTCTGAACGGTTGACGAGATAGCCTTCCTCATCGACTTCGATATCCTTGCCGGAAACATTAATGGTACCCATGTGCTCTATCTCCTGTTCACAAGTTGGTTGTGGATTCGCGTTTTCACAGCCAGGACTGGACGGTGGGATGTTCGGCCACCAGATCCACGAACCCGCCGTAATCCACGAGTTTCACGCCGTCGAGGACACGGCCGGACATGCCGCGTGCTTCGAGATCCGGCTGCAGTGCGTACACCGGCACTGTCTTCAGTGTCGCCTCGAGCTTCTTGGCCGATTCGGTGCCCTTGAGGGCAGCGTATACGCCGTCTTCGATCAGCAGAATGGCGCTGCCTTTCTTCACATGCGCCAGACAGCTATCGAGGGTGTTGCGCTCAGTGGGCGACTTGTTCACGGTATGTAGCATCGTTCCCCCTTAGAAGCTCATCACCACATCCTGGCTGGCCATGAGATCGGCCATTTCGGATTTGGTCATCACTTTCACGTCAACCAGGAAGTCGTCCTCGGTGAGGCCGCGGGCTTCCATGGACTCCTTCTCCACATACAGCTTCTCGATGTCATAGCCTTCGAGGGCGCGATAGGTGGGCGAGAAGTTCTTCACGTCGATATTCTTGGTGTGCTGTCCCTTGACGATCTGGTAGATGCCATCGTCGAGGAAGGCGAGGCTGACGTCCTGATCAAAGGCCGCGGCGATCAACACCACTTCCAGTGATTCCAGGGCGTAGATCGTTCCGTACGGAGCCTTGCGGTTCACGTACAGGAATTTCTTGACGACACCGCTTGTCTCTTCGTCCATATCAATTCCACCGGTCGATTCAGTCATGTCGCTTCCCCTTAGTCGCCGAAGGTCACCAGGCGATCCGCCTGGATGCCTGTTTCGATGAGCTGACCGAGGCCGGAAATGCGGAATCCTTCCGCCAGGTTCTCTTCCTTGATGCCGCGACGCAGGGCCGCCGCCACGCACACCACGAGATCAAGCTTGTGGTCGGCGGCCAGCTTCTGCCAGCGCTGAACGATGTGGCGATCGTCCTGCGGCGGCTCGGTGAGCCGAGTCGAGTTGTTGACGCCGTCATGATAGAAGAAGACACGGTGAATCTTGTGTCCTTTCTCCAGTGCCGCCTTCGCGAACTGGTATGCCGTGTCCGAGGCCTCATGCGTGTACGGGCCTTCGTTCACCAGAATGCCGAACTTCATTG
>DKBE01000091.1 GCA_002451085.1 Proteobacteria bacterium UBA6908 | reverse complement strand
CGGCGGCAAGGTGGTGCAGGAGACGCGCCTGTATGATTCGGCCAAAAACGAGACCCGTTCGATGCGCGGCAAGGAAGAGGCGCACGACTACCGTTACTTCCCGGATCCGGATCTGCTGCCGCTGGTGCTGGAGGACAGTTTCATCGAGGACGTGCGCCAGTCCCTGCCGGAGCTGCCGGATGCCAAGCGCGACCGCTTCATGTCACAACACAAGCTCTCGGCCTACGACGCCGGGGTGCTGACGGCGACCCGTGCCATGGCCGATTTCTACGAAACCGTGGTGCGCGATTCCGGTATTGACCCGAAAACCGTGGCCAACTGGGTGGCGGTCGATCTGTCGGGTTTCCTCAACCGTGACAACAAGGACATCTCCGAATCGCCGGTCACGGCCACCATGATGGGCGGGTTACTCAAGCGTATCGCCGACAACACCATCTCCGGCAAGATCGCCAAGGAAGTGCTCGAGGCCATGTGGGCCGGCGAGGGCGATGCCGACGCCGTAATCGGGAAGAAGGGGCTCAAGCAGATCACCGACAGCGGCGCCATCGAGTCGGTGATTGATGACGTGATCGCGAAAAATCCCAAGCAACTTGAACAATACCGTGCCGGCAAGGAAACCCTGTTCGGTTTCTTTGTCGGTCAGGTGATGAAAGCGACCGGCGGCAAGGCCAACCCCGGCCAGGTCAACGAGCTTCTGAAAAAGAAACTGGCTGGATAACCGTTATGGCGGGTCGCCAAGCAGCGCGTCCAGTCGCTGCACGGTTTTCGGTGCGCTTTGTATTACTACATTTTCCAACTCATGCCCAGTACCGCGGACCAGTCGGCCGTGAGTTGCGTGCCGTTTACGTAACGATAGAGCGGTAGCTGCACGAAGCCATAGAGCTGCAGGCGAGGTGTGAACAGATGGCTAATGCCGGGGCTGATGTTCACGAATGTGCCCCCGGACTCGTCCGGCTCGGCTTCGGCACCCTTGTCGCGATTCTTCCAGTGGACGTTTAGTTGCATCAGTGCACTGGTCTTGAGCGTAAAGGCGTAGCGCAGACCGACGTCCAGCATGACCTGCTGTCCAGGTGCGTAGCCGTCTCGCTCGCTGAATGGCGCCTGAACCATGAGCTGAGTGAACAGGGTGGTCGCGTCGCCTTCCAGCTTACGGTAGTAATACGCACCGAGGAGCGCATCGGTGGTGCCGGTGCCTGGCTGGAGGCTGCGTTCGGCCATTGTGCCATCACGATTGGTTTCCTTTATGGAGCCGGTCGGCAGTTTCAGGCCCAACTGGATTCCTGCGGCGCTCGCTTCATTCAGGCCAAACTGGCGGCGTGCAGAGAGGCGCAGATCGCCAAGGGACCCGATGTTCCAGGACTCTACGGTCGGTCCATTGTTATCCACGTGTGAGTGGACACGATCAATCCATGGCATCTGCGCGGAGAATGCCCAGTCCGGACCCAGGCTGTAGTCGAGCGTGGCCAGCAGGTTTCGATTCAGGGTGCGGGTTTCGTCGATCGTGCCCGGCAGGCCTTCCGGTTCGGCTTTGTCGCTGCCACGGCGCAACTGATCCTGATCGGCATATTCATAGCGCAGGCCAAGCCGCAGGCCTTCGCCAGTCCAGGCTCCCTGGGTCTCCCATTGGGTGTTGACACTGCAGAATGCGCCACCGCAGCTGGCATGTGCGGCAGGGTTGACCGAAAATGTCATCATGGCGGCGAGTGCGAACACCGCCGCCGGCTTGTTATTCTTCACGGGCCTCTCCCAGAAAGGTGATGCAGCGCCAGGACGTTAGCGCGTGCCAAGGACGGATCACAATGCGGCCGATTGCCGCACCCGCCCGGGCCGGAGGCTTCAGCGCTACAATGCGCACCCATGAGCGCGAATCCGGTAATTCCCGTTGTTTCATCGTCCACCATCAATCTCCGGCGGCTGTTGCAGCTGCGCGCCATTACGCTCGCGGGCCTGTTGCTGACGCTGGGTTTTGTCGTGATCCGGCTCGATGTTCCCTTGCCGGTCGGCCGCATGTTGCAGGTGCTCATGGTCATGGCTGCGATCAGCGCTGTCACGCTCTGGCGGTTACGGTGGCCTTGGCCGGTACGCGAACCCGAGTTGTTTTTTCAGCTGTTGCTGGACGTCACGGCACTCACGATCCTCTTCTATCTGAGTGGGGGGCCAACCAATCCGCTCGTGATGCTCTACCTGCTGCCGCTCGCGATCACGGCCTCGGCGTTGCCGGCTCGCTATGTCTGGGGCATGGCCGGCGTCACCCTCACCTGTTACTCGTTGCTGCTCGGCTGGTACCGGCCACTGGCCGCGGTCGAACATACCCATGACATTGCGCTCGGATTCCACGTGCTTGGCATGTGGATCGGTTTCGTGCTCAGCGCCGTGCTGATTGCTGCGTTTGCGACCCGCATGAACAATACCCTGCGCGAGCGTGAACGTGCCCTGGCAGCGCTGCGCGAGACGGCATTGCGCCAGGAACGGGTCGTGGCGCTGGGCACGTTTGCCACCGGCGCTGCGCATGAACTGGGTACGCCGCTATCCACCCTGGCCGTACTCATCAAGGATATCGAGCCGTCGCAGGGTGTCCCGGAAGACAAGCTCGGCATCCTGCGTACCCAGATCGTGCGTTGCAAGGAGATCCTGGCTTCACTGTCCTCGGCGGCGGGGCAGATGCGCGCCGAAGCCGGACGGCGCCTCGCCCTCGATGAATTCCTGCAAGAGCAGGTGCAGCGGTGGCAGGCGATGCATCCGGGAGCGCAGGCGCAGGTTCGACTCGAGGGGCTCCGGCCAGCGCCGACGATTGTCGCGGAGCAGACCCTGGCACAGGCGATCACCAATATCCTGAACAACGCCGCCGATGTTTCGCCGGCCGATATCGAAATCAGTGGCCGCTGGACGGCGGACGAGCTCGTGCTCGAGATTTCCGATCGCGGCCCGGGCCTGGCACCGGAACTGGCCAGCACGGCCGGCACGCCATTTCTGACCACCAAGACTGATGGTCTCGGGCTTGGGCTATTTCTTGCCATTACCACCATCGGCAGATTCGACGGCGAGGTGCAGCTGCGTAATCGCGACGGTGGCGGCCTGCTGTGTCGTATCACCCTGCCACTGGCAGCGCTCAAGGTGAATGAGTGAAATGACTGACGATATTGACCGCCCCTCGCTGTTGCTGGTGGACGACGACCCGACGTTTCGCCAGGTGCTGGCCGATGCCTTCGTGAAACGCGGGTTCGCCGTGCGTGTGGCGCACGATGTGGCCTCGGGCCTGGCCACGGTTGCCGACGACAGCCCGGAATATGCCGTGATCGATCTCAAAATGCCCGGGCCCTCCGGTTTGGAGCTGGTCCGGAAACTCAAGCAGCTGGATGAGAACACGCGGATTGTGATGTTGACGGGCTACGCCTCGGTCGCCACCGCGGTCGAGGCCATCAAGCTCGGTGCCGTGCACTACCTCGCCAAGCCCGCCGACGCCGACGAGATCATGGCCGCCTTTGGTCGCGTCGGTGGAGATGCCGCCGTCCCGGTCGACAGCAAACCGTTATCCGTGGCGCGCCTGGAGTGGGAGCATATTCAAAGGGTGCTGGCCGAGTGTGACGGCAATATTTCCGCGACAGCGCGCCGGCTTAACATGCACCGCCGTACCCTGCAGCGCAAACTGGCCAAGCGTCCGGTACGGGAATAATCGAGGCGTCCCGGGCTAACTCCGGTTCGACACCACCAGGCGGGGCATCGGCCAGACAACCACCTGATTACGTCCACCCTGCTTCGCGGAGTAGAGTGCCTTGTCCGCGCGCGCCAGCAGTTGATTCAGGGCTTTGGTCCCGTCCTGCTCTTCGGCCCGGGCCACCCCAAAGCTTGCGGTTACGCGGATGGTGTAGTCGTCGCCGGTCAGGACACTGAATTCAAGGACCGTGCGGATTTTTTCAGCCAGCACGGCGGCCCCGTCGACATCGCCCTGCGTGAGCACCAGAAATTCCTCGCCTCCCATCCGGAAGGCAAAATCGCTGACACGACAGGTTTGACTTAGCACGCGGGCCAGCATCACCAGCACCTTGTCGCCGATCAGGTGGCCGTGACGGTCGTTGATCGTTTTGAACAGGTCGAGGTCCACGAGGATGACCGAGAGGCGGTTCTGCTGCCGCTGGGCCTCGTTCCAGAGCCGCGGAAAGATATCGTACAGATAGCGACGGTTGTAGAGTCCGGTCAGCGCATCAGTGGTTGCCTGTTTTTCCAGTTGCTCATGCACCACCTGGAGTTCTTCCTGCTTTTCGCGCAGGCTCTTTACCATTTCGGCAAAGTGGTTCCACAGGTAGCCGACCTCATCACGCTCCGGAATGCGTGAAAATTGCGGAAAGCGTCCTTCACCCACTTCCTGGATCATCGCCGTGAGGCGGGCAATTGGCGTGCTGAAATTACTCAGCATCAGGGAGCCAACCAACAGAACGCCCAGGGCGCCGAATATTGCAATCACCAGCATCAGATCGCGCTGCTTGATCAGCCGACCGGTGAGCTCGGCCTGTGAGAGTGCGAAGTACAGGTTGCTGTCACCGGCATCGGCACCCAGATTCACGCCTTGCACCAGATAGACATTGCGCCCGAGCATCTGCCTTTCTGCACCGGCCGCAAATGTCCGTTCAGCGGGATCCAGATTCAGTGTGCTGGCAACGATGCTGCCATTCTTCACGAGCAGCAGCTCCCCGCCAGTGGCCCGCCGCACGCTCGCCATCCACTCGGTACCGAGCCGTTTGGTCACGGCCACGACGCCCAGTGGTTGCGTGCGGTAGCTCACCGGCGCGGTCACAACCATTTCCAGGCCACCGGACCCGTCGAGATAGAACTGGCTGTCCCTGGATGTCAGTGACCGTCCGCGTTTGGCCACGGCCTTCGCCAGGTCACGGTGCTGCGGGCCAATGATGGCGCGCCCGGTCGGCGACAGTACCACGGAGCGATCGATCTGCAGCCAACCGAACTGGCGCGCATACTGCTCGCGCAGTGCCGCGGTGTCGGTGTTCAGTGAAATGGCAATGAACAGATATTCCTGAAAATTCGCGTTATCGCGCACCATGTGCGCGCGTTCGACCAGATCGGCACCATCCGCATGGATCTGTCCCTGAAGCTGCTGGGCCAGACCGACGAGGCGGTTGTGTGCTTCGTCGAGCACCAGTTCGCGGCTTGAGCCGTAGGTGAGTACCAGAATGCCGACCAGAAAGGTCGTCAATACGCCAATGTAGGTGATCAGGCGCGTTCGATAGGTGCGCGGTATGTGCATCACTTGGCGGGCGTCTGGGGCAGCAGTTCGTATTTCTTGGCTACGGCACGAAACGCGGCCCCACTCTGGATTTCACGTATCACGCCCGACAGCGCCGGGGACATCGGACCGTGCGTGACGATCGACTGTTCCTGGAAGAAGGGATAGGTACCGGCTTTCAGGTTCTCGGCGGTTGGNNCCGATGCCTTCGGCAAAATCCGAAACACCCTGCACGACTTCAGCTTCGGCCTTGACGTCAATGCGATCCTTGCGCAGTTCCTCAAGCGTCGGAACGATGGTCTTCCAGTGACCTGGACGGTGCGGACAGTGCGGGCGCATGACCAGCACAATCGGACGGTCGGGGCCACCGACCTCTTTCCAGTTGCGAATCTCGCCACGGAATATGGCGCGTATCTGTTCGACCGGGATATCGGTGACCGGGTTGGATTTGTTGACGAGGATCAGCAGCGGCTCGCGCGCGACCGGATGGACTTCCAGCTGCTCCTTGTCGATCTCGGCCTTGTCCAGCGGGCAGCAGATAAAGCCGAAGGTTTCGTGGCCCGGCTGATTCTCGCGCGCCTTTTTGATGCCCTGATTGCAACCATGACCGAGCATGGACTCGCGGCCGATCAGATCGAGCTTGATGTTGTGATCGTGTTCGAGTTTCGGACGTATCTCATCGAGCAGCACCCAGGTGAAATGTTCACCGGCGCCGGAAATCGTGCGTGGCTCATCGGCCAGCACCAGGGGGGATGCCAGCAACAAACCCCACACGCCATACAACAACCCCTGCCGCACCTTGCCGGTCATCACCCACCCCGAAGGACCAAGTCCCTGTTTCTAATAAACAGAGCAAGAATCGTGCCCCGTAATCGGCCGGGAAGGGATAATGCAGACGATCTAACTGATTGATCCGGAATACAGAAAAATGAATAACATCGCCGCGCGGCGAGTTCGGGTCGGCGGCTGACGTGTTACGGCGCTTTGGCGGCCAATAACTCGGCTGCGGTGCGCGCTATTCGCCCGCGTGAGAACAACAGCCGCCAGCGCTGGCCGCCGGTCTGGCGCCACAGTACCGCTGACCGGATGCCGGCCAGTAGCACGGCCCGTACCTTGGCCGCGGTCGCCGGATTGGCGAGGTGGCCGTGGTCGCCGCTGACCATGATGCGCGGCCCGAGCGTGCTGATGGTCTGGGTGTAAAGGTCGGCGAGTTTCTCAATCAGCATCGGATGGACGTTTTCGCCATCGCTGCTGGTTTCGAAGAATTTCATTTGCTGGCGTGCGGTATCGATGCCGTTGCGGATCGCCTCCAGCATATCCGGCCGGCGGCGCAACAATCCCTCGAGGTGCATCAGTGAAACCACATAGCGGGCCATTTCCACATCCGAGGGTCCGGAATGGCCGCCGAGCTTGTGGGCCAGGAGATCGAGTCCCAGACGTATGCCGTCGATTCCGCCGTACACCGCATCAACGCTGTCGGCGTCGAGTTCGAGGATGCTCTGGATCGAAGCCTGGAATGCCGCAGACTCCAGGCGGCCTTCGCGGGCCAGCAATTGCACCAGACGCGCGGCCTGGAATATCCCGGCCAGCGCCAGTACCTGGTGGTTAAACGAACGTGCCACGAAAGTCCTCGGAGAGTCTGGGATCAGCCGGCCGGCCGTGACGCGGGGCCAGTGTGGCTGCGGGTCTGGTTTCAGTCTTCCTTCATGCAGGCGCGTTCGATCTCGACCTTGTTCACGCCCGGCACCTTCTCGACCGCTTCGCGCATGCGTCCCACGATCTGGTCGGCGAACGGGCAGTACGGTGTCGTGAGCTGAATATCGAGATGCACATAGTCGCCGACGATCTCGATTTCCTGAATAAATCCCAGATCCACCACGTTGTGGTGCAGTTCGGGATCGATCACCTCACGCAATGCATCTTTGATCGAGGATTCGGTAATGGCCATAGCCTGTCTCCGCTGCAGAACGGCCCCAGTCTAGCAAAGGTCGCAAAATTGCGCGCCCAAGACCTTGGGGTCGAGTCGGGTATAGGCGCTACAGGTCAAGAGGTTTGACCGGTGCCTCCATCCACGACAGATCCTGTTGCCAGTCCACGGCAGGATTGTCGACGAACAGCTCGACTTCATTACCATCCGGGTCGCGCAGATACAGGCTTTGGCTCACGGTATGGTCCGACTGGCCTTCGATGTCGACACCGGCCGCCTGCAGGCGATCCCGAGTCTGGCGCAGCACGGCAAGCGAATCGCCGACCTTCCAGCCCATGTGATACAGGCCGAGGCGGCGACCGGTCAAGGGGCCTGGCGCCTGACCGACCTCGATGAGCAGCAATTCATGATGCGTCCGCCCGCCGGTGAGCATTGCCGCGCGTCCGTGAAAAATACGGCCCTTCAATTCCAGTCCGACCAGATCCCGGTAAAAGCCGATCGACCGATCCAGACTGCGCACATAGAGCACGACGTGCCCGAGTTCCGCCATAGCTGTCTCCGCCCGCTGACCGCGCCCAGTATACGGGAGGCCTCTAAAATGTGGGTCAGAAATTCACAGGTATACTGAAGTACAGGCCGGGAACGGCCAAGGCAACACCAGTCGGTCCGGATCATAAGGGAATGACAAGACAAGACGGCGAGAAGATCGGGGTCATCATGTCCGGAGGCGGCGCCCGCGCCGCCTATCAGGTGGGCGTGCTCAAGGCCGTGGCGGAGATTCTGCCGGCTGGCTGCCCCAATCCGTTTCCGATTATCTGTGGCGCCTCGGCCGGGGCCATTAATGCCGCGGCGCTGGCCGTGTATGCCAGCCATTTTCAGAACGCCGTGCGCCGTCTCGAGCGGGTGTGGGGCAGCTTTCATGTGGATCACGTATTCCGCACCGATATCAGCGGCATGGTCGCCAATTGGGCGCGCTGGTGGGCGTCGTTCCTGTCAGGCGGCGCACATCAATACCCGATGTCCATGTTCGATCGCGCACCGCTGCGCGCCCTGTTGGCGCGCTACCTGCCGTGCGAGCACATTCAGGCGGCGATCGATGCCGGCCATCTGCACGCGCTCAGCATCACGGTCTCCGGTTACAGCTCCGGGCAGTCGGTGGCTTTCTATCAGGGTGTGCCGGAACTGCATCCCTGGAAGCGCGCGACCCGTATCGGTGCGCCAACGGAAATCAGGATCGACCATCTCATGGCCTCGTCAGCGATACCGATGGTGTTCGAGGCCGTGAAGATCAATCGCGAGTATTTTGGCGACGGTTCAATGCGCCAGATCGCACCCATCAGTCCGGCACTGCATCTCGGCGCCGACAAGGTGCTGGTCATCGGTGTGCGTCAGGAGCTACACAGCCAGCCACCGCGTGAGTCGGCTCCGCCGGACTACCCGACACTGGCGCAAATCGGCGGTCACGTGCTTTCTAGCATCTTTATTGATGCCCTGGAGGCCGACCTCGAGCGGTTGCGACGCATCAACGAGACCGTGCGCCTGATACCGGCCGACATTGGGGCGCAAAGCCAACATGCAGCCAGCTTGAAGCCGGTCGAGGCATTGTTGATCGCCCCGAGCCAGAACATCGGCGAGATCGCCACGCGTCATCGGCGGCATTTTCCGCGCAGCGTGCGACTGTTGCTGCGCAGTCTCGGTGCCTGGCGCCGGAGCGGCGGCGATCTCCTGAGCTACCTGCTGTTCGAAAAACCCTATTGCCGCGAGCTGATCGACCTGGGGTTTCAGGATGCAATGCGGCGGCGCACGGAGATCGAGGTCTTCTTTCGCATCGACTGATGCCGCTACAATGGCGGCATCTTTCAGGGGCCTTGGCCGATGTCGCGATCGTTAATCCTTCTCGGAGTCGGGCTGGTGGTATTGGGTCTGCTGTGGCCGTGGCTGGCACGATGGGGGCTTGGGCGGTTGCCGGGCGATATCGTGATCGAACGTGATGGTTTCCGGCTCTATATTCCGATTTCGACCTCGATCATCGTGAGCGTGGTGCTTTCGCTGATAATTTGGTTCATGCGTAAATAGGTTATCTCTTATGTGGCAGCGATTTCCGGCAGGACTGCGGTCGTGGTTTGGCATCGAATTGCATCCGGTGACGCACACCGAGCGTCTGGTCTCGGCACTCGGTGGTTTTCTCGGAATCTTCTTCATCCTGCTGGCGAGTCATGCAGTGCTTGGCGATCTGGAGGCCTCGCTGCTGATCGTTGGATCGATGGGCGCCTCTGCGGTACTGCTGTTCGCCGTACCGCATGGTGCACTGTCCCAGCCCTGGGCAGTGATCGGTGGCCACAGCGTGTCGGCGGTGATTGGTGTGGCCTGTGCCGCCGGGATTACGCATCCGATCCTGGCGGCGGCACTGGCCGTCGGGCTGGCCATCGGTGCCATGCACTATTTGCGCTGCATTCACCCGCCTGGTGGGGCCACGGCATTGACCGCCGTCATCGGTGGACCGGCCGTGCACGCGCTCGGGTTCAACTTCCTGCTGGCTCCGGTACTGCTCAACGTGGCCATCATTCTCGTTACGGCAGTTAGTGTGAATGCCTTCTTTGCCTGGCGGCGTTATCCGGCAGCGCTGATGCATCGCAGGAAACCCGAGGTCGAGACCGAAAACAAACACCGGCCGGAGGGCGGCCTGTCACACAGCGATCTCGAGTTTGCCTTGCGCGAGATTGATTCGGTCGTTGACATCACCGAGGACGACTTGTCTCGAATCTATGATCTGGCGGCACAGCACTCCAGGCGTGAACGCCTGGAACACTGGCAGATCCGCTTGCATCGCTGTTACAGCAATGGTCGCTACGGCGAGGACTGGGCCATTCGTGAAGTGGTGGACGAGGCGCCGAGCGGTGATCCGGAAAAGGATCAGGTCATCTACAAGGTTGTGGCGGGTAAGGGTCGGCGAAAAAGCGGCGTCTGCACCCGTGCTGAATTCGCCGCGTGGGCGCGCTACGAGGTATTTCAGGACGATTCGTCGTGGCAGCGTCGTCCGCCGGCTGCGCGCTAGCTGCTTTGGCGCCGCGAGTCGCTGTCGAGGTCACGTGCCAGCTGGCGTGCACACTCGTTACGGGCGGCGACCAGCAGTTTCCGGAGCTTCGCGGCGTTGGCCAGATCACCCGCTGTACTGCGGAATGACCGGTTGCCGACACCATTCACGCGACAGGCCGCCGATGTCCAGAGTATCCGACCGTCCCGGGGATTCGATAGCCGGGCATTGCCGTCCAGTCGCAGGCTGTACTGACCCGGGACACCGGGAATGCCCTCGAAGCCCCACTGGGTTACCCACAACTCGAGAGCCAATCCGTCAGTGTAGTGCTTGTGCACTTCATTCGGACGCCGGTTTACCGGCCGTGCCATGTGCATTGGCTCGACGCGCAAATTGTCGAGTTTCTCCGTTTTCTCGAGCAATCGCCCAAGGCCTGTGGCCACGAGTGCGGCCGGATCGGCGCCGGTTGTCTTGCGCACGGTCTCCGGTGCCGGCAGCACGGCCTTGCCAATGGGCTTCATGACTGGCAACGGGCTTTCGTAGTGCACGATGTGGATGACAGGTTCATGTCTGAGCGCGAGTCGATCCGTCGGAGTCAGCGGAATGTCGGTGGCACAGGCAGCGAGCAGCAGGCCGCTACAGAGCAGGCCGGGCAGCGGGAAGATGGGTCGGTTTCGGCGTATCGTCAGGTCGATCACGCAGGCAGTATAGGGGGATTCTTAATACTGTGAAATCCATCCCCGGGACTGCCGGGTGGCCGCCGGTATCCAGTAAAATGTCCGGATGGACCGGCCGGCGATGGCCGGTCAACGTTACCAACCCTGTGCATGAGGTGATGAATGAGCGATGCCCTGGAGTACCTGGTCAAGGCCCGTCCGGATGCGATGGCGCCGTATCTCAAGTTCATGAAGGAGGCCGGCAAGCATCTTGACCCCAAGACTCGCGATCTGATTTCGGTCATCACCAAAGTGCATTCGCAGACCGAGCGCGGTTTGCGCCAATATCTGACGCGCGCGCTGCGCAACGGCTGCACGCCGCGCGAGATCATTGATGCCATGCTCATGGCTTTCCCGGCGCTGGGCCTGGCCAAGATCGTGTGGGCCGCAGATGTGATCCTTGCCATGGACCTGCCGGAGTTCCGTCCGGAGAATCTCGACGCCCAGCCGAAGTGGCATGACCTGCTGGCCGCCAATGCCGCGGCCGACGACGAGATCACTTATGCCGATTGCGACGGTCGCAGTCTGTTCATCTATCGCCGCGGCTCCAGTTACCGCGTGTACGACAGCCGCTGTCCGCACCAGGTCACCAACATTCCGCATCTCGCACTCGAAGGCAAACAGCTGACCTGCCCGAAGCACCAGTGGAAATTCGATGTCACCACCGGCCAGTGCGTGGAGAAAGGCAATCGGCCGCTGCGCGAGTTCGAGGCCAAGGTCGACAACGGACGGCTGCTGGCATTCTGGTAGCTGCTAGTCAGTCGGCCGCAGTTCGATCAGCGTGATTTCCGGCGGGGCCAGCACGCGCAGCGGTGGTCCCCAGGTGCCGGTGCCGCGACTGACATACAGCCAGCCACCAGCGGCGAGGCGGGTCAGTCCGGTCGCGACCGGATAACTGAGGCGCACCAGCAGACCAAACGGAAAGATCTGCCCCTGGTGCACATGCCCGGACAATTGCAGATCGAAGCCGTCGCTCAACGACTGATCCACGCGCGGTTGGTGTTTCACCAGAATGGCAAATCGACCGTGTCCGCATTCCTTGCGCAAGGTGTGCTCGTCCGTATGGGCCGTTAATCCCAAGCGGGTGCCGATCGGATCATCGACCCCGGCGATACTGATCGTATCGGCAATCGTTGCCGCCGTGCCGCGTAGCATTGTAAATCCGGCGCGTGCGTGAAAGGCGAGGGCACGTTCCAGGCCAACGAAGTATTCGTGATTTCCGGTGACGGCGTACTTTCCATAGCGCGGCTGGAAGCCAGCAAACAACGGAGCCAGTCCATTCAGCCGGTCGGCCTGGCCATCGACCAGATCACCAGCCGACACCAGCACATCCGGATCGAGTTCGCGACATGCTGCCAGAATGGCCTGTAGCCGGCGTGCCCCGACAATGGCACCAAGATGGACATCGGATATCAGCGCGAGCCGCAGCGGCTTCGAGCCGGCCGATACTTTCGGAGACTTCAGCACAATCTGCTCGATTCGCAAGCGCCGCGCCGCCACGAATCCATAGGCAACCACCACCCCGGTCAGCGCAGCGGCCAGCAGAAATCGCGACATCGGCGGCCACGTGATGTCCGGCGAGATCCATCCGGTCACTGCGAGCAGCATGTCCAGTGCCAGTGCGATCCAGAAAAACAGGAATATCGCCCCCATCCAGCTGTAACCGATCCATGATCCGATCACGACTGTGCAATGCCAGCCATGCTGCTCCCAGCGCCACACCAGCAGCGGTGCGACGGTCATGAGTGCGGTCCAGGCAAACAGCAGCGTGATCACCGGCCAGGTCAGGGCCAGGGCGGCGTCAGCCTTGGCCAGTACATAGAGCTGCATGGCGGCATACAAGGCAAACATCACAGTGAGTGCAATGCGCATTCGCCGGCCACTCGGTGTCATTGGTCGCGTCAGCCTACAGCAGCCGCCGGAATCGCCACACGGCGAAGGCGAACAGACCGCTGCCGAGCACCAGGATGCCGAGAATGTCATGCCACACGTAGGATAAACCGTTGCCCTTGAACAGTACCTGAAAGCCAAGGTCAATGTAGTAGCGCATGGGTGACACCAGACTCAGATATTGCATCCAGGGCTGCATGCTCTCCGGTGGCGACATCGCGCCGGACAGGAACAACATGGGCCACAGGGTCAGAAACATCAGCATCATCGCCTGCGGCAGGTTGCGGGCGATCACCGCGAGCGTGAGTCCGAGGCTGGCGATCGAGAACACATACAGGCAGGTGACGGCATAGAACAGCAGAATACTGCCGCGCAGTGGCGTGCCATGCACTTCGTGCACCACGGCATACAGCGACAAGGGTGACAGCAGGAGGACCACGACAACGGTTGGGATGATCTTGGCGGCAAACAGTTCGGCCGGACGCAGCGGACTGACCAGCAACTGTTCCAGGGTGCCGTGCTCCTTCTCGCGCACCAGTGCCGCGGCCGTCAGCAGCAGCGAGGTCATGGTGATCATGTTGAACAATTCGAACAGGCTTGTGAACCAGGCGGAATTGATGCTCGGGTTGTATTCGATCCGCACGCGGGCATCGACCTGTGGAAGACTGGCGAGTTGTTCGAGACCGGGACCCAGACGCCGTTCGAGCAGCTCGATCCCATACTGACCGGCAATCTGGGCGATATAGGCGGCGGCCAGTGTGGCCATTTGCGCCTGGGTGCCGTCGGAGATCACCTGAAAGCGGCCGCGATTTTCCTGCACATCATGCGCAAAACTGGGCGGAATAATCACCGCCAGACTGGCGCGAGCGGCATCCAGGGTATCCACCACCTCGCGATCGCTGTGCACCATGCGCACGATCTTAAAATAGGGGGCGCGCAGTCGTGACACCAGCTCGCGACTTTCGTTGCTGTGCGAGAGGTCCAGCACCACCACCGGGTAATTGTTGAGATCGACCGCGCCGGCGTGACCGGAAAGATAGACCGCGCCGAAAAATCCCCACAACAGGATCAATACGATCGGCCAGTCCGAAGCCAGCTGGCGGAACTCCTTGAGCAGCATGGCAAGCATGCGGCCGCGCATCAGCCGATCCTCTTGCGCAGGAACAGCCAGGCGGCGGTGTACACCACGAGGGTGTACACCGCGAGTGCGCCAAGTTGCGGCCAGTAGTAGCCAAAACCGAAACCCTTGAGGTAACTGCCGCGCACCACGGTCATGAAGTGCGTGGCCGGGATCAATTGCGCAATGAACTGACCGACGGCGTCCATCGATGCCACCGGTGTGACAAATCCGGAGTAGTTGAAGGCCGTGGTCATGGTGACCAGGAAGGTGGTGAACATCGCGGCCAGCTGGCTGCGGGTCAGGATCGAGATCAAGAGGCCGATTCCGATGGTGCACACCGAGTACAGCACGGCGCCAGCGGTCAGCACGAAGAAGCTGCCGGTAAAGCGCACCTCGAAGATCCAGCGGCTCACGGCAAAGATCATGAAATAGTCGAGCATCGCCACTGCCAGGTATGGCAGCAGCTTGCCAAAAATGATCTCCAGCCGACCGGTCGGCGAAGCGTACAAATTGAAGATTGTGCCGGATTCCTTTTCGCGCACGATCAGCAGTGCGCCGAGCAATGCCGGGAACAGCATCAGGATCAGGACCAGCAGCCCCGGGACCACGGCATTTTTGCTTTCCAGGGTCGGGTTGTACCAAACCGAAAGATTCACCTGTACCGGCAGCAGGCTGGCGCCGGATGCCATGCGACGGGCAGCAAGCTCGCTGAGCAATTGCTGGTTGTACAGGCCGTTGATGGCGCTGACGTAGCCGGTGATGATGGCGGCGCGACTCGGAAACGAGCCGTCCACGGTGACGCCGACGGCAGTCGGGCGGCCGCGTGCCAGATCGCGGCCGAAATCCGGTGGCAAGTCGATAATCACACGCGCCTGCCCGGTGCGTAGCCATTCCTCGGCCATGTCGCGGCGGTCGAGAACCCCTACCAGGTCAAAGTATTCGGAATGCACGTAGCGGTCACGATAGTCGCGGCTCCACGGCGAACCGTCATGATCGACAAATACCACCGGCAGGTGCTTGACGTCGAGGATCAGTCCGAAACCGAACAGCAGGATCATGATCATCGGAATGACGAATGCCAGGCCGAGATAAATCGGATCGCGCAGCAGTTCGCGTGTTTCCTTGGCAGCGATGGCCGGTACGCGGTCAAGCATGGCGGGTCTCGGCCTGGGAGATGAAATAGATAAAGGCCTCTTCCATGGTCAGCGGCTGGGCACTGACCGTGCCCTCGATACCGGCAGAACGCAGCAGCGTCTCGGCCGTGGCGACATCGGTGTCGGCATCGTGACTTTGCCATTGGATGCGCCGCCCGTAGAGCATGGCCCCGGGGAAGCGTTCGCTCAGCAGTGGGTAGGCATGCTCGAAGGCGCGCGCGGTCACCGCCACGGCCGGGCCACCGTCCACGGTGGCACGTTGTTTGAGTTCGGCCGGACTGCCCACGGCGGCCAGCCTTCCCTGGTGCATGAGTGCCAGACGATCGCAGTGCTCCGCTTCGTCCATGTAATGGGTCGAGACCAGTACGGTAATGCCTTGCTCGCGTGCCAGAACATGAACGATGTCCCAGAACTGGCGGCGGGCTACCGGGTCAACACCCGAGGTCGGTTCATCGAGAAACAAGAGATGCGGTTCGTGCAGCAATGCCGCCGCCAGTGCCAGGCGTTGACGCAGCCCGAGCGGCAACGCCTGGGTGCGACGCTCGGCATAGTCGGCCAGCCGCAATTCGGAAAGCAGCGTGTTGATGCGTGCGTGCCGTTTGGCACCGGGCAAGCTGTACAGGCCGGCATACAGTTCGAGGTTGGCGGTCACGGCCAGGTCGCGATACAGCGAGAAGCGTTGCGACATGTAGCCGATGCGACCACGTAATGCCTGGCGGTTCGCCGTTAGTGATAAATCAAGGCCGGTCACGATGGCGTGGCCGGCGCTCGGTGCCAGCAATCCGCACAACATCTTGAGGAGCGTCGTCTTGCCGGCACCGTTCGGACCGAGCAGGCCAAAGATCTCGCCGCCTTGCACGTTGAGGTCGACCTGGTCCACCGCGACAAAACTGTCGAAGCGGCGCGTGAGCTGTTGCGTGAGCACCGGCGACGCGACAGTGGTGTTTTGGTTCACGACGGGTGTGGATAGATGCGTGCTGTCTGCCGGTGCGGTTGGCTGGCGCTCGACCAACCGGTGCACAAACACATCTTCCAGATTCGCCGGAATGTCGTGGACGCGAGCCTCCGGCAAACCCGCTGCGCTCAGGCGCGCACCGACATCGGTCGCCTGATCGCGCAGCAGTACATGTGTTTCGGCTCCATACAAGGCGATGCTTTCCGCTTCTGCCCAGCCGGCCGCGACACGCGCCACCCTTTGCGGCGCGGCACCGCCAACTGCAACCAGTCGACCGGGTAATGCCGCGGCCAGTGCATCCGGCGCACCTTCGGCGATCACTTCGCCCTGGTGCAGTAGCAAAACATGATGACAGCGTTCCGCTTCATCCATGTAGGCCGTGCTGAGCAACACCGTGACGCCACGTCGCGTGACCAGATCATGAATAATGGTCCAGAAATCACGGCGCGACAGTGGATCAACGCCGGTCGTGGGTTCGTCCAGCAGCAGAATGTCAGGCAGGTGAATGAGCGTGCAGATCAGTGCCAGTTTCTGGCGCATGCCACCAGAGAGTTTTCCGGCCGGCCGGTCGAGAAACGGTTCCAGCCGGGTCATGGCCAGCAGTCGCGCACGGTTCTCGCGATACTCGGTGTCCGGCACCAGCCGCAGGGCCCGAAAGAATTCGATATTCTCGGCGACACTGAGCGAGTCGTAGAGATTCAGGCCCAACCCCTGTGGCATGTAGCCGACCAGCGGCTTCACCCGTTCCGGTTGACGGAGCACGTCGATGCCGGCAACGCTGGCGTGTCCGGCATTGGCCGACAGCACGCCGGCAAGGATCTGGATGATGCTGGTCTTGCCGGCCCCGTCCGGTCCGATGAGCCCGAGCACGCGCCCACGGTGTACGTCGAACGACACACCGCGCACCGCGTGTACCTTGCCACGGGAATATTGCTTGTGCAGGTCGGCCACGCGGATCACGGTGCGATCCGTCGGGGTCGGAGTCGGAGCGGGCCGGGGTGCCGTCATCACGTCGGGTGCACGCGGCCGTGCAGGCCTATTGCTTCTTCGATTGTCCGAACAGCTTGCGCTTACCGGGCACCGGGGTGATCCATTCCGGTCCGTCCTCGAGACGCACCACGGCATCGGCCGGCATCCCGGGTTTGAGCACACCATCCGGGTTTTCGTCGAGCGCGAGCTCTACCGCGAACACCAACTTCACGCGTTCCTCGCGGGTTTCGACATTTTTCGGCGTGAATTCCGCTTCGCTGGCGATCTTGCTGACGCGAGCCGGGAAGAAGCGGCTGGGGTAGGCATCGACATGTACGCGCGCCGGCTGATCGTGCACGATTTTGCCGATGTCGGGTTCGGGCACATAAATCTTGAGGTACAGCTGATTGAGGTCGACCAGGGTGTACAACGGAGTGCCCGGCTGTACCCATTCACCGTGTTCGATCGTACGGACCAGCACCGTTCCGGCGGTCGGTGCCCGCACGGTCATCTCGTCGAGGTAGCGCTGCTGCTCGGCCAGAGAGGCCTTGGCCTCGCGCAGCGCGGCGCTCTGCACTTCAACTTCCAGGCGCGTGCGCTCCATCATCTGCTGAGTGATGAATCCGTCGGCCATGAGTTTCTGGTTTCGGGTCAGCTCGCGCTCGGCCTGGGCAAAGCTGGCCTCGATGCGCCGCACGCGCGCGACGAGCGAATTGATGCGTTCTCGTAGCGCCGGGTCGGCAAGCCGGACCAGCACCTCACCGCGCTCGACGGTGCGGCCTTCGTCGGCCTTGATCTCCGCCACCCGGCCGGCGGAGCGGGAGCTCAAGGTGGTCAGCCGGCCTTCGATGCGGCCGCTGGCAACAAGGAAGGCCGAATCCGGGGTGCGCGCCATTTGCTGCAGCACGAACATCGCCGTGATGACGGCGATCACGACTGCGAGGATGGCCAGAACCCAGGTTCGTTTGTTGTTCATATGATTATCGTCCGCCAGTCATCTTGATCGGTTGACGCCCGTGAGGTCAGGCAATTATACCCACAAACCGGAATTTCACCGGACCGGCGACTAGCGCTCAGCAAACCACCAATGGCGGGAGGAGGCAATGATCTGGGTGAGGCGGGCGTACCCGGCGGCGCGTGGATGCGCACCGTCGTTGCCTTGCACTTCATGACGCCAGACATCGTCGGTGATCAGCGGGGGTAGCGTAGCAACCCAGGGGACGCCCAATTCCGCGGCCACGCCTTCCATCCGTGTCGACAGCTCTGCCAGGCGTCGATTGTGGCCGTCGTCGTGCGCTGGCGGCGCGCCAACCACCAGCGTGCGAAAGCGTGTCATGGCCACCCGCAGCATGCTCTGCAGGTGAGCGAGTGTTTCAGCTTCCGGCACGCGCCGATGGCCGTCGATCAGGCTGACATCGTTGGCGCCGAAAGAGAACACCAGGTAGTTTTCGGTGGTCGGCAGCAGGCGCGGTTCACACTCCGCCAGCCAGCGACGTGCAATGTCGGCGCTGGTCTCGCGCCGCACACCGAGATTGTAATAGGTGATGTTGTGGCCGGTGCTCCGCGCGCTCGCACACAGCCGTCCCGTCCAGCCGAGGCACTGGTCATCGCCGGTGCCCTGTACATAGGAATCGCCGACGAAGCAGATTCGGATATCGGGGGAGTTCATGATGCTGATTGTATCTCCCAGCCCCAGTCAGGTCGTCATCCCTGCATGGAGCCGATGGGCGTATGGTCGGGAGATGCAGGGATGACGGTAAATGAAACGGTGATGCGATTCTTGCTACACCTTCGCGATCTTGTGGGTCGCGAACAGGTGTTGCAGCCATAGGTTGGTCAGGTGCTCGCTCAGGCGGTTCTGGGCGAGCCGTTCCTGTAACGAATCATAGTCCGGCAGGTCAAGCGGCTGGTCCTGCCACGAACAGGCGAAGACCGCCTTGGTGCGCTTGCCGGTCGCCGGGTCGACCTGCCATTGCAGGCATTGTGAGCAAACACCCTTCAGCATGCACTGCATGCTGCTATACACCGAACCGGTGGCTGGCGGGTTTTTGGCGAAATATTCCTTAAGTTCATTATTACGTACATCGCGCAGGCGCTGCACCAGACAACCGCCACCCATGAAGTACAGGCGATCCATCTTTTCGAGCTTGAACGCGCCGCCAAGCTTGCCTTTGGCATAGGCCTTGAGTGCATTACGCACATCGCCGGTGTAACTCAGGTCTTGCGAACGGTTCGGTACGATTTCGCCTTCGTGACTCACCCATACAATTTCATCACAAGCCTGCTCAAATTCTTCGCGGCAGAACGCTTCACCCGGGTTGCGGAAGGAGATAAAGAACAGCAGCTTGTTGCCGGCGGCCTTTAGTGCCGGGGCGAGTGCACGTACACCGGTGGCGCCGATGCGGTCGGCCACCAACAGCAGGGTCTGGTTATGAGGAATATGTGCCGAGGTGCCGCTCGGACCCATGAGGGCGATAGGCTCACCCGGCCTGAAGGTCGCGGCAAGACGCGAGCTCGCGCCGCGCTCGAGCACGATAAGCCTCACCGTACCCTGTTCCGGGTCGACTTTCGAACCGGTGATGGCCATGGTTTCGGTCTGCAGGCGCGTGCCGTCGATCACCGGCGAGAGGCGTTCATAATTTTGCAGGCGGTAGATCTGTCCGGGTTTAAAGTGCCGGGCCGCCATCGGCGCGTGGATGGTGAGTTCCACGGCGTTGCTGGCGCAGCGCTGCACGGAGATCAGCCGCGGCTGGAACATGTCCTGCATGTCCTCACGGAACGCGGCGTATTCCATATCGTCGCCTTCCTCCGTGGCACGCTCGCCGAGCGCCGCCATGATCTTCGGATAGGTGCGGTAACCGGAGGCGACGGCCTTGACCACGCTGCCGGCGAAGGTGGGGTGGGTGTCGCCGATGTAACTGACGCGCCGGCCCTCCTTCTGGTACGAAGTAAACGGACCGAAATCCACGGTCTTGCAGTGCCTGTTCACGGCGACGGCCGCGCCGTCGACCTCGTGCGGCTTGTAGTGGCCGCTTTCGACCTCGAAGCTGCCACGATGCTCGAAGTGGTAGGCGATATTCGGGCGCGCGCCGGTGGCGACGAAAATCGCGCGTGCCGGCAGGCGCACCTGCTCATCGCTTTCCACCAGTTTACCGTCGGCGTTTTCCTTCATGCGCTTGCACACCAGCGCGGCCACATGACTGTACTCATCGAGTGCGGCCGACGACGGGCTCAGGGCCTCGGCATAGTAAATGCCTTCTTCCATGGCCTTGATCACTTCTTCGTGGTTGCGCTGGTAGGCCGGTGACTCCGAGAGTTTCCGTCGGTAGGCGACTGTGACGCCACCCCACTGCTGGATCAGCGAAGTAAAATTCGGTTGGCGATTTTCCTTCTCGGCAAGCTTGCGCTCGGCGCGCACCAGCTTGCCATGGGCGAGATATTCATTCAGGACATCCAGCGACTCGACATCGAGACCGTGACGCACGTGGGCTTCACCCTGCGCGGCCACCAGCTGTTCATAGCGAGTCAGGGTCTTCTCGACCTGCTTGATGTAATAGGCCTGCACTTCGGTGGCGGTGTCGATGCCGGTCAGGCCACCACCGATCACGACCGCCGGCAGCCGCACCTGCAGATTGGCGAGACTGGCGTTCTTGGCGGCACCGGTGAGCTGCAGGGCCATAAGGAAATCGGCCGCCTGGCGCATGCCGCGCGCCAGCGATCCCGGGATGGGGAGGGCTGACGGTAACCCGGCGCCAACCGCAATCGCCACATGGTCGAAGCCCAGTTCCCAGGCGACGTCGAGCGTGACGGTACCGCCGAAGCGTACACAGCCGAAGGCCTGAAAGCGTGCGCGCCGCGCGAGCGTGAGATAGATGAGCTTGAGGAAGTTTTTGTCCCAGCGCACGGTGATACCGTACTCGGCAACGCCGCCGAAGCCGGACATCACGCGGGTATCGAGGTCCTCTTCCAGGTTGCGGTAATCGCGAACCGGGTTATTCACCAGTTCTTCCGGCAACGACTCGATCTTGAGCCCGTCCACGCCGACTACCGCGCAGCCTTCCTGCAGCAGATGATGGGCGAGGGTGAAGCCGGCCGGACCGAGGCCGGTGATCAGTACTTTCTTGCCGTTGTAGGGTTTTGGCAACCACTGTTTGGCACGCAGCGGATTCCAGCGCGTGAGCAGATCGTAGATCTCGACACCATACGGCAGCGCCAGCACGTCGGTCAGGCAGCGGGTTTCGATCTGCGGGATGTTGACCGGGTCCTGCTTTTGGTAGATGCAGGCTTTCATGCAGTCGTTGCAGATGCGGTGGCCGGTGGCCGGGCACATCGGGTTGTCGACCATGATCATGGCCAGCGCCGCGACCGTTTGACCGTCGCGCTTCAGGCTGTGCATCTCGGAGATCTTTTCTTCCAGCGGGCAGCCGTCGAGCGGTACGCCAAGCGCATTTTTCTTGATGCCCAGTTCCGGCTGGCCCTTTTTCTCCGGGAAACCCTTGGAGCAGAAATCGCCGTCGTGATCGTGACAATAGACGCAGTAATTGACTTCGTTCTGCACGCTGCGCGCATCCATGCGCAGGTCGGTGAGGTGGAAACCGTCGCGCGGACGCGAGACGCCGCTGGCGTTTTCAAAGCGTTCGACACCATCCACCGCCACTACCCGGATCGGAACGAGGTTGGCCGGGTCTATGCCTTCCGGCAGCTTGAAGCTGACCCAGCCCCGGACAGCGGCCTTGCCGTCATCGGCGGTGAGGGCGCGGATGCACCAGCGGGTCAGTTTCTCGACCGGGTCGGCATTGGCTTTTTCATCGGTAAGCAGCTGCTCCCCGAACCGGGCGACTGCCAGTTCGCGGTCGTCGCTGTTGAGGCCGGCGGTTTTGAGAGCGCCCAGTAGCCACTGGTCCAGTTCGGCAAACGTCTCGAATTCCTCTTTCTTCGTTAGCCGGCGGCGCGCGCGCCGCGCGACGAATTGTTTCTTGAACGCCAGTACCGGATTGTGCGCCAGGGTCGAATGGCGGATGGTCGCGAGTTCTTTCTCGATGCCGAACAGCGAGCCGATAAGGTCATCAAGCAGCGGGGCACAGGCCAGCAGCAGCTCACTGGTATCGGTCGGGGTCAGGGCCTGGCCGGCGCGATAGGCGAGCAGCTGCTCGTGGCGGGCCGGATCGACGGCCTTGAAGCGCGCAAGAAATTCTGCGTCGAGGCGGGCGAGACCGTCCACGGACTGCAAATCGGCATAACCCAGGCCTAGCAGGCCGAGTGATAGTGAGGACATATCGGGTCTCGTACGGATCGGCGTTAGGGCGGCTATTTTAACCGCATCGCTGCCGGCGTGCAGTGCTTCACTGAACCGCACACCCGAGAGCGGGGATTGGCCCGCCGATCCCCCTTTTCCCCTGCAGGAAAGGGGGGATCGGCATCACTTCCTGGTGGTGTTCAGGCCAAACTGGGAAGCGGGGTCTTCGCGGGTTCAGGTTGGTGACGGGCGCCGCCACTCACCGGATTTTCCGCCCCGCTTCGATACCAGGCCGATATCGGTGAGGGTCATGCCGCGGTCCACCGCCTTGCACATGTCGTAGACAGTGAGCAGCGCGATTTGCACGGCGGTGAGCGCTTCCATTTCGACGCCGGTCGGTCCGACTGTGGCGGCGATGACGCGACAATGGATGGCGCTCTGCTTTTCATCGGGTGTGAGCTCCACTTCGACGCGGGTGAGTGCGATCGGATGGCAGAGCGGAATCAGCTCGGCCGTTTTCTTGGCCGCCATGATGCCGGCGACTCGCGCCACGGCCAGCACATCTCCTTTCTGGTGCCCGCCGGCGATGATCAGCCGCAGCGTTTCCGGCTGCATGCGGATGCGGCCCTCGGCCACCGCCTCGCGCGCGGTCGCGGCCTTGCCGCCCACATCCACCATGTGTGCCTCGCCGGTTTCCTTTATGTGGGTCAGTTTGCTCATCTTATTCGGGTGCCGCCTCATGACGAATGCGCGGCAGCAGCTCCACCAGGTTGCACGGCCGGTAGCTGGCATCGAGCTGCGAGAGGATGATCTTGTCCATCCCCAGCCGGCATGCGTTGGTCGAGCCCGGCATCATGAAGATTACCGTGCCATTGGCAGTGATGCCGGCATCGGCGCGCGACTGGATCGTGGAAGTGCCGATCTCGGCATACGACAGCCATCGAAACAGTTCGCCGAAGCCGGGGATCGATTTATTGATGAACGGGGCGGTGGCCTCGGGCGTGAGGTCACGCTGGGTCATGCCAGTCCCGCCGGTGGAGATAATCACATCGATATTCGGGTCGTTGATCCAGGCCTCGAACCGGGCGCGCAGTTTGTCGAGGTCCTCGCGCACGATCGCGCGTGAAGAGACATGGTGACCGGCGGTCGTGAGTTTCTCGGCAATCAGGTCACCAGAGGTGTCATTATCCGGAGTGCGCGTGTCCGACAGCGTCAGCACCGCGACATTCAGGGGCACGAAGGTTCGGGAAGGTTTGCTCATGATGGCGGGCAGTCTGAAATGCACTATCCGAGGCGCGGTGGCTCGGCGGCCGGTACGTACACCAGTTCGCGAAGGCCCTGCAGATTACGCAGGATAATATGGGGACCGTGCACTTCAATCAAACCCTGATCGCGCAACTTGGCCAGCAGGCGCGAAAAGGTCTCGGGTTGAATGGCGAGCCGCGAGGCCAGTGCACTCTTTGGTGTGGTCAGTTCCAGATCGGCGCCCGGACGAGCTTCACGTGGGGCCTCCTCGAGCAGGTACATGACCAGTCGGTAGGTGGCGTTCTGCAGCGTGAGGCTATCGATCTGGTTCACCAGCATATGCAGGCGCCGGCTCATGGCGGCCAGCATGCCAAAGCTGATCTCGTGTGATTGCTCAAGCACCTGCAGGAATTTCTTTTGATCAAAGGCCAGCAGCCGGGTGTCCTCGATCGCCTCGCAATTCACCGGATACCGTGCCTGCTCGCCCATGAACATGACTGCCTCGGCGAAGGTCTGGCCGGCGCGGATTATCTCGATGATCTTCTCGTGGCCGTCCGGTGATACCCGGAACAACTTGACCTGGCCGGCGCGTACGAAAAAGAACCGGTTGGCCGGTTGGCCGTGGTGAAACAATGCCGTGCCCTGTGGCAGTTCGAGTATCTGCATACCGACGCACAGTCGGGTGAGCTGCTCATCGTCGGCATCTGCGAATAAATAAGCCTGGCGCAGCTCGCCGAATACCTGATTTTCAACCTGGAAGGGTCTCATGTGCGTGCATGATAACCCTGTTTGACGGTTGGTGGTTATACGCCCGAGGAGCGTGATCAGAAGGCATCGCAGGCGCCGGACCCGGCGCCTGCGCGTACTGCAGAATGCAATTACTTGTCGAGCAGGTTGCCGTCGCGCATCTTCTGGATGGTCACCACGGCCTTGTCGCCGACAATTCGGTCATAAGTCCCGTCGCCGCGAGCCTGCAGCGAGCTACAGACTTCCTTCTGGCCCGACCAGGTAATGCACTGCTGGTTCTTGTCGCTCACGCGCCAGCTGCCTTCCCGTTTCTCACCGCTCGGGGCCTTCTGGGCAATCTTGCCGTCCGCCGAGAAGTAGGTGAGTTGCGACTTGCCGCCTTGGACATGATTGACGGCATCAATGGTCTTGTCGGCGAACATTTCCTTGATCTGCTTGGAATTCAGCGTTTCGCCAGCCATGGTTTCCATTGAGACAAGACCAGCGGCAGCGACCGCCGCGAGAACCACTCGGAATGAGTTGTTACGATACATGTGCAATCTCCGTGTTGTTGTTATTGATGGGGGGGTAAAACACTTGCGCTCACCGGAGGTCTTCATCGGCAAGCATCCGGGTGTATCCAGGCAAATACCCGGAACTGGCGGATTCTACGATTTCAGGAAGGCGGTTTTGCAAATAGCCGACGATTGGTATTGCTGGACGGAGCCGGTGGAGTCCGCCTCCGGTTTTGCACGTGACTTCAGCATCGTCCACAATGGCCGCCAGACTGGAGATATGTGATGTTGTCACTCGCCGAGGCCCAAGCTGCCATTCTTAGCCGTATCCAGCCGGGTGATCGTATGGAAACCGTGTCGTTGGCGGCGGCGAATGGGCGGTTTGTGGCAGCGCCCCTGCGCGCCACGGTCGACAATCCGGCGTTCGACAATTCGGCCATGGATGGTTACACCATGGCGCATGCCGATTTCGCCACCCATGGTTTCAAGCTGCCGGTCGCGGGTGAGTCAAGCTGTGGCAGCCGCCCGCAGACCTTGGTGCCCGGGACCGCCATGCGCATCTTCACTGGCGCACCGTTGCCGGCAGGGGCCGACACTGTGGTAATGCAGGAAGATGTTGAGCGGCTGGGCGATTCCGCGCTTTTCCCGGCGGAGACGCCGCGCGGCAACCAGGTACGTCGGCGCGGTGAAGATTTCCGTGCTGGCGATACCTTATATAGCGTGGGGCAGCAATTGTTGGCCTACGATCTGGCGCTGCTGGCCGCGGCCGGGGTAGCCGCGGTGCCGGTATTCCGGCGACCGCGCGCGCTGGTGGTGGCCACTGGCGATGAGCTGGTGGCGCCCGGTCAGTCGCTCCAGCCCGGGCAAATTTATGAATCCAACCGGCTGGCGACATTGCTGCAACTTGAAGCGCTCGGTGTCGAGGTCGTCGACGGCGGCACCGTTCGCGATGACCCGGCACAGCTGCGGGCGTTTCTGCGGCAGTCCGCTGACTACGATTTCATCATCACCAGCGGTGGTGCCTCGGTCGGCGATCACGACCTGGTCAAACAGGTATTTGCTGAAATCGGCGAGGTCAGTTTCTGGAAGGCCAGGATCAAGCCCGGCAAGCCGGTGGCGTTTGGGCGGATCGGTGCGCGGACGCACTTCTTTGCGCTGCCCGGTAATCCGGTGTCGAGTCTGGTGACCTTCAAACTGTTTGTGGAACCGGCGCTTTTTGCCTGGCATCACGGCGTGCAGCCATGGCTGGAATTGCCGGCGACCGCCACCAACAGTTTCCGGCGCAACCCCGGACGCATGGAATTTCTCCGTGCACGGGCAGTGTCGGCGAATGGCGTGTTGCAGGTGGAGTGCCTGAAGGGCCAGGGTTCGCACATGCTCGGCCCGCTACGCCACACCAACGGGTTTATTCGTGTTTCGGAAGACAGCTCGGGTTTCGCGGTTGGGGATACGGTGCAGGTGGTTCTGCTGTAGCGGGCAGGCCTCGCAGCCGGAAAGGACGGTGTGATGACCACGTACCGTATCGGGACTTCCGGCTGGCACTATCCGCACTGGCGGGAGCGGTTCTATCCGGCCGGACTTCCATCGTCCGAATGGCTCGGTTTCTACGCTCGCCACTTCTCAAGTGTCGAAATCAACGCCAGCTTCTATCGCCAGCCGTCGCTGGCTACCGTGCGTCACTGGCGAGAGACAGTGCCAGCGCCGTTCACATTTGCGATCAAGGCCAACCGTACGATCACGCACATGAAAAAACTGCGCGATCCGCAACGGCCGTTACGTGCACTGCTGGCCATGGCGCAGGCGCTCGGTCCCAAAGCCGGGCCGTTGCTGTTCCAGTTGCCACCGCGTTGGCACAGCAACCCGGAGCGCCTGGCGGCGTTTCTGCGAAACCTGCCGTCCCATCGCGAGTATGTGTTCGAGTTCCGCGATCCGTCCTGGCATAACCCGCAAGTGTATGCGCTGTTACGTCGCCATAATGCGGCGTTCTGCATCTATGACCTGGCCGGGTTCGAGTCCCCGCATGTCCTCACGGCCGACTTTGCCTACCTGCGATTGCATGGACCGTTGACCGACGCCTATGCCGGTGCGTATTCAGTCGCCGCACTTGCTGCCTGGGCGAATGAAATCCGGGGATGGCGGAAGTTGCGGCGCGTCTATGTGTATTTTGATAACGATGAGGCCGCGCATGCTGTGGACAATGCCCGCCAGCTGCACAATCTGCTCGCCGGAGCACGGACATGATGATGATCGATGGCGCACATGGCGAGGGCGGCGGCCAGCTTGTGCGCATGGCTTGTGCGCTGGCCGCGATTACCGGCACGCCGGTACGACTGGCAAATGTGCGCGCGCGCCGCGATCCATCCGGGCTTGCCCCGCAACACCTGGCGGCGGTGCGGGCGGTTACCGAGCTGTGCGGCGCCGAGACGGATGGATTGGCGTTGCGTGCCACGGAATTCGTTCTGCGCCCCGATCGACTTCGCAGCGGCGAATTTCGATTCGATGTCGGCACCGCCGGCTCGATCACGCTGGTGCTGCAGGCCCTGCTGCCGGTGGCGCTGGCGGCACCCGCTGCGGTACAACTGCGGGTACGTGGCGGTACCGATGTGCGCGCCGCGCCACCGCTCGACTATCTGCAGCATGTGTTATTGCCGCTGCTCGCGCGCCTTGGTGTGCGCGCGACACTCGAAGTCGTGCAGCGTGGTTACTACCCGCGCGGTGGTGGCGAGGCAGTGCTTACCGTCGAACCGGCACGGCTCACCGGTATCACCTTGGACGCGCCTGGGATGCTCGAAGAACTGGGCGGGGCACTGCACATTGCCAACCTGCCCACACACATTCTGGAGCGGATGGAGAACACGGCCCGACAGCGACTGGCGCGTTTCGGGCCAGTCTCGCTGAATGTTGATCTGCTGGGACCGGATCGCGCGGTTGGGTCGGGGGGAGCGGTGGTGTTGTGGGCACGCACGGCCCAAACGTTGCTGGGTGGCGCTGAAGTGGCGCAACGCGGGGTGCCGGCCGAGGCCATCGCGACATGCGCCGCACGCAGTCTGACGATGGAACTCGACGCCGGGGTCACGCTGGATGTGCACGCCAGTGACCAGTTGCTTGTGTATCTGGCGCTCGCCCGGGGAGCCTCGTCCTTCACGGTGCGCGAAGTCACGTCGCATTCGCGCACCACTGCCTGGTTGATCGAGCAGTTTTTGCCGGTGCACATCACGTTTAATGCCACTGGCAAGGTTTACCGTGTCGCCATCCGTCCACGCCGATCCTGACGGTGGCCGGTGCTCAGGCCCGTTTGCGGCCAGTGATCATGGCGCGCACCAGATTCTCACGGTGCAGCACACTGCTCACCACCACCCCTGCGATGTGCAGCCCCACCAGCAGCAGGGTGAGGTTTGAGAAGAATTCATGAATTTCTTCCGTCATGTCACCCAGCCATTCGGGTGTACCGCTCATCAGCCCGGCCAACGGGCCGGACGCTTCTTTGGCCGCGTACACGACCAGTCCGGTCACTGTGACCAAGCTGAGCAGCACAAGCAGGGCCACAACCATGGTACCTCCCAGCGGATTGTGCCCGAGGTAGCGCCGGGCCTGATGGTGTAACAGGTCGCGCGTGTACGCCACGACCACGGCGGGAGAGAAGATAAAATCACGGAATCGGGCATGCTCGGTTCCGAGAAGACCCCACAACCATCGGAACAGCACAAGACCACCGACCAGATAGCCGGACCAGACGTGGAGTGTCAGTCCCTCGACCTCGCCGCTGAGATAGGCGGTTGAAAACCCTGCCACCAGCGACCAATGGAAGATCCGCACCAGTGGATCCCACACCTTCACGGTATTTGTTTGCATCGGGGGCACAAGTGGTTCTCTGTTCTGGAGCTTAAGGTTGGATTATGATGAAGCAACGCTAATTTGTTTTACTTGATTCCGGTCAATTCAGGAGTGTTCATGACCCGCCTCACTACCCAGGAGATCAGCCAATTCCGCAACCGCCTGCGCGCCCGCGATCTTGAGCTCCGCGAGGCCATTCATGCCTCGTTGGTGAACAATGCGGACAAGACCTATGCCGAGGTCGCCGGACGGGTGCTGGACTTGGCCGAACAGTCGGTGGCAGACATTATTTCCGATGGACAGATTCTGCAAATGGAAAAGGAGGTCGCCGAGCAGGCGGACGTGGTCGCCGCGCTTGCGCGCCTTACGGACGGCACCTATGGAGAATGTGTTGATTGCAGCGACGACATCGGCATCAAGCGCCTGGAGGCCTACCCCACGGCCAAGCGCTGCATTCGTTGCCAGACGCATTACGAAAGCACGCACCGTGGCGGCGGTCGCGACACCACGCCCAGCCTGTAGTGACGCCGGCCACGCCTGTGTCCGGCAAGGTGTTCGACATTCATCAGTTTCCGTTTCAGGAGGTTTCCATGTTTGCTGCGTTTTCCCGCCGTTCAATCCTTCTGCTCATCTTGGTGGCCAGTTCGCTGATCGGCTGCACCAGCGCCAAGGTGGTGAGTTCCACTGGCGGGCCGACCATCCAGCAGGTTCAGCAAGAACCGGCGAGCGGGCCGAAAAAGCGCATCGCCGTCTCCGCCTTTGAATTCAAGGCGGCGCGCGGTGCGGGCGACGTGGGTCGTGGCATGTCCGACATGCTGGCCGATGCCCTGATCAACTCCAATCGCTTCATCGTGCTCGAGCGCGAGCACATCAAAGAGGTGATTGAAGAGCAGGATTTCGGTGCCAGCGGACGGGTCAAGCGCGAAACGGCGGCACCGATCGGCGAGCTGGAGGGTGCCCAGCTCATTATCCGCGGTTCGATCACCGAGTTTGAACCGAAATGCAAAGGTGGATCGGCATTGTTTATTGTGGCTGCCCAGCAGGCCTGCGTGACCGTTAACCTGCGGATCATTGATGCCAAGACCGGACGCGTGGTGAATGCCACGACCGTCGAAGGTCGTTCCGGAACCGTCGGTGCCGGATTGGTATTTGCCACCGGCACCCTGCCAGTGGGTCTCGGTGGCTGGAAGAAAACCCCGATGGAGTCGGCGATCCGCAACTGTATTGAAACCGCCGTTCAGCACATCGCCAACACCAAGCTCTGATTTTGCTGCACAGCAGGACACCGGTATGAAGTGTTGCCTGCGATGGCTGCTGGCGGCTACGGCCGTGGTGATGGCCGGCTGCGCGCCGACAGCGGAAGTCACGAAGGGGGGTGGCGCCACCATCGGCGAGGCCCAGGCCGAGAAATACGATGGTCCGAAGGCACGGATCACGGTTGGGCGGATCATCGACAAGTCCGGCACCGGCAAGGAATCGCTGACCACCCAGCTCGGGTTGGTGGCACGCAAAAGCGGGAGCACCCTGACTCCCGATGCCAAGAGTTTCATGAGTGGTATCCGCGACATGATCACGACCGCACTGTTCCAGAGCAACCGCTACATCGTGCTGGAACGCGAATCCATCAACGAGGTACTGCTGGAGCAGGAGTTCTCGGCCAGCGCGCGGGTCGGGGAAGCCAGCCGCATCCCGGTCGGCCACATTGAAGGAGCCGAGCTGCTGGTGGTGGGGGCGATCACCGGGTTCGATGCCGCCGCCGCGGGCGGTGGCGGATTTCCGATCCCGATCCCGATCAATCGTGGGCGTGATGTGCTGATACTCGATGTCGAAATCCGCAAGGCCTTCATCAGCATGGATCTGCGTGTGATCGATACCCGCACCGGCCGGATTGTTTCCACGGTGGCCGTGGAAGGATCGGCCCATAAATTTGGCGCCGGGTTGAGCGGCTTTGCCCAGACTCGGCATGGCGGTTCGGTACGCATTCCCATGATTCTGCGCGGTTTCGCCAATACTCCGGTCGAAAAGGCAATCAGCGAGATGGTTGATGCCGCCGTGTCGCATGTCGTCGAAAAGACACCCGCGGTGTACTACCACGTTACCGATGCCCCGGGAGCCCGTGACCCGGATCCCGTACCGGCGGCCAGCCCCGGCGCGCGCTGAGTCCTATCCTTTCCGCCCGGCGGTTTTCCACGTACGCTTTCTACCCATGCCGGTGCCGCGTTTCTTCGTTTCCGCTTCGTTAACCACCGGAGCGCCCCTGGCGCTTCCGGAAAGCGCTGCACACCATGCCGCGCGGGTGTTGCGACTGCGGGTTGGCGATGCCGTAACGCTGTTCAATGGCGAGGGAGGCGAGTACGCCGCGGTGCTTGCGCAAATCGACAAGCACCGCGTACTGGTGGATGTCGGCAGTCACAATGCCGTGGAGCGCGAGTCGCCGCTCGAAGTCACCCTGATTCAATCCATTTCCTCCGGCGAGCGCATGGACACCACACTGCAAAAAGCGGTCGAGCTCGGTGTGCGCCAGGTCATACCGGTCATGAGCGAGCGTAGCGTGGTTCGCCTGCAGGGTGCGCGCGCCGACAAGCGCCTGGCACACTGGCAGCAGGTGGTCATCAGTGCCTGCGAACAGTGCGGACGCAATCGCGTGCCTGAAATCCGCCAGCTGGTCCCGCTGACGGCATTTCTGTCCGCACCGCGACCGCAGGCCCTGCGTTGGGTGCTGACACCGGGTGCGGAATCAAAATTGCGCGATCTGTCGCGTCCGGAGCAACCAATTGAACTGCTGATCGGTCCGGAAGGTGGTTTCACGGAAGTGGAGGTGGAAAAGGCGCGCGCAGTCGGATTTCTGCCGCTGTGCCTCGGGCCACGGGTGCTGCGCACCGAAACCGCCGCGCCGGCACTGCTGGCCAGTGTGCTGGCGCTGTGGGGTGATTTTTAGCGGGTTAGGGTCCGGCGGTTGGCTGCCGTTAGTGCGCACCGCTCATTGACTTCAGTTCACGGTCGAAACTCTTTTCGATCCGTTTCAGCAATTTGTCCTTGCGGTGATCAAAATCACGCAGATACGAGATTCTGGCAACGTTTCCCTGAAACAGAATTTCGACCCGATACTCCGCGTCACGGTTGCGGTGAAAAAAGCTGCCGACTTCACGATTGGATTCCGAGGCCAGGAGAATCCAGCCATCCTTCCCCAGGGCCAATCGTGCTGCCGCTCGTGCTTTGTCTGGCGAGAGGTTGTACATGGCGAGATTGACGGTGATGGTGTCATCCGGATCGGTATCGCCCCACGGTGACTTTTCGGGAGATCCGGTCGATGACCGGGAGATGATTCCGCTACTGCGGGGGGGTGGCAGTTTCGGGATGGTGTTCGCCAGGTAACGGGAAATCTGCTCCGGGTTGGTTCCGCCGGATGACGGCAGTCCCCGTTGTTCCGAAACAGTGCGTTCAGCGTGTGAGTCAAGGTCGCGATTCGCGCTGTTCCGGATACGGTAGTCCGCTCCCTGGGCCAGCAGAAACTTCAGCACGGCCAGGCGTCCGTAGGTCACGGCCACGTGCATGGGGGTCTCGCCGTTGCTGTCCTGCGCGTTCATATCGGCGCCGGCGGCGACCAGAAGCTGCGCAGCCGGGAGGTTGCCACGTTCAGCGGCAATGTGCAGCAGTGTCTGGTTGCGACTGTAGCGCTTGTGGATGTCGCCACCGGCGGTGATCGCACTGCGGATCCGGTCCGGCTTGTCGCGCTTGACGGCGGATTCCAGGTCATCGGCGTGAGTGCAGACCGGGAGGGCGATGGCCACCAGCAGCATCATCCTTGTTACGAGCCTCATGTCGATTCTCCGTGGGTATGTCGAGGGTTGTGTTCAGTGATGCGGCAAAACCAAGCAGCTGAAGCGCGGTTCCACGGCAGGCGGCACAGTAACCTGTTCGGGTTTTTCTATATGAATGTGCCTGCCGCGATTGTAGGAGACGGTCTGTCCTGGCCGCAAGTCGCCGAAGGAAGTGGGCAGAAGTGATAGTGATCCGTAAATGCGGCCCCCCGGTATGACCGGGCCCTGGGTCTAGCCAGGTTGACCATCCTCGCGTGTGCGCAGAAACAGCGGTGCATAGCGCAACACCCACGGCACGAGAAACCCGAGCCACAGGCTGGCGGCCAGCAGATTGAGTGGGGTAGCGTGTGTGGGCAGGAATTCGCTGGCGAGTCGCGCGACTGTCGCCAGATTCAGCCCCAGCAACGCCAGCCAGGTGAGGGTGTCGGCGTGCAGTGCCTGTCCGGAGTGCCCGAGCGTCACCCGCGAGCCCATGGCCACCACCATGCCGGTGATGAATCCAAGCCCGAGGGCATGCAGCGGCGCGCGCCCGAAATAATCCGTGCCGGTCGCCAGCAACAGCAGGCTTTGCAGGGTGTACAGCGACATGCCGATGCCGAGCCACAGAAAGGCGATGTGCAGCATGGCCAATAGTCGCGCGTGAAAGCTGCGCCGGAACTGCCACACCCAGGAGTGTTGCAGCGCCGCGACCGCCAGTGGCCCATCGGCCAGCCAGCGCCAGGCACTCAGATTGCCGAGTTCGAGCGTCACGTGCAGCAGCACGCACACCACCATCAGTGGCGGGCTCCACGCCGGGCGAACCAGCAGATAGTTCATCAGCGCGCCTTGCGAGAACACCGGGATCATGCGGTGGCTCACCAGAAAGATCACTGGCAGCAGGAACAACCACAGACCCATTTCGCGCGCCACCAGGAACAGCGGCGGCTGATTGCCGAGTACGCCGGCGAGTGCGACGGCAACACCGCCGGCGCCGGCCGCCAGGGCGAGGTTCAGCAGGCGCTCATGCATGCTCTGATGCCCCGCCCGCCGATAGACCCGATAGAGCGCAACAATTGCCGCGAGCCAGCCGGCCAGGCTCGTCAGCAGCGCTGCGGCCAGCAGCGCGCGTCCGCCATACAAGCCAAGATCGAACGCAAACGCGCCGGCCGTGAGCAGCACAAAGACTGTAATGTAGGTGCGCGCCGTGATTGGCGCGCCACCCAGCCAGCGCGGATAGACGGTGAAGAGAAATCCAAAAATAAAAAACGGGAAAATACCGTAGAGCATGAGCACCGTGTGTCCATAGATTGGCGCCAGTGTCTGTGATGGGAGCGCCAGTAGGTCAGCGCGCCCAGCCAGCTCCACCCCCCACAGCGCCATGACCAGCACGATCTGGAGCATGCCAGTGAAAAACAGCATACGGTGCGGGGCAGAGGCAAAGGTGTGGGCCAGATGGTGAATCGCCATGCATCTCCGGTTGGGTCAGGCGTGGGGTCGCTTGCAATAAGGAGTGTGCACATTGGTAGCCGGTTGCGGGTGACACCGCCTTGACGAACATCAAGCACTTTCCAGCGGCGATCAACCTATCCCGCGGGAAATGGAACCGGCAGTGGCGTGCGAGTTATTGCCACCGCGACGATATAGGCGAACACGGCCATGGCGGCGAGTGCCGCCATTATTCGCTGCTGGCGGGTTCGTCCCCGCTTCAACGCGATCGTGCCTAGGACGATGTACAAAACCAAGGCGGCGACCTTGACGGTCAGCCAGTCGTGTATTAGCGGATACTGTTGGATGCGTACGGCCAGCAGGATGGCCGAGATCAGCAGCAGACTGTCTACCACATGTGGCAGGACGCGGGTGAGCCGTGCCTGCAGCCACGGGGAGCCGCGCCACATCCAGATACTTCGCAACACAAAGCCCGCTCCGGACAGTAGAACGCAGCCCACATGCACAATTTTAAGGGTATCCATGTCACTCAAAGTGTAACCCGGGAACGAGCCAATGCGTCGTGCCGGTCTGCAGCCAACCGGTTTGGACGAATTCCAGTCACGAAACCTTAAGGACCACCCTGAAAAACCGGGATCCTGTGATACCTTTTCTCTATTGAAAAAGCCGATGGACAACAGCGGGGTCACCCGCCGCAAGGCTGCATGAATCTACGCCATCTACTATGGCCGCAACTGGGTAACGTTCACGGCTCGATTACCGGCCACGAACTACGCCGCCAAAGCGTATTGCTGGCGCGCCTGCTCCTGGTGTTGATCCCGCTCGGTTCCCTGACATTGCTCCTGCAATACGAAAGTTATGCGAACTTCTCGCATACTTTTACCGTTGTCGTCCTGGCGATTGTTTTGCTGGTTGTGGCCTTCCTGCTCAACTCGATGGGACGAGTCCAGGCCGCGGCCGTGTTGGTTGTCATTGCGGTTTTCGCTGCCGCACTTGGCGCCATGATTGTCAATCCACGCGATCAACTGGTTTTCGCCTATCTGGCGGTTCCATTGTTTCTGGCGCGGTTGCTGTTGAGTGAACGCGTTTTCGTGCTGGTCGGCGTCGTTGCCTTGTCCGTGGTCGCATTGGTGCTTGCAACATTACTGTCCGACAAGGTACTGGCAGCGGTGGTCACGCTTTATCTCGCCACCCTGGTGATGCTGTTCTGGATCGCCGTGCGTCATCGTGCCTCCATCGAGCGAGATCGGCGGGCGGCGCTGACTGCCAGCGAGCAAGAGTTGCGCACGATCCTCGACAATATGCAGGACACGTATTACCGCACCGATGCGGACGGACGGATCATCCGTGCGTCAGAATCGGCCACCAAGTTGCTTGGCTACACACCGCATGAGTTGTTGGGCATGCGGATGGCGGATTTCTATGTCGAGACCGATGGCCGGGAGCGTTTTCTGGCGGCGCTCCAGGCGTCCGGCGGCACACTGCACAATTACGAAGCGGCACTGCACCATCGTGATGGTTCGATAGTCTGGGTGTCCACCAATGCCCAGTATGTTCGCGACAGCGATGGGCGGGTGGTCGGGGTTGAAGGCACGACTCGTGACATTTCCGAACGCCGTCAATCGGAAGCACAGACCACGAAGCTCAACAAACTGTTGCGCATGGCCGGGGAGATCGATGCGATTCTGGTCCGGGAATCCGGTCGGGAAATCCTGCTGCAACAGGCCTGTCGGGTGCTGGTTGATCATGGTGGATTTCGCATGGCCTGGGTGGGGCTGGCGGACTGGAATAGCGGGGAGGTGCACCCGGCCGCCCATGCTGGCGAATCCCCGGAGTATGTCTACGAAATCAAGGTTCGTTGTGACGACAGCCTGCAGGCTCGCGGGCCCTTCGGCCTTGCCATGCGCGAAAATCGTCCGGTATTGATTCAGGATACAGAAAATGACCCGAGTTTTGCCCCGTGGCGGGAGCGTGCCCGCCGCGAGCAGTTCCGCTCGGTGGTGGCATTTCCGATCTGTATGGGCGCGCAGGTGATCGGCGCCATCGGCGCCTATACTGATGCCCCCACTGCGTTCACGTCCGAAGAGATCGATGTCTTCTCCAGGCTGGCCAGCAATCTCGGTTATGCGCTGCAAGCCTCCGAGAATGCCTTCGAGCGTCGGCGTTCCGAGGAGGCGCTGCGCGCCAGCGAAGCCCTGCTCACGAAATCACAGGAGGTGGCACACATCGGCAGTTTTGACTGGAACATAGCCACCAATGATGTGTCCTGGTCCCGGGAGACCTATCGGCTGTTCGGTTTTGATCCGGACTACCCACCGGGCACTGTCTGGGAGATTCTCGAGCGGTCCCTGCACCCGGACGACAAACCGAAGCTGCAGGCGGCCATGACGCGCATCGCGAAAGAGGGTGTGCGGACTCCAATGGAACTGCGGGTGCGCTGGCCGAACGGACAGGAGCGTGTGTTGTGGACCGAAGGCGAGCTTGAATTCGATGACGACGAACACCCGATTCGCTTGTCCGGCATCATGCAGGACATCACCGAGCGCCGGCAGGCCGAAATGGCCCTCAAACAGAGCGAGAGCAATTTTCGAGCGCTCACGGAAAATGCCAATGTCGGAATTCTGGTCAACCATCAGGGGCGCCATGTCTTTGCCAACCCCCGGTTGCTCGAGATGCTTGGCTATACCCAGGAGGAGGTGCAGCTGACGACCATTGAGGATCTTGTCCACCCGGAGGAACTCGACAAGGTGCGCCGCAACTTCAAGGACCGGCTGGCAGGAAGACCCGCGCTTTCCAGTTATGAAACCGTATTGATTTCCAAAGTCGGGACGCCGGTGCCAGTTGAGCTCACGGCGACCTTGACCACCTGGGCCGGTGAACCCGCGGGCCTGGTTTTCCTGCACGATATCCGCGAGCGCATCCGCAGCGAAACTGAAATGCGCAAGCTGTCGAGTGCCATCGCCCAGACCGCCGATGCCGTCATGATTACTGACCGTCAGGGGATCATCGAATACGTCAATCCAGCCTTCGAAACCATGACCGGTTATGTGCGAGCCGATGTGATCGGTGCGGGCTCGAACATCCTCAAATCCGGCCGCCAGGGTGAAACATTCTACCAGCGGCTGTGGTCCACCATCCTGGCGGGTGAGCCGTTTTCCGATGTGCTGGTAAATCGCCGCAAGGATGGAACGCTGTATTACGAGGAAAAAACCATCACGCCGCTCAAGGACACGTACGGCAGCATCACGCATTTCGTGTCCACCGGCCGCGACATTACCGAGCGCATGCAGACCCAGGAGCAGCTGCAGTATCTGGCGCAACATGACGCCCTGACGGAATTGCCAAACCGGGTATTGCTGCTCGACCGCCTCAAGCAGGGGCTGGCGCGGGCGCGCTGGCACCGGCGGCTGGTGGCGGTCCTGTTTGTCGACCTCGACCGTTTCAAGACCATCAACGACACTCTCGGCCATGAAGTGGGCGACCGGTTGCTGCAGCAACTGGCTGACCGTTTTCGCCGCAGTGTGCGCGAGGGTGACACCGTGGCGCGTTTCGGTGGCGATGAGTTTGTCATCCTGCTCGACGACGTGGCTGACGAGTCTGATATTGCCGCCATTGCCAAAAAGGTGCTGGAGACCCTGGCACCGCCGTTCGAGATCGATGACCAGCGGTTGTACATCACGGCCAGTATCGGTATCAGCCTGTATCCCAACGATGGCGAGGATTCCGGCATCTTGCTCAAGCATGCCGATATCGCCATGTATCGCGCCAAGGAACTGGGCAAGAATACGTACCAGTTCTTCGCCGCCGACATGAGTGCCCGCGCTTTCGAGCGGCTGAGCCTTGAGACCCGGCTGCGGCATGCGCTGGAACGGAACGAATTTGTGCTGCAATACCAGCCCCAAATTGATGTGGCGACCGGCCGTATAGTCGGGGTCGAGGCCCTGCTGCGCTGGCAACATCCGGATTTCGGTTTGGTCTTGCCGGGTGATTTCATTGCCTCACTGGAAGAAACCGGTCAGATTGCTCCGGTGGGAGACTGGGTATTGACCACAGCCTGTGCGCAACTCCGGGCATGGCACAGCGCTGGGTATCAGGATCTGCAGATGGCTGTCAATCTATCGCCACGTCAGTTGCAGTCAGACGGGTTTGCTGCTCGGACCAAGAACACTTTGGCGATATTCGATATCCCGCCATCGCGACTGGAACTGGAGATCACCGAGAACGTACTGCTGCGACAAGCCGGGATGGCGCATGATGCCCTCGAGGGGTTGCGCGTTCTCGGTGTGCGGTTGGCCATCGACGACTTTGGTACCGGTTATTCGTCGCTGGCCTATCTGCAGCGGTTTTCCATTGACACCCTAAAGATCGACCGCAGTTTTGTTCACGACATCCCCGGCGATCCGGACGACAGTGCGATTACCACGGCCATCGCGGCGCTCGCCAGGAGCCTGCAGCTGACGATCGTAGCGGAGGGGGTCGAAACAGTTGCCCAGCGAGATTTTCTGCGCCAGCTTGGCTGCACTATCATGCAGGGTCATCTGTTCAGCCGACCACTACCACCGGAGGAAGTCAGCCGGCTGCTGGACGCAAAAAGCCCACGGCCCGAGGGCTAGCGCCGCAGGCGGTGGTTCAGCAGCAGCGCGAAGGTGAACAGCATCATCGCACCGGCTTGATGGGCGGCGGCCAGCGGGATCGGCACGAAGTAGAGCAGGGTCGTAATCCCGAGCAGTATCTGCACGACCAGCATGGCCAGCAACAGGTGAAACAGTTGCCGAGTGGTTCCATCCAGCACTTGTCGGCGCGCCAGCCACCACCAGGCCGGAATCATCAGGGCCAGCAGGTAGGCGAGCAGCCGGTGATGAAACTGCACAGTCGCGATATTCTCGAAGAAATCCGCCCACAGTGGCGACATGGCATAGAGTCCTTCCGGAATCAGGCGGCCGTGCATCCACGGCCAATCATTAAAGGCGAATCCGGCGCGCGTGCCGGCGACGAAGCCGCCGGCCAGAATGGTGATCACGATCAGCGATGTCACCCCCCGGCCGTGGCCACGCAGCCGCCCTGCCGTCGCGTCCGCGATTGCCGGTGTTGGCCAGAGCAGGCCGAGGGCCACCCATAATATGTAGCCGTAGATCAGCAGCGCCAGACCGAGATGCGCGGTTAGCCGGTAGGGGCTGACGCGCGGCAGGTCTACCAACCCGCTCGCCACCATCAGCCAGCCCATGAGACCCTGCAGGCCACCAAGCACGAACATCGTCACGAGCTTCGGCATGAGTGGCCGCTCGATCTGTTTGCGAATGAGGAAATAGAGGAACGGCAGCAGGAACACGAGCCCGATGGCGCGTCCCAGCAACCGGTGGAAATACTCCAGCCAGAAGATTCCCTGGAAGCCAGCCAGGTCCATGCCGGTATTGATGTGCTGGTACTCGGGTGTGAGCTTGTATTTCTCAAACAGTTCCAGCCAATCGGTGTGGGTCAGTGGCGGGATCGTGCCCACCAACGGCTTCCATTCGACGATCGATAGCCCGGAGTGGGTGAGGCGGGTCACCCCGCCCAACACCACCATGGCGAAAACCAGGGCACAAACGGCGAGCAGCCAGCCGGCGATGTGGCGTTGGGATGTAGTCGGCGTCATTCCGGCATGTACCTCGTTGGTGATGGTGAAACCCGCGGCAGATATTATGCGAGCGCCGCGGAACTGTGAACCATAACGGTATATTCGAATATTCAACAATTGTCCGGGACTTGACCGAGATCAAATGCTTTTTACTGTCGATGGCGTACACCGTGCGGCAAGGTGTCGCACCGGGAGGTCCGGCACGAAACACAACATCCACACGGGAGAACCACCATGGCCAGTCCGAACAAGCCCGGAGACGACGAGCGCGTGCCGTTTATGCAGCGGCTGCTCGACAATCCGTTCCTGCTGCTGTTTCTCGGCGTGGCGTCACCCGCCGTGCTCTACACCATCTGGGGGATCATGGAGATCATCCAGATTCCGATCGCGAAGTAACCGTTATTCACGCACAAGGGGGTCCGTATGGCGATTCAACCGCCTGAAAGCCGGTTGTGGTGGAAGGAACCAGTCGCGAAGGTCGAATTGATCTGGGTCATCGTGGCGTTTCTCTGGGGCCTGGTGATGTTTTTCATGATGATCTACTGGCATGCCGCCGGAAAACAGAACATTTCCAGCGAGGCTTATCGCGTCGATCCGGCCAGTTATCAGAAGAAGGCTGAGGAGCTGGCCGAGAAGTACAAGACCGGCGAGCGCGCCGGTATCCCCATCGTCAAGCCGCCGGCCGGCTCTGATATTTACCTGATCGCACGCCTGTGGCAGTGGTGGCCGATCTTCGAGCTGGAAAAGGGGAAAGCCTACCGCCTGCACATTTCCTCGCTTGACTGGCAGCACGGCTTCTCGCTGCAACCGGTCAACATCAATCTACAGGTCCATCCCGGCTATGACTTCGTGCAGACCATCACCCCCAAGGACAAGGGTGAGTACACCATCGTTTGCAATGAATATTGCGGGATCGGTCATCACCAGATGACCGGCAAAATCATGGTTGTGGACTAAGGGGGACTCATGGCAACTGTATCGGAATTCCGCATCTGCCCCACCACGGGGCTCAAGGTCCACTCGGCCGCTGAAAAGCTCATCAAGGCGAATGCCGTGGTCGCCGTGGTGTTTCTCGCCATCGGCGGCCTGTTTGGCCTGATGGTGGCGCTCACCCGCTGGCAGGCCGTGCACCTGCTGCCGGCCGACTGGTTCTACCTGGCGCTCACCGCACACGGCTTCGACGTGCTGTTGGCCTGGATCATCTTCTTCGAGATCGCGGTGCTGTATTTCGCCTCGGCCATTCTGCTCAACTGCCGACTGGCCGCACCGAAAGTGGCGTGGGCCGCATTCTGGCTGATGCTGATCGGCGCGCTCGTCGCCAATGTCGCCGTGCTGCAGGGTGGATCGAGCGTGATGTTCACCTCGTACGTGCCGATGAAGGCCGCGCCGCACTTCTACCTCGGGTTGATCCTGTTCGCGGTCGGCGCACTGCTCGGTGTGGCGGTATTCTTCGGCACGCTCGTGATTGCCAAGGAGGAGAAAACCTACGAGGGATCGCTGCCGCTTGTCACTTTCGGTGCAGTGACGGCCGCGATCATCGCGGTTTACACCATTGCCTCGGGAGCGATCATCCTCATCCCGACCTTCCTGTGGTCGATCGGCCTGGTCTCGCACATCGACACGTTGATGTACAAGCTGGTGTGGTGGGGCATGGGCCATTCTTCACAGCAGATCAACGTGTCAGCCCATGTGGCGGTGTGGTACGCCATCGCCGCACTGGTGCTCGGCGCCAAACCGATCAGCGAGAAGGTGTCGCGCCTGGCGTTTCTGTTCTACATCCTGTTTCTGCAGCTTGCTTCGGCGCATCACCTGTTGGCCGAGCCCGGGTTGTCGGCCGAGTGGAAAGTGTTCAATACCTCGTACGCGATGTATCTGGCGGTGCTGGGATCGATGATTCACGGCATGACCGTGCCGGGATCGATCGAGGCGGCGCAACGGGCACGTGGTTTCAATAACGGCCTGTTCCAGTGGTTGCGCAAGGCGCCGTGGGGCAACCCGGCGTTCTCCGGAATGTTCCTGTCACTGGTCATGTTCGGTTTCATCGGCGGTATTTCCGGCGTGGTGCTCGGCACCGAGCAAATCAACGTCATGATGCACAACACCCTGTATGTGCCGGGCCATTTCCACGGTACGGTGGTAGCTGGCACCACGTTGGCTTTCATGGCGATTACCTATCTGCTGGTGCCATTAATCTTCAGGCGGGAGGTGATGTTCCCGAAGCTGGCCAAGATCCAGCCTTATCTGTTCGGGCTCGGCGTGCTGGGAATTTCGGTGTTCATGATGGGCGCCGGTACGCTCGGCGTCGCGCGCCGCCATTGGGACATGAACTTCGCGGATGCGGCACTGACCTTCGACTATCCGCCGGCGGCGTTCCTGATGATGGCACTCAACGGGCTGTCGGCCGTCATGGCGGCTACTGGTGGTCTCATCTTCATCGTGGTCGTGGTCGGTTCGGTGCTTTTCGGCAAAAAGGTCGAAGGCAAGATTGACCTCACCGGCGGCGCCGCGGTCGCCAAATATGGCAGCGCCGGAACCTTGAAGATCCCGGGGACCGCCGTGCTGGTGGCGGTGTTCTTCACCTGCTTCGTGCTGTACTACTTCGTGAACTGGAAATATCTGTCCGAACTCTGGCCGTTGCGGTAAGGCGGTGAAATGGCGATGACCACTGGTGCCTGTCGGGTGCCAGTGGTCCAAATGGTGAGGACATAACGCATGAAAGAGACCGTCAAACTGTTGTACCTGGTCGGCAAGTTGCGGATCGGTTTCGCCATCATGCTGAGTGCGCTGGCCGGCATGGCGGTGACACCGGGCGTCAAGCCGGGGGCATGGCCGATCGCGGTGCTGGCGCTCGCGGTGCTGTTGTCCTCGGCGGCGGCCGGGGCATTCAATCATGTGGTGGAGCGCGATCTGGATGCGCGCATGGCACGCACCCGGGCGCGGCCGTTCGTCACCGGCCGGCTGAATGTCACCGGCTGGTGGTATGCCGCGATTGTGCTCACACTGCTGGTTGCGGTGGCGGGTGCCGCACTTGCCACGAATGCGGTCGCAGCACTGTACGTATTCCTGGGCGCCTTCGTTTATGGCGTGGTGTACACAGTCTGGCTCAAGCGCCGTACCTGGCTCAACATCGTGGTCGGGGGGCTGGCTGGCAGTTTTGCTGTGTTGGCCGGTGCCGCCGCCGTCAGTCCCTCACTGGCACCGGCGCCGCTGTTGCTCGCCGTGGTCATGTTCCTCTGGACACCACCGCACTTCTGGAGCCTGGCCTATGTATACCGCGATGATTACGCTCAGGCCGGAGTACCGATGTTGCCGGTGGTGACAAGCGACCGCACGACGGCACGCGCGATATTGGCGCACACCGTGCCGCTGGTGGGTCTGTCGCTGGTGCCGGTGTTCTACGGGCTCGGCCTGCTGTATTTTCTTTTCGCGGCGGTCGGGGGCGCATGGTTCGTTCACACCAGCCTGGCCTTCGTGCGCCAGCCAAAGCGTGATACCGCGTTACGCAACTTTCATGCGTCACTGGCGCAACTGAGCCTGCTGATTGTTGGTTGCCTGCTGGATATGGCGGTGCGCTAGCATGCGGCGTCACCTCCAGTTTCGTATTGCCGTTGGCGTCGTTCTGCTGGTTCCGCTGGGAATGACCTGGGCGGCACCACACAATCCACCCGGGCAGGCACCTGTGCTGGATGAAGCCCTGGCCCTGAAGAAGAGCCAGCTGGCCATTGGCAAGTCACTGAGCAACCACCGCTTTACCGATATGCGCGGCAATGCGGTGATGCTCGATTCACTGCGCGGCAAGCCGCTGGTGCTGAGCCTGGTATACAGCAGCTGTTACCATACCTGTCCGACTATCACCCGCAGTGTCGCCAATGCGGTGCGCGCCGGGCGTGATGCGCTGGGGAAGGACAGCTTCAATGTCATCACCATCGGTTTCGATACCGCCACGGATACGCCAACGCGCATGCATGCCTATGCCCGCGAGCATGGTATCGGCGATGAGCGTTGGCAGATCCTGTCGACGGACGCGGCCACCCTCAAGGCCCTGGCTGACGAGATCGGTTTTACCTTCTTTCCGTCACCGCGTGGTTTTGACCACATGACGCAGACCACGGTGATCGACGACAAAGGAAAAATTTACCGTCAGGTCTACGGAGAAGGATTCGCGGTGCCGGCGCTGGTTGAGCCGCTCAAGGATCTCACCCTGGGCCGGCGAGCCAGCAAGAAGAACTGGGATGGCTGGATCAACGGGGTGAAATTGTTCTGTACCGTCTACGATCCGGCCAGCGGCCGCTACAAGTTCGATTACTCATTGTTCATTGGCCTCTTCGTCGGGATTGTCATGCTCGGTGGGGTAGCGGTGTTCCTGGTGCGTGCCTGGCGCGAGCATCGCACGCCAGTGCGACCGGCCTGATGGAGTTCGCACTGCGCAAGCCGCACAAGAGAATCCCGTGAATATCCGTTTGTGGTTACGCAATGGTTTTGAGCGCGTCGAACGGGTTTTCGATGCTGCCTTCTCGCCGGCGCACAATCCGATGCATCATCTCGGCGCGCTCGGCTGGTTCTTTTACTGGATCGTGATCGTTAGTGGTATCTATCTGTACATCTTTTTCGATACCGGTATTACCCAGGCCTTTGCGTCGGTCGAGTATCTGACGCACGAACAGTGGTACGTGGGTGGCGTGATGCGTAGCCTGCACCGCTACGCCTCGGATGCGCTGGTGGTGGTGGCGTTGGTGCACCTGGTGCGTGAGTGGGCGAAGGACCGCTACCGCGGCAAGCGCTGGCTGGCGTGGATCACCGGTATTCCGATGTTGTGGTTCATCTATGCATTGGGGATCAGTGGTTACTGGCTGGTGTGGGACGAACTGGCCCAGTACATTGCGATCGGCACGACCGAGTGGCTCGACACGCTCGGTATCTTCGGCGAGCCGATCGCGCGGAATTTTCTCGATCAGGAGACGCTCACCAATCGCTTCTTCACGCTGATGGTGTTCGTTCACATCCTGGTGCCGCTGCTGCTGCTTTTCGTAATGTGGCTGCACATTCAGCGCAATGCCCGGCCGGACGTGAATCCGCCACGCGCTCTGGCGGCTGGCACGCTCGTCATGCTGGTGGTCCTGTCGCTGGTGACCCCGGCGGTTTCGCACCCGGCCGCTGATCTTGACCGGATCGTGGCCACGGTCAATCCCGACTGGTTCTATCTGCCGGTGTATCCGTTGCTCGATCATGTGCCGGGGTTGGCACTGTGGGCGGCGCTGGGGATCGGCACCTTGCTGCTGCTGGTGTTCCCATGGCTGCCGCCGGCGCGCAAGCAGGCGATGGCGGTGGTCAGCCTCGCCAATTGCAACGGATGTGCGCGCTGTCATGCCGATTGTCCGTTCAACGCCATCGAGATGAAGCCGCGCAGCGACGGTCTTGCGTATGACAGCGAAGCTGTTGTTGACCCGGATCTGTGTGTGGCCTGCGGCATCTGTGTCGGTGCCTGTCCAACGGCCACGCCGCACCGTCGCGCGGGCAAGCTGATACCGGGCATTGATTTGCCGGAAGCGCCTATCGCCAATTTGCGCCTGCAAGTGCTGGAGGCGGGTGCGCGCCTCACCGGGCCGGGGCGGATCATCGTGTTCGGCTGTGGGCACGGTCCGCTCTCGTCGGCATCAGACAGCGCCTCGGTGGCCGGTATACGCGTACCGTGCTCGGGGGCGTTGCCGCCCGCGTTCATTGATTTTGTCATTACCCGTGGCCATGCCGATGGAGTAGTGATTGCCGGTTGTCGCGAAGGCGACTGCCATCACCGTCTGGGAGTCGAGTGGACACAGGCCCGGATCGCAGCCCGGCGTGATCCTTACCTGCGTGCCCGTGTGCCGCGAGAGCGACTGCGGACCATGTGGCTGGGATCGTCCGGTGGCCATGAACTGGAACAGGCGCTCTCCGTGTTCCGCGAGCATTTGAACACGCTCGGCCCATACGAGCGTCAGACGGACCGGGAGGCGGTATGAAGCTGAAGCCGCTGACATGGTTCGGACAGATTGCGGCCTACGCGGCCTTTGCCGTGCTCGTGGGATATTTTTCCGCGGCCCCGGCCTGGCAAGCGGCCAACGCAGAACTGGCGCAAATCAAACTCAGCTTCATCCACGGCGGCGCGCGTGTGCAGGAATGTCGGCGCCTGAGTGCCGAGGAGATGGCGAAGATCCCGCCCAATATGCGAAGACCGCTCGAGTGCTCGCGCGAACGTGTGCCGGTCGTGATCGAACTCGATCTGGACGGTCAGCCGTTGTATCGTGCGTCCATTCCGCCCAGTGGAGTTTGGAAAGACGGCCCTTCTTCGGTCTACCAGCGGTTTTCGGTCCTTCCCGGCAAGCACCGGCTGATCATGCGGCTGCGCGATGACCTGCCCGGACGCATCAACGCCGAGCGCGCCGGTCGCGGAGAGGCCAGCGGGCAATGGGATGGTGAATGGAGCGCCGTGCAAAATGCGGATATTGAGCTGGCCGCGCGGCAGAATCTGGTGATTGACTACCGCGCCGACAAGGGCGGATTTCTTGTTCACTGAGGCTATGATTCATGTCACTGATCGACTGGCGTGATGAATTTCAGGTCGGAGTGCCGGCGGTGGATCACGAGCACCGCGAACTGATTGCGCTCATTAATGACCTGCACGACAAGCTGCTGGCGCGCGACTCGGATGTGACGGTGAGCGATTATCTCGGCGAGATCTATGCGCGCATCAGCGCGCATTTCGCCCTCGAAGAACGCATGATGCGTGAGGCCCGCTACGATCAGTATGCCGTACACAAGGCCGACCACGAGAAGCTGCTTGACGATATCCGCGACATCATGGATGACTACGAGGACCGGCATCGCTACGACGAAGCGTTGCTGGCGCAGCGGTTACACGACTGGTTTGGCGGCCATTTCAAGACCCACGATGCCCGGCTGCACCACAAGTTGCCGCACTAGGGAGCCGGGGGTGTGGCGGGCGGGACGAGGAACATCTGGATCAACTGAAAGCTGACCAGCGCCAGGGTCAGCAGGATGGCGAAGAAGATCAGACCGCGGTATTCAAGGCGAGTGCCGCGGTAGATTTCGATGCGATTGAGAATCCAGTCGGCGGCAACATAAAGCACGATACCGGCCAGGGTGTAGTAAACCATTGCCATGAGTGTTTGGGCGCTCCACCGCTACGGGCTATTGGGTATTCTTGATTTGACCACAATGGGCTGATGGCGCCAACAACATTGCCACCGGTGTTGATGCGCATCAAGGCCACCCACACTACGATATAGTGTGATGAAACATCAATGGAACCGGTCCCTCCATGAGAGTAGTGGGAATGCACGGCGTTCGATGGTTTGCGGGTTGCATGGCCCTGATGCTGGCCGTGGCGGTCGCTCATGGCGCTACGATCGAACAGCAGTATCCGCAGGTGCGCAGTTTCTTTCCAGGTGCCGATCGATTCGGCAGCCTTGAAGGCGAGCCACCGTCCGCGTCCATCCAGCGCGGATCCAGGCTGCTGGGTTATGTGTTTCTCACCGCTGACGTGGTGCAGATCCCGGCCTATTCCGGCAAGCCGATCAACACGCTGGTGGCATTCGATGTCGCCGGGCGCATCGTCGGCATCCAGATTGTGCAGCATGAGGAACCGATCCTCGTGGTCGGCATCACCGAGGAACAGCTGGCGCATTTTGTTGGCCAGTATCGCGGTAAGAGCGTCTACGACAAGATCGCTGTCGGCGCGGCACGCGAGGGCTATGTCAGCATTGATACCATCTCTGGCGCGACCATTACCGTGATGGTCGAGAACGCGACGGTCATGCAGGCCGTGCGCCGCGTGGCGGAAGCACGCGGCTTGTCGCTCGAGCGGGTGGCGGCGGCCGCCGCCAGCGCTGCGCCCCTGCCGGCCGCCGCCGTGCTGCCGGCCATTTCAAACAAGGCGGTGCCCGCTCAGACACGCCAGCAGAAGCTGTCCACGGCCCTGCCCCGCACGAATGCCCCGTCACGGACGACCCCAGTCCCGACCGGTGTAGAAACAGAGGAAGAACCGGTGTGGCTGACCCTGTGGCGTGAACGGGTACCCGAGATCGCTATCCTGATGGCCGGGCTCGGGTTTCTGACGCTGCTGCTCGTCTTCCAGGACTGGCTGGCGCGCCACCCGACACTGCTGGGCCGGCTGCGCACCGGGTTTCTGGTGTATACCCTGGTATTTCTTGGCTGGTATTCGCTGGCGCAATTGTCGGTGGTCAATGTGCTGACCTTTGTCCAGGCGGCGATGCATGGCTTCCAGTGGCAGAGCTTTCTCATCGATCCATTGCTGTTCATTCTCTGGTCATTCGTGGCCATGACCCTGTTGTTGTGGGGGCGCGGTGTCTATTGCGGCTGGCTGTGTCCGTTTGGGGCGCTGCAGGAGTTAAGCTTTAAGCTCGGTCAGCGTTTCCGGATACGCAGTTTTGAATTGCCACAGATGGTGCACGAACGACTGTGGGCCCTGAAATACATCATTCTGCTCAGCCTGTTTGGCCTGTCGCTGCAATCGCTGGCCATGGCCCAGCAACTGGCCGAGGTCGAGCCATTCAAGACCGCGATCACGTTACGGTTCCTGCGCGAGTGGGGGTTTGTGCTGTATGCCGGCGGGCTGGTGGTGGTCGGGCTGTTCAACCGCAAGTTCTTCTGCAAATACCTGTGCGCGCTCGGTGCCGCGCTGACCATCGCCGGCAAGTTCCGGATCTTTGACTGGCTACGCCGGCACCGTGAATGTGGACGTCCCTGTCAGGTCTGTGCCGTTGAATGTGAAGTCCAGGCCATCAAGAAGAATGGCGAGATCAATCCGAACGAGTGCCACTACTGCCTCGATTGTCAGGTGACCTACTGGAACGAGCACAAGTGCCCGCCGCTGGTCGAGAAACGCAAGCGCCGCGAGAAGGGCGAACGCGCGCGTGCGGTGGTGGGACGCATGGAACAGCAGCTTGGGCCATCCGGTATTGGCGACATTCCGGTTCGGACCGAGCCGCCGGTGCGGGATGCCGATTCCGGTAACCCGGAGAAACGTTGAAGAATCAGCGGAAAATGGCCCCATGACAGGAGCAGACTTGATGCATGTCAAGGCGCGAGCGGGGGGTTATAACGAAAAATGGACGCCAAATTTGCGCACTCAACTCAACCCGGGAGAGGAAAAATGACGAACAGGAACACAATGCTTGCGGCGACGATCTCGCTGATGGTCGCCATGCCGTTCTCGCTGGCGGTCGCCGCGGACAAGCCGCTGCACCCGGGCACGCCGGAGCCGGAACTGCGCTACAAGGGCGCACCAGTGCCGATCAAGCCGGGCGAGGCCGAGACGGTGGTTACGCCGGGCGCGCCGCCGCTGACCAAGGCCGAATTTGATCGCGCCAAGCAGATCTTCTTCGAGCGTTGCGCCGGTTGTCATGGCGTGCTGCGCAAGGGTGCGACCGGCAAGCCGTTAACTCCGGACATTACCCGGGCCAAGGGCACCGATTATCTGAAGGTGTTCGTGAATTACGGTTCGCCGGCCGGCATGCCGAACTTCGGTACCGGTGGTGAGCTCAAGCCGGCCGACGTCGAGCTTATGGCCAAGTTCCTGCAGCACGAGCCGCCGCAGCCGCCGGAATGGGGCATGAAGGAAATGAAGGCCAGCTGGAAGCTGCTGGTGCCGCCCAAGAAACGGCCGAAGAAGCAGGAGAACAAGTACAATCTCAGCAATGTCTTCTCGGTCACACTGCGTGACAGCGGCGAAGTGGCGCTCATCGACGGCGACACCAAGAAGATCATCAATATCGTCAAGACCGGCTACGCCGTGCACATTTCGCGCCTGTCGCACTCGGGTCGTTATTTGTACGTGATCGGCCGCGACGGACAGGTCAATCTCATTGACCTGTGGATGAAGACGCCGGACAACGTAGCCGTGATCAAGATCGGCCTCGAGGCGCGTTCGGTCGATACTTCCAAGTACAAGGGTTACGAGGACAAGTACGCCATCGCTGGCAGCTACTGGCCGCCGCAGTACACGATCATGAACGGCGATACGCTCGAGCCGCTCAAGATCGTCGCCACCCGTGGCTACACGGTGGACACCCAGGAGTATCATCCGGAACCGCGTGTCGCCTCGATTGTGGCCTCGCACTTCCACCCGGAGTTCGTGGTGAACGTGAAAGAGACCGGACAGACCCTGATGGTGAATTATGCCGACATCAATAACCTCAAGGTCACAACGATCGGCACCGAGCGGTTCCTGCATGATGGTGGCTGGGACGCGAGCAAGCGTTATTTCATGGTCGCCGCCAACCAGCGCAACACCATTGCCGTGGTCGATGCCAAGGAAGACAAGCTCGTGAAGCTGGTGAAGGACGGCGTCGGCAAGACCCCGCACCCGGGACGCGGCGCCAATTTCGTCGATCCGAAGTTCGGACCGGTGTGGGCCACCAGCCACCTGGGTGACGAAACCGTGGTATTGATCGGCACCGATCCGGAGAAGCACAAGGCCAATGCGTGGAAGGTGGTGCGCACGCTCAAGGCCCAGGGCGGAGGTTCGCTGTTTATCAAGACCCATCCGAATTCGAAGAATTTGTGGGTGGATTCGCCACTCAATCCGGATGCCGCGGTGAGCCAGTCGGTGGCCGTGTTCGATATCGGCAATCTCGACAAGCCTTTCCAGGTGATCAAGGTCGCCGAGATGGCTGGCCTGGGTGAAGGATCGAAGCGCGTCGTGCAGCCTGAGTACAACAAGGCGGGCGACGAGGTGTGGTTCTCGGTGTGGAATGGCAAGACCCAGGAATCGGCCATTGTCATCATCGATGACAAGACCCGTAAGCTGAAGCAGGTCATCAAGGACAAGCGCCTGATCACGCCAACCGGCAAGTTCAATGTCTATAACACGCAGAACGACGTGTACTGAGCAGGATTCCTCCAGTGAAGCATTCGCGGGGCGGGCAATCCGCCCCGCCGTTTACCGGGGGGTTGATGAGCAGGGTCAGCGGGTTGATAAATTGGACGCTTCTTGTGGGGCTCGCTGCGCTGTGCTGGCCCAGCACAGGCATGGCCGATATTTCACCAGATCGGGAGCGAGCTTTGCGTCATCTGCTGGTACAGGATTGTGGCTCCTGTCACGGCATGACACTACAGGGCGGATTGGGGCCGGCTCTGACGCGCACGGCACTGGCCGGCAAGCCAGCCATCATGCTGCGCGAAGTCATCTTGCATGGCCGGCCAGGCACGCCAATGCCGCCATGGAACACGTTCATGAGCGAGGCCGAAGCCGACTGGCTGGTCCAGTTACTCCTGAACGGAGCATCGCCATGAAATTCCATACGTTAAGGTCTGGTGTGGCGGTGATCGTGGCCATGTTCGCCACAGCCTGTTCCACGGCGACACTCCGTGGCACGGGTGACCTCGGGATAGTCATTGAGCGCGCCAGCGGGAGCGTGCAGGTAGTCGAAACCAGCACTCGCGCCCGGCTCGCCCGGATCGAAGGGCTTGGCGACCTGTCGCATGCCTCGGCGGTGTTTTCGCGTGATGCGCGCTATGCCTATGTGTTTGGACGTGACGGTGGTCTGACCCAGATTGACCTGCTGGAAGCGCGCATTGTGCGCCGGATCGTTCAGGCCGGGAACGCCATCGGCGGCGCGATCTCGCAGGACGGCCGGCTGATTGCCGTATCCAACTATCAGCCGGGCGGCGTGAAGGTGTTTGACGCCATGACGCTCGAACCGGTTGCCGACATTCCGGCCGTCTATGGCCGCGACGGCAAACGCTCCAAGGTGGTTGGATTGGTGGATGCCCCCGGACAGCGGTTCGTGTTCTCGCTGTACGATGCCGGCGCCATCTGGATTGCGGACCTGCGTGACCGAAAACAGCCGGTTATCACGAAATACAATGACATCGGCAAGCAGCCCTACGACGGCACGGTTTCGCCGGATGGGCGTTACTATATTGCCGGCTTGTTCGGCGAGGACGGTCTTGCACTGCTTGACCTCTGGCGCCCGGAACTGGGCGTGAAGCGAGTGCTGCAGGGGTACGGTCGCGGTGAAGCCCCCTTGCCAGTCTACAAGATGCCACACCTGGACTATTGGGCCGAGGCGGGCGGCATGGCCTACGTACCGGCGGTTGGCCGACATGAGGTGCTGGCCATCGACACCCGTTCCTGGAAGGAACATGCGCGCATTGCTGTCGCCGGTCAGCCGGTATTTGTGGTGGCTCGCCCGGATGGTCGCCAGTTGTGGGTAAATTTCGCCCTGCCGCACAATGACACCGTGCAGGTGATTGACGTGGCCAGTGGGCAGATCGTACAAACCCTCAAGCCCGGCAAGGCGGTATTGCACATGGAGTTCACACCGCGCGGTGAGAACCTGTGGTTGTCGGTGCGTGACGACGACCGAGTCGAAGTCTACGATACAGAGAATTTCTCGAAGCTGGCGAGCTTGCCAGCCGAGAAACCGAGCGGCATCTTCCTGACGCCGCGCGCCCACCGGATCGGACAGTAAGGAGCCGGCCGCATGCAGACAGCACTCACCGATCTGGAACGCCGGCTACTGAATGACTATCAGCATGGGTTTCCGCTGTCGCCAGCTCCGTATGCCGATATAGCCCGCGAACTCGAAGTCAGTGAATCCGCCGTGCTGGAAGCGCTGGCGCGACTCCAGGAGACCGGTGCGTTGAGTCGCGTGGGCGCAGTATTGCGGCCAAATACGGTCGGCGTGAGCACACTGGCGGCGATGGCGGTGCCACCAGAGCGACTGGAGTCGGTAGCGGAACTGGTCAACGGTTACGCCGAGGTCAATCACAATTATGAGCGCGAGCATCGCCTGAACCTGTGGTTTGTAGCGACCGCCGCCGAGGCGACGCGCCTGCAGTCCGTGCTTGACGAGATTGGAGCGCGCAGCGGCATTGAGGTGCTGGCGTTTCCGCTGCTCGAGGATTATCACATCGACCTGGGGTTTGAGCTGCGATGGACCTGACGCTTGCCACTCCGGTGCCCGTGGTGCGCCCACCCCTCGACGACGCTGATCGCCGACTGCTTTCGGCCCTGCAGGGTGGCCTGCCGTTCAGCGCGCGGCCGTACGCACGGCTCGGCGAACGCGCCGGTCTTGGCGAAGACGAAGTACTGGTCCGGCTGGCCCGGCTCCAGGAGATAGGCGTGATCCGCCGCTTCGGCGTGGTGGTGCGTCACCATGAAGTCGGCTATGGCGCCAACGCCATGGTGGTGTGGGATGCACCGGACGAGCAGGTGACGGAGCTCGGCCACTGCCTGGCCGGTTTTGATTTTATCACGCTCTGTTACCGGCGCCCGCGCCGGTTGCCGCAATGGCGCTATAACCTGTACTGCATGATCCATGGCAAGAGCCGCGAAGAGGTGCTGGCGCATCTTGAATGGATGGTCAGCCATTGCGGGCTGTCGACGCTATCGCATGAGGTGCTCTTCAGCCGCCGCCGCTTCAAGCAGCGCGGTGCACATTATTTCAAGGACGAGATGGCTACGGAGAAAATTCATGGACGTACTTGATCGCCAGATCATCAATGAATTGCAGGGCGGATTTCCGTTGTGTGAGCACCCGTTTGCCGAGGTGGCGGAACGTCTCGGGACCAGTGAAGACGAACTTATCCGCCGAATCGATGCGTTGCTGACCGATGGCACGCTCAGCCGATTCGGTCCGATGTACCATGCCGAGCGCCTCGGTGGCGCGCTCACGCTCGCCGCCATGCAGGTGCCGGAAGCGGACTTCGAGCGGGTTGCGGTGCTTGTGAATGCCTATCCCGAGGTGGCGCACAACTATGCGCGCGAACATGCCCTCAACATGTGGTTCGTGCTGGCCACCGAATCACCCGGGCGTATCGACGCGGTCATTGCGGCGATCGAGCACGACACCGGATTGAAAGTCTACAACATGCCGAAACTCGAAGAATTCTTTGTCGGACTGAGGTTCGAGGCGTGAGCGCCACGCCGGCCGGACTGCGCCAGTCCGCTGCGACGCACGCGGCGGAATACGATGAGCTCGATCGCCGCATTATCGTGGCCACGCAGGACGGCCTGCCACGGGTCGCTCGGCCGTATCACGCCGTTGGCGAACAGGTCGGGGTGACGGCTGCCGAGGTCATGGCACGCTTGCAGCGCATGCTCGAGCGCGGCGTCATCCGTCGCATCGGCGCCGTGCCCAATCACTACAAACTTGGCTATCGCGCCAATGGCATGACCGTGTGGAATGTGCCGGATGAGCGTATTCGTGAGCTCGGCGAACAGGTCGGTGCTCTCGCTTCGGTGTCGCACTGTTATCACCGGCCGCGCCACCTGCCGGGCTGGCCGTACAACCTGTTTGCCATGGTGCATGGTCATGATCGAAACGAGGTTGAAGCCAAGGTAGCAGAGATTGCGCGATTGCTCGGCGACGCAGATCGCGGGCACACGGTGTTGTATAGCACGCGCATCCTCAAGAAAACCGGCCTGCGCATCGGAGGTTAAGCCGTGTTCCGCGTCTCGCAGTATATGCAGGAACTCGCCAGCCCAACGCCGCTTGGGCCAAAGCATCACCCGCCAGGACCAGTGGTGATCTGGAACTTGATCCGGCGCTGTAACCTGGCCTGCAAGCATTGTTACTCAATCTCGGCAGACACGGATTTTCCCGGCGAGTTGTCCACTGCCGAGATTTACGCGGTGATGGATGACCTGAAGGCCTTTCATGTGCCGGTGCTGATCCTGTCGGGTGGAGAGCCGTTGCTGCGACCGGATATTTTCGAGATATCTGCGCGCGCCAAGGCCATGGGTTTCTATGTCGGTCTGTCGACCAACGGTACGCTGATTGACGATGCCATGATCGGTCGGATTGCAGCTATCGGTTATGACTATGTCGGAATTTCCATCGACGGGTTGCGTGAAACCCACGACCGTTTCCGCCGGCTCGAGGGGGCATTCGATGCCTCGATGCATGGTCTGCGCCTGTGCCGCGACGCCGGTATCAAGGTTGGCCTGCGCTTCACCATGACGCAAGATAATGCCAGCGAGCTGCCACAGTTACTTGACTTGATGGCCACTGAGCGGATCGACAAGTTTTATTTCTCGCACCTGAATTACGCCGGCCGCGGCAACATCAACCGCAAGGACGATGTCATGCTCAACACCACGCGCTGGGCGATGGATCAACTGTTCGACCGCAGCTGGGATTACACCCGACGTGGTATCCGCAAGGAGTTCGTGACCGGCAACAACGATGCTGATGGTGTGTATCTGCTCTTCTGGGTGCGTCGGC
>DKBE01000087.1 GCA_002451085.1 Proteobacteria bacterium UBA6908 | reverse complement strand
GCAGCAGCCGCCGACGATATTGAGGAAGCTCGATTCCGCCCAGTTGCGGATGTTGTCGGCCATGAATTCCGGTGTTTCGTCATAGCCACCGAACTCATTCGGCAGCCCGGCATTCGGGTGGCTCGACACGTGCACGTTGGCCACACGCGCCATGTCTTCCACGTACTGGCGCAACTGCGTCACGCCCAGTGCACAATTCAAACCAATGCTCAGCGGGTTGGCATGCGACAGCGAATTCCAGAATGCTTCGGTGGTCTGGCCGGAGAGGGTGCGGCCGCTGGCATCGGTGATGGTGCCGGAAATCATGATCGGCAGGCGAACGCCGGTTTTCTCGAAGTACTGGTCGATGGCAAACAGCGCCGCCTTGGCGTTGAGCGTATCGAAAATGGTTTCAACCAGAATGATGTCGGAGCCGCCGTCGATGAGTCCGCGCAGCGAATCGGTGTAGGCCGTGACCAGTTCATCGAAGTTGACGTTGCGAAACCCGGGGCGATTCACGTCCGGTGAGAGCGAGGCGGTGCGATTGGTGGGGCCGAGCACACCGGCCACGAAGCGCGGTTTGTGCGGGTCCTTTTTCTCAAACTCGTCGGCCACCGAGCGCGCCAGCCGCGCGCCTTCCTTGTTCAATTCGTACGCCAGTTCCTCCATGCGGTAGTCGGCGAGCGAGATCGACTGCGCATTGAAGGTGTTGGTTTCGAGAATATCGGCGCCGGCGTCGAGATAGGCGGCGTGGATGTCGCGAATGATCTTGGGCTGGGTGAGCAGCAAGAGATCATTGTTGCCCTTGAGGTCGTGCTGCCAGTTCGCGAAGCGTTCGCCGCGATAGTCCTTTTCTTCCAGCTTGTAGCGCTGAATCATGGTGCCCATGGCGCCATCCAGAATCAGGATGCGCTGCTGGAGAAGATCGGGGAGCAGGGCGAGGCGCTGGGTGCGGGCGGCGGTGAAATCGGTCACGTCAAAGGCCTGAAGGGTTTTGTCTTTTGGCGCGACAGTTTAGCGAAAACCCGAGCAAATTGCTTCTGAATGCTTGTGCCGAAGCCTTGAAGTCCCCATGCTCAAATCATTGTTAAGGAGTTGCCCATGCCATTCCGTAACCGTGAAGACGCCGCCACCCAGCTGGCCGAACGGCTCGCGCCCTACAAAGGCCAGCACCCGCTGGTACTGGCCATCCCGCGCGGCGCGGTGCCGATGGCGCGGGTGATCGCCGATGCACTGCACGGCGAGATCGATGTGGTGCTGGTGCGCAAGCTTGGCGCGCCCGGCAACCCGGAGTTTGCGGTCGGTTCCATTGATGAGAGTGGCTGGGCCTATGTCGCCGACTATGCGGCCAGTACCGGCGCGGATGCGCGTTACCTTGAGTCCGAGAAGCAACGCCAGCTCGATGTTATGCGCAAGCGCCGCACGCAGTACACCATGGCCCGCCCGCCCATCAATCCGTCTGGCCGGATCGTCATCGTGGTCGATGACGGCCTCGCCACTGGCGCGACCATGATCTCGGCGCTGCACGCCTTGCGCGAAAAAAAACCGTTCAAGCTCATTGCTGCAGTGCCGGTGTCACCGCCGGATACCCTGCGCAAGGTGGAAAAGCTCGCTGATGAAGTGGTCTGTCTGGAAGCGCCTGACCACTTCATGGCCGTCGGCCAGTTCTACCTGGAATTCCCGCAGATCGAGGATGAAGAAGTGGTGCGCCTGTTGAGTGCAGCGAACGCGCCGGGCAACAGCTAGCGGCCTAGTGCAAGTGACGGCCGAACCAGTCTGCCGCCAGGGTTGCGACCTGCTCGAGGGTGCCGGGTTCTTCGAAGAGATGCGTGGCGCCGGGCACAATCACCAGCTCCTTCGGGCAGGACAGCAGGGCATCGGCTTTCTGGTTGAGCTCGATGACGACGTCATCGTAGCCGCCAACTATCAGCAGCGTTGGGCAGCGCACTCCGGCCAATGCTTCTCCGCCGGCCAGATCCGGGCGACCGCCGCGCGATACCACCGCCTTGACGTATTTCGGGAGTGCGGCGGCGGCCTGCAAGGCGGCAGCCGCACCGGTGCTGGCACCGAATAGCCCGAGCGCAAGACCGCCCGTATCGGACTGATTGGCGAGCCACTGTAATACGGCTACCACGCGCCGGGTCAGTAATGGGATGTCGAACCGTGTTTCGTAGCGGCGATCTTCGTCACGGGTGAGCAAGTCGATCAGCAAGGTACCGAGACCAGCGCGCTGCAATTCGGCGGCCACGAAGTTGTTGCGCGGGCTGAAGCGGCTCGAACCACTGCCATGTGCGAACAACACCAGTCCTGGCGTTTTATCTGGAATGACCAACGCGCCTTCCAGCGTCACGCCATCGGCCGGGACGTGAACCTGTTTTTCGTTGGCGTCGGCAGTGTGCATGGCCGGATCAGCGTGACGCGTGAAGGGTGACCGGTTGCCGCCGGTTGCCGAATTGGCGGGAGAGACTGAATGGTTCGAAGTGCCCGGCGATTTTCATCTGACAGTGTGGACAACGGCCTTCCGGCGTCAGGCGGTAATCCTCGATGCGGTACCAATCGCGCACAATCAGTGGTGACTCGCAGGATGGACAGTATGTCGTGCCGCCGTCGGTATCGTGCACGTTGCCGGTGTACACATAGTGCAGGCCGTTGCGCATGGCGATATCGCGTGCCCTTGTCAGGGTGCGTGGTGGCGTTGCCGGGATATCCCCCATCTTGTAGTCCGGATGAAAAGCACTGAAGTGCAAGGGGACGTCCGCCCCGAGCTCCTGGGCAATCCATCGGGTCATGGCCTCCAGTTCTTCATCCGAATCGTTCTTGCCGGGAATAAGCAAGGTGGTGACTTCCAGCCAGGTATCGGTCTCGTGGTGAACATAACGCAGCGTGTCGAGTACCGGCTGCAGGTGGGCGCCGGTCAGCTTGAAGTAGAAGTCGTCGGTAAACGCCTTGAGATCGACATTGGCCGCGTCAATCTTGGCGTAGAACTCGCGACGCGCCTCGGGATGGATATAACCGGCGGTGACGGCCACAGTCTTGATGCCGTGCGCATGGCAGGCGTCGGCGGTGTCCATGGCGTATTCGGCGAAGATCACCGGGTCGTTGTAGGTAAAGGCAACACTCTTGGCACCGGCACGTCGCGCGGCCAGGGCAATTTCCTCCGGTGATGCTTGATCCATCAACCGGTCCATGTCTTTTGATTTGCTGATGTCCCAGTTCTGACAGAATTTGCACGCCAGGTTGCAGCCGGCCGTACCGAAGGACAGCACGCTCGAGCCGGGATAGAAATGATGCAGTGGCTTTTTCTCGATCGGGTCAATGCAGAAGCCGGAAGAACGGCCATAAGTGGTGAGGACCATCTCGCCGCCGATGTTCTGGCGCACGAAGCAGGCACCGCGCTGACCGTCGTGCAGTTTGCAGTCGCGCGGGCACAGGTCGCACTGAATGCGGCCGTCGCCGAGAGCGTGCCACCAGCGACCGGGATAGGGATGTTCAGGCATGTTCAGCTCAGTCGGCGCGAACCGGGTTCGCGCCACTTGGTGACGATGTAGCGCGAAATCCTGATGTCACGCGCCCAGAAATCAGCCGGCAGGCCGGCCTTGCGCTTTAGATGCGCGAGGAACACCTTTGGTTCCGGCAATTGTTCCCATACCTGTGGCAGGAAGGTGCCTCGCTGCCAACCATGTTCGAGCAGCACACCATCGATGCCGGGTCGCAACAACGACATCAAGTGGGATTCGCTTTCAAACAAAATCGGCTCGAGTGGCGACAGCAGCGACACTTCTATGTTGAGCTCGGTGAAATCCCGCTGTGTGACCGGCGCAAAGCGTGGATCGCGGAACGCCGCCGCACGCGCGTTGCTGGTGACGTCTTCGTGCAATGGACGTTCGGCGATTAGCGTACCGATACAGCCGCGCAAATCACCACGGTGCATCAGGGTCACGAAGGTCGCACCCGGATCATCCAGCCAGCCTGCGTGATCGCCAACGGCAGTTGGTTCGCCGAGCGATTCAGCGATGGCATTGCGCGCCAGTCGCAACAGTGTAGTTCCCTGATCAATGGCCATGTGCGGTCGGCTCAGTGAAGGCAAAGGCTGCATAACCCACCACGCGATGGCGATCGCCTGCGGTGTCTCCAGAGTTGCGCAGATCGAGCAGATGCGGGATGAGGTGACGACGGCGCGCGACCTCCATCAGGCCATTGACCGGCGTGCCACCACAGGCCTGGTCGTGATCGATGTTGGCGCGAAGGTGTCGAATGGTATCGCAGGTCTCGGCGTCGATGTGTCGTGCCTGTTCATAGCGATGAAAGTGAGACAGGTCGGAACTGATCACGATCAGGGTTTCCGGACCGCCCCACAGGGTTTCGAGCACTTCGGCCACTGCCGCGGGCGTGGCATCGCCCACCGCCAATGGGACCAGGGCGAAGTCACCCAATACCACCTGCAGAAATGGCAATTGCACTTCCAGCGAATGTTCCAGTGCGTGGGCCGCAACACTGGTGGTGACCTGGCGCAGCGAATGCAGGCGCTCGACGGCAGTTTGATCGATCGGTACGGAGCCAAGCGGTGTGGCAAAACCCTGACAACCCGGCAAGGCCAGGCCGCGTACCGGCACACGATGAACCGGTCCGAGCAACACCACCCGCCGGATCACGCCGCGCCAGGGTTTCAGCAGGGCATAGGCGCTGGCGGCGATCGGTCCGGAATAGATATAGCCGGCATGTGGAACGATCAGGGCCTTGGGAGCTTGTGGCAGCGATACGGGTGACTCGACATGTTCCAGATAGGCCTGGATTTCACGCGTCAACGTGGCCGCATCATCCGGATAGAACATGCCGGCGACGGCGGCCGGCCGGAATTCGACCGTGTTCATACCGATATCCTCGAATTCATAGCAATTTGATATAAATGGGGCTCAGAGAGCAGGACTCAAGTCTTGGCGGTATTTAATGCACGGTTGCCGTAATTCGGCATTGACGAGTATCAACACAGGAGACGAGATGTTGAAGCACAAGATGGTGATTGCACTGGCAATGATGGCCGGGATTGGAGTAGCTCAGGCCGCGAACCCGAACTTCAAGGAAGGCGAATGGGATGTCAGCTATCGCATGGAAATGGTTGGCGGCCCATTTCCGATGCCGCCGATGACGGTACGCAAGACGGTGTGCCTCAACCAGAAGAATTATGTCCCGGATACCTCCCAGCCTGGGCAGGACTGCGAAGTCCGCGATACCCGGGTCAAGGGCGATACCGTGACCTGGTCCACGCTATGTCAGACAGAGCAGGGGACCATCGAGTCCCAGGGCCAGGTCACCTACCAGGGCGACCGCTACCAGGGAACCATGGATGCCACGATGGTGAGCAAGGGTAATCCGGGCCAGCCGCTGCGTTACCGTTACAACATGGAGGGCAAGCGCCTCGGCGCCTGCAAGTAGTTGCTCAGTGCACTTCGGGCGGGACGGTGCGCTTGTGGTACTGCGCATCGATCGCCACGTAGGTTAACGTTGATTCGGCGACCACTTCCACGGTACCGGCACCAGCGATGCTGCGTAGTCCGCGTTCCACGTACGCGATGATGTCCACGGTGATCGATGTGCTGCCGACGCGCACCACTTGTGCGTACAGGCTCACCACGTCCCCGACATAGACCGGCTTCAGAAAGCGAAAGGCATTCACGGCCACGGTGGTGACCGGCCCCTGTGCACGGCGGATGGCCACGATCGAGCCGGCGATATCGACTTGCGACATCAGCCAGCCGCCGAAGATGTTGCCGGCGGCGTTGGTGTCGGCCGGCATCGGCACGACACGCAGGGTGGCGTGGCGATCATGCGGCAGCGTGTCGGGATCTTGCATGGCGGTTGGTGAGCCGGCGTTATTCCTCGTGCGCCTGGAGACCCAGGCTCACTAAGCGTTGAATCAGCTCATCGTAGCGCATCCCGGCTTTCTCTGCCGAGTATGCGCATTCGTCGTTGCTGGCGATGGCGGGATTCGGGTTGGCCTCGAGGACATAAATGGATCCTTCGGGTGTGAGCCGCAGATCGATGCGCGCATAGCCGCTGAGATCCAGCGCACGGTATACACGTTTGCACAGACGATCGATCCGTTCCGCGACGCCGGTCGGGAGACTGCGTACGAACTGGTAGTCGATGCCCCAGCGTTCGCGATAATCCGGATCCCATTTCACCTTGTAGGTTGCCATGCGCGGTAACCCTTCTTCGACCTTGTCGAATACCAGTTCGCGAATCGGCAGCACCTGCAGGCGTTTATTGCCGATTACCGTGACATACAGTTCGCGGCCGGCGATGTATTGTTCAGCGATGGCATCGCCTTTTGTGATCTCGTGCAGGCGCTCAACGCGCTCGCGCAGTTCCTGGTCATTCTGGACGTGCGAGGCCTGCGCAATGCCGACCGAGCCTTCCTCGATCAGCGACTTGACGATCATGGGGTAGGGCAGTTTGCGCAACCGGCCAATCTTCTTGCCATACGGAAAGACAATGAAATCCGGTACGTTGATGTGATGATAATTGAGGATCTTCTTGGAGAGTGCCTTGTCGCGTCCCAGCAGCAACCCGCGCGGGTTGCACCCGGTGTACGGAGTTTTGAGCATTTCCAGATAGCTGACGACGTAGTAATCGAAGGCACTGTTGCCAGCAAAGTCTTCCAGTAAATTGAACGCGATATGCGGCTTCCATTCCTCGATGGTTTTGCGTATCGGTGCCAGGTCATCATACACGCCGATCACACGGACATCATGACCGAGGCGCATCAGCGTCATCTTGACGTCATACTCGGTCTGCATGGTTTCGACGCGCGGATCATCCGGACTGATGTCGTCGGGCGGCACCAGCGTGTAATGCACCAGCATCATGACGCGCAGTTTTTTCATAGCGAGACGTGGAATCCGCCACCGTGCAGTTTGCTCATGACCAGCATGGTGAGGCACGCCACCATTTCCGGCTTGAGTTCCTCATCAGTTCGGGCCACGCGCAGATTGAGTTCCTCGCAACGGTCAGTCATTTCCCTCAGGACTTCATTGATCCGGTAATCGTATTCAGAGGTCCAGCGCGCTACAATGGCGATGATGTCGATTCGTACGCGGCGGATGTAGCGTGAGGCTTTCTCGTTCCGTTGATGCTCAGGGGAATCCGAGAACAGCCGTTTCAGGTCGCGATCGAAAAACTCGGGGCTGTCGGTTCCATAGCGTTCCTGCTTGTCTCCATAGTATTCCCGCAGAGTTTGTCGCATGCGTCGGACCGGCAACTCCTCGCGCCGGTTGCGCAGGCGCGGCCACTGCTGCCGGACTTCCCGCATCAGGTCATCGACGTACTGCAGCTTCTTCAATGCCGGCCATCCCCGGTAGCGTTTGCGCCAATCGGAGCCTGGTTTGAGCCAGACTGCAAACGTTTCGGCCCAGTCCTCATGCGGATGTGCTTGGGCGTACCAGTTGGGTAGATGCAGGACATAACGCTTGCTATAGGGCTTCGGCAGGTAGGTCTCTGGATATTTCACGCTCGACTTGCCGAAGTGCTGTTGCCAGTCGCGTCGGCGATGCAGCTGGTAGGCGTTCAGCAGCGCGTGTCCGGTCTCGTGGCGCAAAAGACGCATGCAGGATTCGCGATCGCCGCCTTCGACCTCGAGCATCAATTCCTTCTCCAGTTTTTTCAGGCGCGGGTGTGCCAGGAAAAACGGAATGGCAATGCCGGGAATTCCGTCCGGGCTGTACCATTCATCCGATAGCCAGAAGTGCGGGCGAAAAATAAATTCCCGCTGCTTGAGTTCACTATACAGCTGTCGGATACGCGACTTGAGTTCACTGCCTTCGATGCGCAGACCCAGGTCGCAGATTCGGGAGTCGAGCAGACGCTCGCTCGGCCATTTGGCCCAGCCGCGCAAGGTGCGAGTTTTGCGGATGACCCGCGTGCGCTTCTTTTTTCTTTTTTTCGATCCCATGCCAGTGTCGATATGTGTCGAAGCTGGAGTTTCGTATCAAGTGTCTAGTATAAGACGGTCAGCCGGTATCCGGCAGTGGTCAGCAACTGCAGCAGACCATTGTCGCCGGGCAGATGCAGGGCGCCCACGGCGATAAAGGCATTGCCTTCCTTCAGGCGCTCGCGCATACGCTCGGCCATGGCGTTATTCCGCCGGGTCAGGAGCCGCTGCTCCATCTCGGCCTGCACGCGCGCATCGGCTGGCTTGTGCTTGTCCTGCAGGGCCAGGAGCGCGGCCAGGTCACGCTGCAAATACGCCTGCGCCAGTTCTTCGATCACCTCGCTGGAGGTCTCGGCGGTCCGGATCGCATCCTTGAGCAGAATGATCTGATCCGGGAGGCTCATGCCATTGAACACGGCAATCTGTTCCTCCATGGTTTCCAGTCCGTATGTGATTTTTCCCTGGCGGGTGGCGCGAAGCTGCAGGGCCATATCCAGGAACAGTCCGCGGTGCTCGCGCGGCGCCGCCAGCATCATCATGACGGCCCAGGGCTTCATCCGATTGATGCCGTCGGCACCCTGTTCCGGATTGATACCGATGGCACGCAGGGTGTCTTGATACAAGGCGTCCCCGAGCAAGTCGTTCAGAGTCTGCGTCCCCGGCAGAAACATGGCTTCTGCCATGCTGACTATTCCGGCACCATTCATGATGACTTCCATCGAGTAACTGTCAGCACGATCGAATGCCGCCTGGACCGGGCATGGCAGCGTGGTGATGCGCGGATCGCTGGAGTGAAATGTGCCGAACAGGTAACTGGGCGAGCTGCCGGTGGTTTCGATTTTCCAGAGCAATCCGCGGTCGAAGCGGTGGCTTGCTGCGGTTGGAGGTTCCGCGGCAACAGGCCGGCACTGATCGGCTACCGCTGCCGGTATGGCCAACAGGAGCACCAGCGCGAGCAGCGACGGGAAGCCCCGTCGGAAGGTGCCAAGACGAACAGTGCGCAAGATTTCAGCAGAACACATCACGGGCCAGGTCCGGAATCTAACAGGCTTGTCTTCACTATAATCCATTCCCCTGGCGTACACATGCCGGGGAATTGGCGCCGTGTTTAAATACTGGCTGGTATCTGAACCACAACTACAGGAATTGGCGTGCGTGCATAGAGTCAGACAGTTGTCGTTCCTGGTGCTGCTGGCTTTCGTCACTGACCGGACGCTCGCTGAAGAAAAGCCGTTGTGGGAGCTGGGCGTCGGTGTGGCGCCCATGGTGCTGCCGGACTATCGCGGCTCCGACGAATCGCGTGGTTATGTATTGCCGCTGCCCTATATCGTGTATCGCGGCGATATCTTCAGGATCGACCGGGATGGCATCTATGGACGGCTGTTTGAGACCGACCGGGTCAAGTTCGATATCAGCTTCGATGCCGGTGTTCCGGTCAATAGCAGCAAAAATACGGCGCGGCAGGGCATGCCCGACCTCGATCCGGTCATCGAGGTCGGGCCGTCCGTGCACGTTTGCCTGTGGCGCCGTTGCGATAGCGCACAGGCTCTCGAGTTCCGGTTACCGTTGCGCGCGGTCTTTTCGACAAACTTTTCGTCGGCGAAATCCATCGGCGGGACGGCCCACCCGAACCTGAATTTTGACCTCAAGAATCTCGGACCCCATGGCGGTTGGGATTTCGGGGCTGCCGCCGGACCATTGTTTGCGACCGAGCGGTTTCATGATTACTACTACCAGGTCGGCCCCGCTGATGTGACGCCGGTGCGGCCCGCGTATGACGCCCGTGGCGGCTACAGCGGGATGCGCATGACCGTAACCCTGAGCAAGCGGTTTCGACATGTCTGGTTTGGGGCATTCGCCCGTTACGACGACCTGAGTGGGGCTGCCTTTGAAAACAGCCCGCTGGTTCGCATCCATCGCTCGTTCATGGCCGGGTTCGGCATTGCCTGGGTGTTGGCCGAATCGGAACAGCGCGTGACCGTCCGGGACTGACCTTCGATATAATCAGGGCATCAGCCAGACCGGATATCGCCATGTACAAGATCAACAATGTCGAAGATTACATTCACCTAGCCGAACAGTGCCTGTTCGAGATTGATGACCTGATCGCCTGCGCCGAAGACGAGGGTGATGGCGAAAGCGAATTCATCGCCATCATGCCAGCCCTGCGGACGATCGAGGCCGGGCTCAAGACCATTCAGTCCGAAATCAGGGCGGGCACCCATGTGATTGCCCGTGACGAGCCGTTGCCGTTCATGGCCGCGGTAACCGATAACCGAAATCGACTGCCGATCGCTATTACCGGCATGCTGGATGCCCTAAACGTCGCGCACAAGAACGGGTTCGCTGAAGCCTGAAGGTGATTGTGTTGCCGTGCAGCTGTCCAGTAACATGACAGCATGTCTGGAAACACGATTGGCAAATTGTTCACGGTAACCACGGCCGGGGAATCCCATGGACCGGCACTGGTGGCCATCGTCGATGGCTGTCCTCCGGGACTGGAACTCACCGAGGCTGACCTGCAGCACGACCTTGACCGGCGCAAGCCCGGCCAGTCGCGCCACACCACCCAGCGCCAGGAAGCCGATGCGGTAAAAATTCTTTCTGGCGTGTTCGACGGCAAAACCACCGGGACCCCGATTGCCTTGTTAATCGAGAACACCGACCAGCGCTCGCACGATTACTCCAAGATCATGGACCGGTTTCGCCCTGGTCATGCCGATTACACCTATCAGCAAAAGTACGGTTTCCGTGATTATCGTGGCGGTGGTCGTTCCAGTGCGCGCGAAACAGCATTGCGCGTCGCCGCCGGCGCGATCGCCAAGAAATGGCTCAAGCAGCAGTACGGCACTGTGATCCGTGGCTATCTTGCCCAACTCGGGCCGATCGTGCTCGAGCTCAAGGACTGGGACGCCGTCGAGCAGAATGCCTTCTTCGCTCCGGACCCGGCGAAGGTTCCTGAGCTTGAACAAGTCATGGATCAAATTCGCGCCGACCGCAACTCGATTGGTGCGCGCGTGAATGTTGTGGCGTCCGGTGTGCCGGTGGGGCTGGGTGAACCGGTGTTTGATCGCCTCGATGCCGACATTGCCCATGCCATGATGAACATCAACGCCGTCAAGGGTGTTGAAATCGGTGCCGGGTTCAAGAGCGTCACGCAGAAGGGTACGGAGCACCGTGACGAAATCACGCCGCAGGGATTTCTCTCCAACAATGCCGGCGGCATTCTGGGGGGCATTTCCACTGGACAGGAGATTCTGGTGTCGATCGCCCTCAAACCGACCTCCAGCATCCCGCAGGCTGGTCGCACGGTGAATATCCAGGGTGATCCGGTCGAGGTGGTGACGACCGGTCGCCATGATCCCTGTGTCGGCATCCGGGCGACACCAATTGCCGAAGCCATGCTCGCCATCGTCCTGATGGATCATACTTTGCGGCAACGTGCCCAGAATGCCGANNTTCTACTTCGCGGTCCTTGGCGCGCTGGTGCCGTACTGGGGTCTGTACCTCAAGTCGATCGGTTTCTCGCCAGTCGATATCGGCACGCTCATGGCGGTGCTGATGATCTCGCGCATCATCGCGCCCAACGTGTGGGCGTACATCGCCGATCACCGCGACGACCGCATGCGTGTGGTGCGCATCGCCTCGTTCCTTACGATCGTTTTGTTTGCCGGGGTGTTCGGCGGCACCGGTTTCTGGTGGTTGGCGTTCGTGATGCTGGCGTTCAGTTTTTTCTGGCACGCGTCGTTGCCGTTGATCGAGGTGCAGGTGATGCACCATACCCGCCACCAGCCCGGCGCCTACGGGCGGGTGCGGCTGTGGGGTTCGCTCGGCTTCATCGCCAGTGTCGTGGCGCTTGGCCCGGTGCTGGATGCCGCTGGACCGTGGTGGATCCTGCCGGCGCTGATCGTGCTCATGGCCGGTATCTGGCTGTACAGCCTGATGTTGCCGGAGTCAGAAATGGCCGGGCACATGGATCACCCGGGGCCGTTTCTGAAGGTGGTCATGCGACCGGAGATTCTGGCGTTCCTGTTTGCCTGTTTGTTAATGCAGGTGAGCCACGGACCGTACTACACCTTCTATTCGATCTATCTCGAAGGCCATGGTTACAGCAAGACGCTCATTGGCCTGCTGTGGGCCTATGCGGTGGTGTGTGAGATCGGCGTGTTTCTCATCATGCCACGCCTGCTCAACCACATTTCAGTACGCACCGTGCTGATGGTCAGTTTCGCGCTGGCGGCCGCGCGCTGGCTGATGATCGGTTACTTCCCGGACAACCTGCCGTTGCTGATCATGGCGCAGACCCTGCATGCCGCCAGTTTCGGCACGTTCCATGCCGCCGGGATGCAGATGGTGTATAAATTTTTTGTGGGCAAGCACCAGCACCGTGGCCAGGCGGTGTACAGCACGGTGGCATTCGGCGTGGGCGGCGCGATCGGTAGTTACTACAGCGGGCATACCTGGGCGACACTCGGCCCGGGTATGACCTTCGCGATCGCCGCCATGGCTGCCGGCGTGGCGCTGGTAATTGCCCTGCGACTGAAGAGAAGCTAGAAGCGAAGACGCCGGCGGAAGCGTACCAGCTCACCGCGGCTCGATGGTGCCGCCGGACCGGCGCCGGGTGCGGTCACATCAAACGCGTGCGCGACTTCCACGCAGATTGCTTCCATGAGGGCATGGCTGTCCACATCGGTACCGGGCGCGCGCAATACCGCCAGCCGGATCGGCTCTAGTGCCTCGAAAGTGGCATCTTGTGTAACGGGATCCTTCAGTCGACGGCAGCGATTGCCGGTGTACAGCGCCGTGACGATCTGGGTGATGAGTTCATAGTGCACCGCCCCGGAGTCGATCAGACCACGCAATTCACTGGCTGCAGGATTGACCGGGATCTGGTGATGGCCAATCCGCCGGGATAGCAACTCAAGCAGTTCGCGAAAACTCATACGGCCTCGTGCACGGTATGGATTAGCGCCTGTGCGGCATTCGAGAGCGTGCGCGCGGAGTGTGTGACAATACCCAGCTGACGCTTGATGATCATTTTCCTAATCTGGACCACGCTCAGACTGTCGTCAATCATGGTGCGCGGCAATGCGCTCCAGCCAAGCCCGATCGACGCCAGCATCTTGAGCACCTCGAGGTAATTGGTGGCCATCCCGATTTCGATCCTGTCGCGCCAGGAACCGAGTGCTTTCAGAATGATCTCGCGTGTGTAGGTGCCGGGCCCGGGCAGAATCGCTGGATAATTGGCGAGTTCACGAATTTGCACATCATGCACCTGGGCCAGCGGGTGATGGTGGGCCACCACAAGATCAAGCGGATCGTCCCAGATCATATCGGCCTTCAGCGGAGCCTCAAGTGTTGGCGGCAGGGTGACAATGGCAAGTTCAATCTCGCCACGGGCTACTTCATGACAGGCCTGCTCTGAATCCATGAAACGCAGGTCGAGCCGGACTTGTGGATAGCTGGCATGAAATCGTCGCAGCGGTTCCGGCAGGCGGTGCAGACCGATGTGATGACTGGTGGCCAGCCGCAACTCGCCGGCAATGGCGCCGGACAGATCGGCGATCGAACGCCTGACATCATCCAGGTCGCGCAACAGCCTATGGGCGCGCTCATAAAGCACCGTACCGGCTGGCGTGAGGTGCGCGCGCTTGCCGATGCGATCAAACAGCCGTGTACCGAGCTGGGATTCGAGGCTTGCGATGCGCTTGCTGACGGCCGGTTGGGTGAGAAATATGCGTTCGGCGGCACGAGAAAACGAGCCGGTTTCGGCGACAGCCAGGAAAGCCTGCAGGGCGGCAATATCCATAACGACAGGGAATAGCAAGTATGCTTAATATGAATTGGAGTTATTTATACTGATTGCCTAGGATTCAGGCAAGTCGATCGCAACGTGGAGTCAGGCAATGGCCGGTAAGACACTGTACGACAAGCTCTGGGATGCCCATTTGGTGCGCGTCAATGAAGACGGGTCCGCGTTGCTCTATATCGACCGCCAACTGGTGCATGAGGTCACGAGTCCGCAGGCTTTTGAAGGCCTACGACTCGCCGGACGCAGGCCATGGCGAGTGGAGGCCAACCTTGCCACCGCCGATCACAATGTGCCGACTACCGACCGCTCCAGGGGCATCGCCGACCCCGTGTCGCGCATTCAGGTCGAAACACTGGATCAGAATTGCCGTGAGTTCGGTATTACTGAGTTTGACATGGCCGATCCACGCCAGGGCATTGTTCACGTGGTCGGGCCGGAGCAGGGTGCCACGCTCCCCGGGATGACGGTGGTGTGTGGCGATTCTCACACCTCGACGCATGGCGCTTTTGGGGCGCTGGCCTTCGGCATCGGGACCTCCGAGGTGGAGCATGTGCTCGCCACGCAATGCCTGATTCAGAAGAAGTCGAAGAACATGCGCGTACGCGTCGACGGCGACCTGGCACNNTGTCGGTGGAAGGCCGCATGACGGTCTGCAACATGGCGATCGAAGCCGGCGCCCGTGCCGGCATGGTGGCAGTGGACGACAAGACCATTGAGTATTTCCGCGGCCGGCCGTATGCACCGAAAGGGGCGATGTGGCAGCAGGCGGTGCAGGCCTGGCGTGCACTGCACAGCGACACGGACGCGACGTTCGACAAGGAAGTGATGCTCAATGCCGCCGAGATCAAGCCACAAGTAAGTTGGGGCACGTCGCCGGAAATGGTGGCGGCAGTCGACGGTCGTATACCGGATCCCGCCAACCAGAATGATTCCGTGAAACGCAACAGTTACGAACGCGCACTTCACTACATGGGGTTAACGGCCAACACGCCGATTCGAGATATACGCCTGGACAAGATCTTTATTGGCTCCTGCACTAACTCACGCATTGAAGATCTGCGCGCGGCGGCCGCGGTTGTACAGGGCAAGAAAGTGTCCAAAACCATCAAGCTGGCCATGGTGGTACCGGGCTCTGGCCTGGTGAAGTCGCAAGCCGAGCAAGAAGGGCTGGACAAGATCTTCCAGGATGCCGGTTTTGAATGGCGCGAACCCGGGTGCTCCATGTGTCTGGCCATGAATGCTGACCGGCTGGAACCGGGCGAACGTTGCGCCTCGACCTCGAACCGCAACTTCGAGGGCCGGCAGGGTGCAGGTGGACGTACCCACCTGGTATCGCCGGCCATGGCGGCTGCGGCAGCCATTGCCGGACACTTTATTGATGTCCGGGAGGTGCAGTGATGAGAAAATTTGAGAAACTGACGGGACTCGTGGTACCGCTCGACCGCGCCAATGTGGATACCGATGCGATCATCCCGAAGCAATACCTGAAATCGATCAAGCGCAGCGGCTTCGGACCGAATCTGTTTGATGACTGGCGCTACCTTGATCCGGGTGAGCCGGGTATGGATCACAGCAGGCGGCGCGTGAATCCGGAGTTTGTGCTGAACCGGCCACGCTACCAGGGCGCACAGATTCTGCTGACACGGGATAATTTTGGCTGTGGTTCCTCGCGCGAACACGCGCCGTGGGCGCTTGATGACTTCGGCATCCGCGCGATCATTGCACCGAGTTATGCCGATATCTTTTTCAACAACAGCTTCAAGAATGGCCTGTTGCCGATCGTGCTCGATCGTGAAGCAGTGGATCGTTTGTTCAAGGAATGCGAGATGACGCCGGGTTACAGGCTCACCATTGATCTAGCTGCGCAGACCGTGACGACACCAGCCGGAGCGAGCTTTACGTTTGAGGTGGATGCTTTCCGCAAGCACTGTCTGTTGAATGGCCTGGATGATATTGACCTGACGCTACAGCATGTGGGTGACATCAAGGCTTATGAGGAACGGCGCCGAAACGAGGCACCCTGGCTTTTTGCGAAGTAAAGGAATTCAAGATGACCAAGAAAATTGCAGTACTGCCGGGTGATGGTATCGGCCAAGAGATAGTCGCCGAAGCCGTGAAAGTCATGGAGGCATTGAAGTCGCGCTTCGGCTTCAGGGTGGAAATGGAGCAGGCGCCGATTGGCGGCGCCGGTTACGATACGGCCAGGCATCCGCTGCCGGAGTCAACGCTGAGGCTGGCCAAGGCCGCCGATGCCGTACTGCTCGGCGCCGTCGGCGGCCCACAATACGATGCCTTGCCACGCGAACAGCGTCCGGAGCGCGGATTGCTCGGAATTCGCTCGGAATTAGGACTTTTTTCGAACCTGCGGCCGGCGCTGCTCTACCCGCAGCTCGTGCATGCCTCGACCCTGAAACCCGAGGTGGTGTCCGGACTCGATCTCATGATTGTGCGTGAGCTCACCGGCTCGGTGTATTTCGGCAAGCCGCGCGGCATACGCACCCGCGAGGACGGCGTGCGCGAGGGCTTCAATACCATGATTTATAGCGAGCCCGAAGTCGAGCGCATCGCACGCTCGGCATTCGAGATTGCGATGAAGCGTAACAGGAAATTGTGTTCGGTGGACAAGGCCAATGTACTCGAGGTCTCGGAATTGTGGCGCGAGGTGGTTATCCGTGTTGGCAAGGATTACCCGAAAGTCGAGCTCTCGCACATGTATGTGGATAACGCCGCCATGCAGTTGGTGCGCGCACCGAAACAGTTCGACGTGATGGTCACAGACAATATGTTTGGCGATATTCTGTCCGATCAGGCTTCAATGCTTACCGGCTCCATCGGCATGCTGCCTTCGGCGTCGCTCGACAAGAACGGCAAGGGCATGTACGAGCCGATTCACGGCAGCGCGCCGGATATCGCGGGGAAAGGTATAGCCAATCCGCTGGCCACCATTCTGTCGGTAGCGATGATGCTGCGTTACACGCTCAATGAGATAGCGTTGGCGGACAGGATCGAGCAAGCGGTCTCCAGGGTGCTCGATCAGGGTTACCGCACCGGCGATATCTGGACTGAAGGAACAAAGAAGGTTGGTACGAAAGAAATGGGCGACGCCGTGGTGGCGGCGCTCTGAACATAATTACGACTTCGAGGATACCGACAATGAAGCGGGTAGGTTTAATCGGCTGGCGCGGCATGGTGGGCTCCGTGCTCATGGGCCGCATGAAGGAAGAGCACGATTTCGATCATATCGATCCGGTGTTTTTCACCACCTCCAATCCGGGTGGCAAAGGTCCGGCCATCGGCAAGGATGTGCCACCGCTCAAGGACGCCAAGAGTGTCGACGAGCTGATAACAATGGACATCATCATCACCTGCCAGGGCGGTGACTACACCAGCGAGATGTTTCCGAAGCTGCGCGCCGCTGGCTGGAAGGGTTACTGGATTGACGCCGCCTCGACGCTGCGTATGGAACAGGATGCGATCATCATCCTCGACCCGGTCAACATGGACGTCATCAAGGACGGTATCCAGAAGGGCATCAGGAACTACATCGGCGGTAATTGCACGGTGTCGTTGATGTTGATTGGGCTCGGTGGTCTCTTCAAGTCCGGGCTGATCGAATGGATGACTTCGATGACCTATCAAGCGGCGTCGGGTGCCGGTGCCAATAACATGCGCGAACTGATCAAGCAGATGGGCGCTATTCATGCCTCGGTGAAGACCAGTCTCGATGACCCGGCTTCGGCCATTCTCGATATTGACCGTACTGTGGCCGAGACCATCCGCTCCAATACGTTCCCGAAAGAAAACTTCGGTGTGCCGCTCGCGGGCTCGCTCATTCCGTGGATCGACAAGCAATTGCCGAGCGGTCAGTCAAAAGAGGAGTGGAAAGGGCAGGCCGAAACCAACAAGATTCTTGGCCGTGAAGGCAATCCAATGCCAATCGATGGACTGTGTGTGCGCATCGGCGCCATGCGTTGTCACTCACAGGCACTCACGATCAAGCTCAAGAAGGATGTGCCGCTCGATGAAATTCACGGCATGCTGGCAAATGCGAATCAGTGGGCCAAGGTGGTCTCGAACGACCGCGACATCTCCATGCGCGAGCTGACTCCGGCTGCCGTCACGGGCACCCTCACGGTACCTGTCGGCCGCTTGCGCAAGCTCAATATGGGGCCCGAGTACCTGACGGCCTTTACCTGTGGAGATCAGTTGCTGTGGGGTGCGGCTGAACCTTTGCGACGGATGCTGCGAATTCTGATTGAGTCTCGCTAAACCGTCTCCGTCTTCCGCGATTTGCGCAATGGGCTGGCATGTGCCGGCCCATTTTTTGTTGAAGTTCTATTTGCCCGCACCCCGTTCAACAGCTATACAACTAGTGATTAGGCAATTTTTGTACCGTGTGGTTGAATAAATTATATAAGTTATTGTATATACAGAGAAATATAATTTATTGCGTCTAGGTTTTGGGTCCCAGAAATTAATCAATTGTTTGAGCCGCTTTTTTAATTTTCGACGCAGCTATACCCTACTCAATTGGTCAATTAAATAACGGGAATCGAAGCGGTAATCACTAGGATAAATGCACTTGTATGAATATTGGTAAAACTTTATTTGTAAGCTATAGTTACTCGTGCCTTATAAAGATGATCACTATCATCAAACCATAACTTCAAGTATATAAATACAAAGTTGAACGGACACAGGAAAAATCCGGGGGAAAGAGGCTGATGCACCATATGCTTCGTGGTGCCCGTTGGAAATCGCTTTTCTGGGTTGCCGCTGGAATGCTGGCAACATCACCCATGTCTGTCTGGGCACTGGGTGTAGGGAAACTGACGGTACAATCCGGGCTGGATGAGCCACTCAACGGCCAGATTGAACTGATTTCGCCCACCGCCCAGGAACTCAAGACACTCAAGGCATCGCTTGCCTCACGCGCCGATTTTGAGATCGCTGGCGTGGATCGTGCCGCCCATCTGTTTGATATCAAGTATGCGCTTACGCAGGGCGCAGGTGGCAAGCACTACCTGAAGGTCACAACCGACAACCCGATTCGCGAGCCGTTCCTGCACTTCCTCGTGCAGGTGGAGTGGAGTGGCGGCAAGCTGATTCGCGAATACAGCGCACTGCTCGATCCGCCGCATTGGGCAAGCGGAACACCGGCGGTCATTAACCCTCCGGAAGCGGCGCCCGGTGAAACTGTAATTACACCTTCACGGGCACCTGCTGCTCCGGTTGCGGCTGAAGCATCAGCACCCATGCCGGTTGTCGAACCATCGGTGACAACTCAGGCGCAGGCACCACTCGAAGAACTCCCACCGCTAGGAACAGGTCTGGAGCAGGCTGAAGCGGCGCAGGCCGAGAAAACACAGCTCGCCGGTGCTGAGACAGCAACTCCGAGCCCGCCCGCAGTTGCAGAACCAATTGCGCCCGTAACTGCGGAGCCACCGATACCATCAGCTTCAGAAGCTGCGAGTCCTGTGCCTTCGGAGCCGGCTGTGACCGCTACCGACACATCTCTGCCTCCACCGGTTAGCGAAGTTGCATCGTCGGAACCAGCAATGCCGGCCACCACGCCGGTTCAGGAATACGGCCCCGTCCAGAAAGGCGAAACCCTGAGCCACATTGCCGCGAAGGTCAATTCTGACAAGACGTTGAGTCCACAACAGGTCATGATTGCCCTGATGCGCGCCAATCCCTCGGCATTCTTTGGCAATAACGTCAACAACCTCAAGGCTGGAAAAATACTCAAAGTACCCGAGCGGGATTCGATTGCGGGAATGCCAAGAGATCAGGCAGCACGTGAATACCGGGCACAGTATGATGCCTGGCAGGAATACAAGCTCAAGTTGGCTGGAACCAGTCGCATGGTGGCGGTGAACGAGCCGGAAAAACCGGTTGAGGAAACTACCAAGGCGGCGATCAAACCAGAAAAAACCGATAAGGCTGAAAAGCCTTCCAAGCAGAAACCGGCGAGCGGAAAAGCCGAGCCGGTGGATCTGCTCAAGATTGTTCGCGCCAACCTCGAACAGGAGGTTGCCGACGAAACGACCAAGACCCCGGGCGTCGAAACCAAGAAGGATGCTGCCAAGGAGCAGGGCAAGCTAAACGAACGCGTGGCCACTCTTGAAGAAGCCATCGAATCCAAACAGATGCAGAACAAGGAGATGCGCGATCGGGTTGGAAAACTGCAGGAGCAGGTTAAAAACACCGAGCGCCTGATCGAACTCGAGAACAAGGATGTGGCCCTGGCCCAGAAGCAGGCCGCCGAGAAGCAAGCTGCCGAGGCGGCTGCCAAAGCGGCTGAAGAAAAAGCCGCTGCTGAGAAGGCTGCGCAAGAGAAGGCTGCTGCCGAGGCCGCCACCAAGGCTGCAGCAGCCAAGGCGGAAACACCAAAGCCGGTTCCGAGCACGGCGAAAAAGCCAGCACCAAAACCCGTTGCTGCACCTGCTCCGCCTGCTGAAGAAGGTTTCCTGGATTCACTTCTCGCCAGTGTCATGGACAATACGCTGGCACTCGCATTACTCGGCGGAGTTGGCGCGCTGGCGGCAGGCATGGGCGGGTTGTATGCCTACCGGCGCCGCCGGGCTTCACGTGAGTTCTCGGAAAGCATCCTGAGCGGTAGCAGTTTGTCCAGCGATGTCAGCATTACCGACACCAGTGGCCAGGCGGCTCCAAGTGATACTTCGTTCCTGAGCGATTTCAGCCAGGGGGGAATGGGAAATATCCATACTGACGAAGTGGATCCGATTGCCGAGGCGGAAGTTTACCTGGCCTATGGACGGGACGAACAGGCCGAGGAAATTCTCAAAGATGCCATTGTGAAGGATCCGGTACGGCAGGAGCTCAAGGGCAAGTTGTTGGAAATCTATTTCCAGCGTAATGACGTCAGCGCGTTTGAGACCCTGGCTGAGGAGCTGTATGCACAGCTCGAGGGCAAGGGCGGCAAGGTTTGGGAAAAGACCGAGGAGATGGGCCGCAAGCTCAGCCCGAACAACCCGATGTTCCGTGGTGGAAGACCAACCGCGGCGGCTGCCGCTGCCACAACGCTATTGGATACTGGATCGGAAAATCTGGGCATTTCCAGGACGGATACAGCCTTGCAATTTGAAGCTCAAGACACGCAAGCAGCGACCTCCGGAGCCGACACCGGCGGAATTGACTTCAATCTCAACTTTGAAAGCGAAGCGCCCGCGCCATCGGCGCCCAGTGGCCTTGATTTCTCTTTCGACACCGAATCGGCAACTTCCCAGTCGGCAGAATCTGGCGCAGAAGTCGGGGATCTCGGGATGGATTTCAGTCTCTCTGAACCGTCGTCTACAAACGATACGACCAGCCTGATGGATTTCAGCCTGGACAGCGCTGAAGACACAAGCGGTTCATCGACCGGCATAGACTTCACTACCTCAGGCGCAGATTCCGATACGGGTAGCATCGAATTCAACCCGTCTGAATCAAGCGGTCTGTCGTTTGAATCGGAAGGCGAACCAGGTGAGAGCGACAACGCAGAGCTGGCTGAGGCTACAATGCCGGGCTGGGACGAGACCGCCACAAAGCTGGACCTGGCCAAGGCGTATATCGATATGGGCGATTCAGAAGGCGCCCGCAGCATTCTGGAAGAAGTTATTGCCGAGGGTAACGACCAGCAGAAAAAACAGGCACGCGAATTGTCTTCACAGATTGCTGCCTGAACATCCTTGACGGCCATTTACCTACGAAGCGCCCCGGTCTACGAAGTCCGGGGCGTTTTTCGTTCTAGTGTCAGGAATGTACAAGCGTAGATATTTTTAGTATCAGCTGGCTGTACCAGTCGCTCCACTTCGCGCCAGTCATCCAGATCAAACTCCGGAAATCGGGCATCACCCTCTATTTCGGCATCCACCAAGGTGATGTATAAGCGATCGGCCAGTTGTAATGCTTGGCTGTAGAGGTTTTCCCCGCCAATCACAAACAGGATTGGGCCATCGCGGGATTCATGCTGTGCACCCAGGCGCAAGGCTTCGTCCAGAGAGTGAACCACGTGGCAGCCGGAGGCGGAGAACGTACGATTACGGGTAATAATGATGTTTGTCCGGTTCGGGAGTGGGCGTCCAAGCGACTCAAAAGTCTTTCGACCCATAATCACCGGATGTCCGGAGGTCAGGGCCTTGAAATGGGTCAAGTCGGCAGGAAGTCGCCAGGGCAGGGTATTGTCGCGGCCGATGACACGATTGCGCGTCATGGCCCAGATGAGTGCAATGAGAGGTCGTCCCGGGGCTGTCCCAGGGATCGTTCCTGCCTCTCCGGTATTACCGCTATTCCTTACGTTCACACCGCCACCGGAGCCTTGATGGCCGGGTGCGGTTCGTAATTCAGCAGTTCAAAATCTTCATATTGAAAATCAAAAATGGAACTAACCTCGGGATTGAGTTTCATGGTTGGGAGCGCCCGGGTCGTCCGCGTGAGTTGTGTTTTAACCTGCTCCAGGTGATTCTGGTAGAGGTGGGCATCGCCGAGCGTATGTATGAATTCCCCAGGCCTCAGACCAGTCACCTGGGCAATCATCATCGTGAGTAATGCGTACGAGGCAATGTTGAACGGAACACCAAGGAAGATATCGGCGCTGCGTTGATATAGCTGACAGGAGAGCCGGCCCTCCGCAACGTAAAATTGGAAAAATGCGTGGCAGGGCGGAAGCGCCATGCGATCCAGTTCGCCCACGTTCCAGGCGCTGACAATCAGGCGGCGAGAATTTGGATTTTCACGTAGATCCTTCAGGAGCTGACTGATCTGATCGACGTGACGGCCGTCGGGCGTGGGCCACGAGCGCCACTGCACGCCGTAAACCGGGCCGAGATTGCCATGCTCATCCGCCCATTCATCCCAGATGGTTACGCCATGGGACCGCAAGTAGTCAATGTTGCTGTCGCCACGCAGAAACCAGAGCAGTTCGTGAATGATGGACTTGAGGTGGACCTTTTTGGTGGTCAGCAGCGGGAAGCCGGCGGCGAGGTCGAAGCGCATCTGGTACCCGAAAACCGAGAGTGTTCCGGTACCGGTTCGGTCTCCTTTGGGTGTCCCATGGTGGAGCACATGCTCCATGAGCTGTAGATACTGGCGCATGTCGGGTATTTTCGCCGATCTTGGCTGACAAGTTAAGCGCTTGCAGAACTGGCACCAATTCTGTCACGTCAAGATAACCGTCTGTCGGAAAACGGTACGAATGGAGGTTCCGTAATGTCGAAGTCGAGTGGGTTAGAACTGTAGAATCCGGGGATCAGGCCGATCAGGCAACAAACGGAGCATTTGCGCCTTATGGGGAAACATTTCTTTATGAAACCCGTCCTTAATTGGCTGGGCAGGCCCGCAAACTTCAACAGGGTCATGGCGATCACCATGCGCACTACTGCTGTGCTGATTGTCCCCCTTTGTCTCGTGACCTTTTTTAAGGTCGGAAAGGTGATATTTGAGCTTCCCGCTAGCGAAATGCTTGGTGGAATCATTTTCGAGGTGGCTTACATGCTGGCGATCTATTGCGTGGTGCATGGTCTGTATATCCGTGCGCATGACATCGATCACCTCAAGGGTGAGCGGTTCAACATGTTTCCCCTGTCGGCAATTGTCGTTCGGTCCGTAGGGGAAGTTGGCGCGGCCTATCTCGCCTGGGTGTCGCTGGGTGGCGGAATTTACGTCTGGTTTACAGCGAAAAGTATACGAACCCTGCTTGACCCCCTGCCAGCGCTGCTACCGGTATTTGGCGGCACCAACTTTATCGGGGGAATTCAGTTTATGACGGCAGGAATGCTGAGTGCTGTTGTGTTGCTGGGAATGGCCTACCTGTTGGCAGAAGGGTTGTTGTTGGTGAATGAAGCCAGCAAGCGCCTGCAGGGAAATGCAGCACCAACAGAAACCCCGACTTTGTCTCAAGAGCCAGTCGCGGTGCGTCGTACTGGGTCCGAAGGCTGAGTAAAGCCACGCCCCTGGAGTGCTAAGGGAGCCAGCACGAACACTATTTCTTCAAATCAGCATCTACTGATTTCAGGTCGTTGAAAATCGAACGCATGTCCTGTTCCCAGCGGGCAAAATACGGCTGCAAGACAGGATTCTTGAAGAACTCGCCCAGTTTGAGTGGACTGGCAGCCAGAATCAGTGTGTCATCGCCTTCCGCAAAGATCACGATATTGAGTGGTAGGTACGGAATGAGTTCGTAATGTTCGTTTGCCAGTTTTTTTATTTCTTCGGGTCGGCCGAAAAAAACAATTCTGTATTCTGCAGTTTGAAATCCTCCCGACTGCAGACCGACATCCACCCGTTGGACGCGTGAGATTGTGTAGTCACGAAATCGGATATTGTCCTGAAGCATTTGCATAGCCTCTGGGAATGGCTGTGTGATGCGTGCCATCATCAACTCATCAGCATGGGCAGACATGCCGAGCGCAAGTACCAGAATGGCAAGGAGAGTTTTCACAATACCGCTTCCTCGAGGATGCCGACATACACCTGGTACATTTGATCGCACAACGCATTCAGCTCGGCATTATTGAAGATTCGGCTCAACCGTTTTGGGTTCACCGCCATGACACGGACCTTGTCGCCGTGCTTCGTCACTGTAATGCGGCAAGGGAGAAACAGGCCGACACGGGGATCAACTTTTAAAGCTTCGTTGAGAAACCCGAAGTCACAGGAATAGACGATCACCTGATTTGGGTTTTCTTTGCCTTTTGGAACAAAGCCCTGGTCAAGATTCTGCACGCGTATCAATCTCAGATTAGCAGCGCCAACCGCCACCTTCACCTTTTCCACGGTTTGTTCCAGCGTGTATGTTGATACCTGAACCAGTATGGGTGATTCACTTTCGAGCAGCGTGGCGGATGGATGCGGGGAGCTGGCTTCGAAACTACGCACGTATGCGACGATGTCGTTGATATCCCGTTCGTTCAGGCCTTGTTGGAGAAATGACGTCATTGGCGTACCAGCACGACCATGCATAAGTGTGCTCTTAATCAGATAATCCGAGGATGCGGCTAGAAAGCCAGGATTGTTCAGTGCCGGAGCGAGGATGGGCGCGTTTCTCGGGCGAGACATTGTGACTCCGGTCCCATGCCCACCTTCGCCGTGCACGCCATGGCAGGCGGCACAATACTTCTCAAAAAGGGGTTTGCCGAGGGATGCGTTGCCTCGTATGCGAGTATGTGGGTACTTGGCTGAAGAGGGTTTATGGGGCCAGCTGCGCAAATGGCTGACAATTGCGTCGATCTCTGAGTTGTTCAGCTTCGAGAAGCCGGGCATGACACGACCAGGTCGACCCAGGCGGATTGTGCCGCGCAGATAATCATCATCGACACTGGAGAGAAAACTGGGGAGCGCCAGGGGCACGCCGACACCGCCGTGGCCATCGGCGCCGTGACAGGCTGCACACTGCTCAGAATAGAGTCGCGCACCCAAAGTCGCGGTCTCTGCCGCAAGGACAGGGATGGAATTGAGAAGCAGCAAATACAGTACAATCAGCTTGGTCAAAAGCGTTTACCTCGGAATATTCAACGCTTTGATACTTTTACCACGCTCACGAATATTTTGTATAGACATAGGTCAATGAGTTATTTCGTAAATTCCAGCCCGCAGCATGGCAAGGGCGTGTTCGCCAGCAGGCCAATTGCGGCAGGTGAAGTGATTCTTGCCTTCTCCGGACCCCTGTTGCAACGCATTCAAATTTCCCAGGATGACTATCATCTGCAAATTGGTGAAGACCTTTATATTGGAGCATCAGGAGCGGCCGATGACTATGTCAATCATTCCTGTGATCCAAATGCCGGATTTAACGGCGGTTTACAGCTTGTCGCCCGCCGTGCCATTGCATCTGGTGAAGAGATTACCTGGGATTACAGCACGGCCATCGATGAAGATGATTTCCCTGGTTTTCCATGCTCATGCGGAACCTTCCATTGCAGAGGCATGGTTCGGTCTTTTCGACATTTGAGTGCCGAAGATCAGATCCGCCTGAAGCCTTGGTTGCTACCCTACCTGGTGAAGAAATACTTCCCTGAATCTAATCAGATCGCGGGTTCCACAAACGCACGGAGCGATACTTGAACAGTGGTATCAGCAACATCCCTGCAATAAAACCACCAACGTGTGCACCAAAGGCAATTCCTGGTTGATTGGGATCAGCGAGCAGTGAGCTGATTACCTGCAACACCATCCAGAAACCAAGTACCAGCATCGCTGGAAGATAGATCAGTCTTGTCAGCACCCCGAGCGGTATCAAAACCAGCACCCTTGCATGCGGGTATAGCAACAAATAGGCGCCGAGCACTCCGGAAATGGCTCCGGAAGCGCCGATCATGGGTACCATCGAGTCTGGTGATATCAGCGTTTGCGCGAGCACAGCAGCACTGCCGCACAACAGATAGAACAAGATGAAGCGATAGTGGCCCATGGCATCTTCAACGTTGTTTCCGAATATCCAGAGAAACAGCATGTTACCGATGAGATGCATCCAGCCACCATGTAGAAACATCGATGTAACAACGGTAAGCAGTGCTGGTATCTCGGTGTGACCGTAGGATGTAATGCCTGCCAGTTTTGCCGGGGTCACACCCAACATAAATACAATCTGTTCCATTCGTGACAAATTGAAGGTTTGCCAGAGGAAGACCAGCGCGCACGAGACAATTAGCACAATTGTAGTGATTGGCGGATGTGTCGTGGGGTTATCATCCCGAAGCGGTATCACCTTGAATAGACCAGTGCCAGTGGATCCTGGCGGAAGAATGTCATGAGATGCCGATAAATGCGCGGGAACAGGTTGTAAACCAAATCAGGTTGCAAGAAGAACTGCTCACACAGGACGGCAAAAAACTCTGCAGGACTTTCTGCGGCATAGGCGTCGAGTGGTAACTGCGCTTCTTTCTCGAGGGAGTCGATCAACAGCGTGTAACTCGCACTAAAATCTTCCGCCCAGCTATTTGGTTGAATATCCGGCGGTAGTGGAGGACAGCCGTTTGCTGTTCCATCAAGCATATCCAGCTTGTGCGCAAATTCGTGTAAAACGACATTATGGTCGGGTGCGGTCACGGTGCATGCATCCCAGGAAAGAATCACCGGCCCCTGTTCCCAGGATTCACCGGAAATCTCATCCACCCATTCGTGTACGACACCATCACTGTCCACGACAGATTTTCCGACAATAAAATCACCAGGGTAAACAATTATCGATTGCCAGCCGCGATAGAAATCCATGCCTATATTGAGAATCAGAAGGCAGGCTTGGGTGGCGATTTCGAGACGAATAGAATCATTAACAACAAATCCCTGCGCCCCTTCAAAATGCTTGGTCTCTAGAAAGTCGAGCACCAGGGTTTGCAGGCGGGCCTGATCCGATACAGATAATCTCGAGGCATAGGGTATGCGCTGCAGCGCCGAAAGCCAGAGAGTGTCAGGAAGAGGCGTATGTGTTTGAGTTAAGAACCGGTTCCGCATGGAAAAAGCAGAAATCACGTCATACCGCGCAAATATTCGATCGCCAGAATTTTTCCTTTCTCAACGGAAGGTTGGTCAAGTGGATTAATTCCATAGAGAAGTCCTGTGTAAATAGTGGCTCGCTGATAGAGATCGATCAGCTGCCCGAGGACATGTGCATTCATGGCAGGCAGGCGTATTGTCATATTCGGGTGACCGGCTTCCGTGATGACTGAGCGAGTCGCCTGCAACTCGGCATGGATGACTTCTGCCATGCTGCGATTTTTCAGGTATGGGAAAAACTCCTGATCGGCTGTCGCGAGGGGTATCGGACGGTCGTGTTCCCAGTGTTCCAGCTCGATAAAAGTAAAGAACTTGTCATGCCGGGACTCGAGATACATCTGCAGCTGGCTATGCTGATCAATGGCACCCATGGCTCGTACTGGAAGGGTGCCCGCCGGCACGGAATTGTGGATGGATCGGTCCCATTTACCGAGTGATTCAGCCCACAACTGGCAATACCAATCAACAAACAGTTGCAGGCGATTTACATAAGGCATCATGACACTGATACGTTTCTGCCGGAGACGGTCCATCAGGTAGCAGTATGCAGCAATCTCCATGGCCGGATTGGACGCCAGATCATCAGTTTGGCAGCGCGCTTCATTGTCGGCTGCGCCTTTCAGCAGTGACTCGATATCCACGCCGATGGCGGCCAACGGCAACAGTCCGACGGCAGTCAATACCGAATACCGTCCACCCACCTGTGGTGGAACCGGCAACGACGGCAACCGTTCTCGACGAACCAGATCGCGCAGCCAGCCTCGGCCCGGATCGGTAACGATCCATTGCTGCTGGCGTGCCTGTGTGGCTCCTACTCCGCGAGCGAGCCAGTCACGCAAAATCATAAAATGGACCGCTGATTCAATAGTGCCACCTGATTTACTGATACAGACAAGTGCTGTGTGAGCGGGCTCCAACTTGGAGAGCACTCGCTCAAGTTGGTAAGTGTCGATGTTTTCAATAAAATGTAGTCGAGGCCTGTTTTCCCTGATGTGGAACATGAGTGCGAGCTGAAGCGCTTTGGCGCCAAGGCTAGAGCCACCGATGCCGATCACCAGCACATCACTATAGGTAGCGAGTGCATCCGCCATCGCACGGATTTCCCCTAGCTGGGCCGGCATCTCTCGCCCCAGTTGCAATGCAGCAAACTCGCCGGCTAAACCACGGTTATAGTCGGCGCGAACATGCCGGTGTGCAGCCTGCAGCTCAGGATGAAATTTATTTAACTCTTCGGGCCTGATTCCCTCGGATCCGACGGCTGTTACAAGGAAATTGCCGGTTAGAATTTCTATAGGTTTAGTCATTGTCTTTCTGTCACAGGATCGGCAGAGCTCCGTATCGGCCATGACCGCGACGAATAAATGGCGCCTGACGGGGTACTATGTTGAAAAGCGCGGACCGGTATAATGCGCACCCGGGCATATAGCCTTGGGTATACCGCCCAGTCCACACACCTAAATAATATGGAGATTATCATGAAGAAGACCCTGATCCTGGCCGCTATTCTGGCCGCTCTGATTGGCTGCCAGCAGAAGAAGGCCCCGGCTCCGGCCGCCGCTCCGGCCGCCCCGGCTGCTGATGCTGCTGCCCCGGCCGCCCCGGCTNNGCTGCCCCGGCTCCGGCGGAGAAGAAGAAGTAATCGTTTCCCTTCAGGAAGTATCACAGGCCCTTCCTCAGGGAGGGGCCTGTTTCCTCATCTCAAGCCCTCAAATGCTCGTCAGATGCTTCCAGCGTATTTAGCAGAAGCACGGCAACGGTCATGGGTCCAACCCCTCCAGGAACCGGTGTAATCCAGCTGGCTTTTTTCCGTGCGGCCTCAAATTCGATGTCACCAATCAACCGACCGTCAGGAAGGCGATTGATACCAACATCGATGACAACTGAACCTGGCTTGATCCAGTCCCCTTTTACGAGATCGGGTTTACCGACAGCGACAACCAGAATGTCCGCTCGCGACACCTGTTGATCAAGATCTTTCGTGAATCGATGGCAGATCGTCACAGTACAACCTGCCAGCAGGAGTTCGAGCGCCATTGGACGCCCAACATGGTTCGAGGCGCCTACCACCACCGCATGTTGACCCAGCAACGGGTGGTCAGTGAACTCGAGCAATTTCATTACACCATGAGGTGTGCAGGGGCGAACGGTCGGCAAGCGTACGGCGAGCCGACCAATGTTATAGGGATGAAACCCGTCCACGTCTTTTCGCGGATCGATTCGCTCAATCACCGTTTCCGCATCAATGTGGGGCGGCAGTGGGAGCTGTACCAGTATGCCATCGACATTCGGATCTGCATTCAGTCGGTCGATGAAGGCGAGAAGTTCCTGTTGTGCAATGCTCTCCGGAAGATCATGAGAAAAAGAGACAATGCCGGCCTTCACACAAGCTTGGCGCTTGTTGCGCACGTATACCTGGGAAGCCGGATGATTCCCAACCATGATGACGGCCAGTCCCGGGGGTCGCAAGCCGAGGGCACGCTGGCGGTCTACACGTTCTTTCGCCTGCAGCAGCAGGCCAGCTGCTATCGTTTTACCATCCAGGATTTTGGCGCTCATGGTCCCACCGATTTACCGAGAGGGCGCATGATCGCATGACCGATGTGGCACGCCAACCCGCTGAAATATCAGCATTCCGGCCATTGACCGCAATTGGGCCTGCGCGTATATTTGCCGCCCTTGCGGCGCCGCGGCGTGGCAGGGGTGGACGCTGCGTTTCTGTGGATCTTCCGCTATAGTTGGCCGGATCTCGGGGTATAGCGCAGTCTGGTAGCGCACCTGCTTTGATCGCCCGTCCCGCGCCATCGGAGATCTGGTCGGGGTAGAGGGATTCGAACCCCCGAC
>DKBE01000078.1 GCA_002451085.1 Proteobacteria bacterium UBA6908 | reverse complement strand
GACAGAACCCGGCTTACCGGCCGACTCCCACACTTCTACATTAAGTATATTTTGTAAGTAATTGAAATATATATTAATGTTAAGTTATTCCCCCACCTGTTTTGTCTCAGATTCAAGCTATTTTCGTTACTAAACACGTCTTCAACCTCCACCTCGAACACAGTTTCCATAACTGTCTGTCCTGTAAAGGATAAATATGACAGCTCAAATCAATTATCGCTTGACAGCGAGTAAATTGCCTATCTATAGTGTGTGCAAGTGGGAGAAAGTGGGATTCAGTGGANNCAGCGGGATAAAAAGGGGATAAATGTTTCGCGGTGTCAATGCGTTGAATCTGGACAGCAAGGGTCGGTTGGCGATTCCCACTCGCTATCGCGAAGAGCTTGTGCGGCTGGCGAACAGCCGCGTGGTGATTACGGTCAACCCGGTGGAGCAGGATCACTGCCTGTTGCTGTACCCCCTTCCCGAGTGGGAAGAGATAGAGCGCAAGCTGGTGAAGCTGCCGAGTTTCAATGCATCGGCGCGTCGCCTGCAGCGCCTGCTGATAGGCCATGCCACGGAGATCGAGCTGGATGGCAATGGGCGAATCCTGTTACCGCCGCCGCTTCGTGACTTCGCCGGGCTCGACAAGGCAGTGGTGATGATTGGTCAGGGAAATAAATTCGAAATCTGGAGCGAGTCCCAGTGGAACACCCGTCGCAGCGAGTGGCTGACGGCAACAGAAGCGGGTGAAGGCGAGCTGCCTGATGAGCTCGGTTCACTGTCGCTGTAGGCGCACGGGTGACGGAGCGCACACATGAACCGGTTCTGTGCGAGGAAGTGGTGGCGGCACTGAACATCCGGCCTGACGGTCTGTATGTAGACGCCACCTTTGGTCGCGGTGGTCACAGCCGGGCCATTCTGGGACACCTCGGATCCAGCGGCTGCCTGCTCGCCATGGACCGGGATCCGGAAGCGGCAGCCGCCGCGGCGAGACAATTTACTGGTGAAACGCGATTTACGATGGTGCAGGGCCCATTCTCAATGCTCGGAAAGACGATTGTGGAACGCGGCTGGCACAAGCGGGTGAACGGCATTCTGTTCGACCTGGGAGTTTCCTCGCCGCAGCTGGATGAGGCTGCGCGAGGTTTCAGCTTTTTGCGAGAAGGCCCGCTCGACATGCGGATGGACCCAGAACGTGGAGAGAGCGCGGCCGCCTGGTTGCAACGTGCTGACGAACAGGAAATCGCCGACGTGCTTTTTACGCTTGGCGAAGAGCGCTATGCCCGAAGAATCGCCCGTGCGATTGTGCGCCGACGCATCGAGCAGCCGATTTCCACCACCCGGGAACTGGCCGTGCTGGTGGCCGATGCGGTACCGACGCGGGAGCGCAGCAAGGATCCGGCCACACGGACATTCCAGGCCATCCGTCTTTTCATCAATCAGGAACTGGGGGAGTTGCAGGCAGCGCTGCCGCAGGCGGTTGAGGCGCTGGCACCCGGCGGGCGGCTGGCGGTGATCAGTTTTCACTCCCTCGAAGACCGGATCGTCAAACAATTCATGCGCCGCGAAGCCAAGGGCGAAGAACTGCCGCCCGATCTCCCGGTTCGCTCATCTGAAGTGTCAGTGCGTCTGCATCTGGTTGGCAAGGCGGTGCGCGCCACGGATGAAGAAATTCGCCGTAACCCGCGTGCCCGCAGTGCCGTTTTGCGCGTCGCCGAAACTCCGGAGGCCGCGCATGCCTAAATCCATGCTGGTGATCACTCTGGCCGTGATCGTTTCGGCATATTCGGTGGTTGAGCTGCGTCATCGTAACCGGCAGCTGTTTGCAGAGCTTCAGGGGCTGACGCAGGAACGGGATCTGCTGAACATCGAGTGGGGTCAGTTGCTGCTCGAGCAGGGGGCGTGGTCGGAGCACCGGCGCGTAGAGGAGACGGCACGTGCACGACTTGGCATGGCATTGCCATCCACCGATCAGGTAGTCGTGGTTCGCAGTGTGCCGGGGGCGCGATGAATCGTCCGGCCCGGACCCCTGGTTATCCCGTCCGCACGGCGGTGGTTCTGGGATTTCTGCTCAGTGCGCTCGTCCTGCTCGGTGCACGTGCCATCTGGCTCCAGGTAATTACCTCCGGGTATCTGCAGGAGCAGGGCAATGCCCGGCACTTGCGCGTCATTCAGGACAATTCCCATCGCGGCATGATCTTTGATCGTCACGGCGAACCCCTGGCGGTCAGCACCCCCGTGGAGTCGGTGTGGGCCGAACCCGATGCGCTCACCGAGGTGCGTGACCGCTGGCCGGCTTTGGCCCGGGTGCTGGGGATGTCGGTCCAGGAATTGGGGCAGGCTGTTCGTCATTCCCAGGGCCGCGAATTCATGTATCTCCGGCGGCACGTCACTCCCGAGCAGGCGACACAGGTGCGTAAACTGGAGATCGCCGGCGTTGGACTGCAGCGTGAATACCGTCGCTACTACCCGTCTGGCACGGTGGCCGGACATGTCGTTGGATTCACCAATGTGGATGATCAGGGACTGGAGGGTATAGAGCTTGCCTATGATAAGTGGCTGCGGGCCGTGCCTGGCCGCAAGCGCGTATTGAAAGATCGTTTTGGCAACATCGTCGAGAGTGTCGAGAGCGTCAGCTTGCCGGAACCGGGCAAGGACCTGACGCTCAGCATTGATCGTCGTCTCCAGTATCTGGTCTATCGCGAATTGAAGAATGCCGTCGTCCAGCACCGCGCGCGCGGGGCGAGCGCGATTCTGTTGGATGCGCATACCGGTGAAGTGTTGGCCATGGTCAACGAACCGGGATTCAATCCCAACAATCGTGCCAACCTGGCGAGCAACCTGTTTCGCAACCGGGCCGTGACCGACGTGTTGGAACCGGGCTCGACGATTAAACCGTTTACAATCGCCGCCGGTCTCGAAAGCGGTCGTTTCACGCCCAATACCCCGATTGATACGGCGCCGGGTCTGCTGACCGTCGGTCGCAACACCATCCGTGATGTGCACAACTATGGGTTGATCACGGTAACTCAGGTGCTCGAGAAGTCGAGCAACATCGGCGCCGCCCGCATCGCCCTGGCCCTCAACAGCAGCAGCGTACGCGATCTCTTTGTGCGCGCTGGCTTTGGCCGCGGAACCGGCAGCGGGTTGCCGGGTGAAGTGAACGGAAGAATCAACTCATCGGCGCGGATTCCCATCGAGCAGGCGACCCTGGCCTATGGCTATGGCATTGCCGTAACACCATTGCAGCTGACTCGCGCTTACGGAGCGTTGGCGAACGATGGTGTGATCCTGCCGGTGTCGCTCCTGCGACGTGATGTCGTCGGTGAAGGCGAGCGAATCTTTACCGAGAAGACCGCGCGCGCGGTACGTCAAATGCTGGAGTTGGCGGTCAGCCGGGATGGCACCGGGGCGGCCGCACAGGTTGGTTTTTATCGTGTCGGCGGCAAGACCGGTACGGCCCACAAGCTGCTGAATGGGGAATATGCCGACCATCGCTATGTCGCCTCGTTCGCCGGGTTCGCGCCGGCCAGCGATCCGCGCCTGGTGATGGTGATTACCGTGGATGAACCATCCACGGGCATCTATTTCGGTGGTCAGGTGGCCGCACCGGTGTTCAGCAAGGTGATGGCTGGTGCACTGCGGTTGCTCAACATTCCCCCCGACAATCTTGACGGACCGGCGCGTCGCACGGCGCAGCTGACTTCCGGAGGCACAACTTGACTCCGGCCGAAACCGTGAGATCAAGGCCGCTGCGCGAGTTGCTCGCAGGCATGATCGCCGAGCCGTTGCGGGACAATCCGGTCATCACCGGCCTCACGCTCGACAGCCGTGCCGTCCAGCACGGTTTTCTGTTTCTGGCGGTACCCGGAACGCGTGTTGACGGGCGTGCCTACATGGCTGGTGCACTGGCACGCGGGGCCGCGGCGGTGGCTTTCGAGAGCAATGGTTATGAACCCGACGCACGCGTCGAGAGCGCCATCGGTGTACCGGGACTGCGTCGACAAGTGGGTGTGATCGCCGACCGTTTCTATGATTCACCATCACAGAGGCTCAAGGTGGTGGGCGTCACCGGCACCAATGGCAAGACCACCACCACCCACTTGCTGGCACAGACACTCGATCGCCACGGCCAGCGTTGCGGCTTGATTGGGACGCTGGGTTGCGGTTTCCCTGACGCGCTGGACCCCGGGGTCCATACCACGCCAGATGCGATTCGCGTACATGAACTTCTCAGCGGGTTTGCCGAGGCCGGTGCGCAAACGGTCTGTATGGAAGTGTCGTCGCATGCGCTCGACCAGTCACGGGTAGCCGGTGTTGCATTCAATATTGCCGTGTTTACCAATCTCACCCGCGATCATCTGGATTACCACGGTGACATGGACCGGTATGCCGCGGCCAAGGCGCGGTTGTTTGATTTCCCGCACCTTGAGGCCATCGTCATCAATGCCGATGATCGTTTTGGGCGCGAGCTCCTGGCGAGGTCTGCACGACCGGGGGTGCGAGTGCTGAGTTTTGGTCTTGAGCAAGGTGATGTGCATGCGCACAGCATCCAGCCGTCGACATCCGGCCTGCGGTTTGTAGCCCGTACCCCGTATGGTGAGGTTGAGGTGAAAAGCCCGCTGCTCGGCCGGTTCAATGTCGCCAATCTGCTTGGCGTGTTAGCGGTGTTGCTGGTAAGCAAGATGCCGCTGGCAGAAGCCGCTGCCGCGCTCGCGCAAGCGCAACCGGTGGCTGGACGCATGGAACGATTTGGTGGCGAGCACCAGCCGCTGGTGGTGGTCGACTACGCCCACACGCCTGATGCACTCGACAAGGTATTGTCGGCGTTGCGTGAACACACGCGCGGCAGGCTGGTATGCGTGTTCGGTTGCGGCGGCGACCGCGATCGTGGCAAGCGGGCCTTGATGGGGGCGATTGCCGAACGGCTCGCGGATATCGTCATTCTAACAAACGACAATCCGCGACATGAATCGCCGCAAGCCATCCTGGATGAAATTGCCGGCGGCATGCGTACCACACCCACCGTAGTTCCGGATCGGACCGAGGCGATCCGCGCCGCATTGCGTGAAGCAGGTAGTGGCGATGTTGTGCTGGTGGCCGGCAAGGGGCATGAAGACTACCAGCAAATCGGCGACCGCCGGATTCCCTACAGCGATCGCGATACCGTGCGAACCTTGCTGCGGGAGGCCGCGTGATGACATTGGCCACCGCCGCCCGGGTGCTGCACGGAACCTTGCACGGGGTGGATGCCGAATTTACCGGGGTCTCGACCGACACGCGGACATTGCCGCGCGGAAATCTGTTCGTTGCCCTGGTCGGGCCGAATTACGATGGACACCAGTTTGTCGGCGAGGCGGCCACTCGTGGTGCCGTAGGTGCCCTGGTGGCGCGCACGGTCGAGTCGTCGTTGCCGCTGGTGCAGGTGCACGATACGCGACTGGCGCTCGGACAGCTGGCCTCCCACTGGCGTCACCGTTTCAGTATCCCGGTCATCGCCGTTACCGGAAGCAACGGCAAGACCACGGTCAAGAACATGATCGCGGCCATCCTCGCCGAGTCCGGAACGGGGCTGGCGACGCAGGGCAATCTCAACAACGACATCGGTGTACCGTTGACGCTGCTGCGCCTGCGGGAAGGTGATCGGCATGCCGTGATCGAAATGGGCATGAATCATCCGGGCGAGATCGACTATCTGACCCGGCTCACGCATCCGACCATTGCCTTGATCAATAATGCCGCCGCCGCGCATCTGGCCGGATTGGGCAGTGTCGAAGCCGTGGCGCGCGCCAAGGGCGAGATCTATGCCGGCCTGGCTGAAGACGGTATTGCGGTTGTGAATGCCGATGATGCTTTCGCTGACCTGTGGTGCCATCTGGCAGCGCCTCGCCGAATAGTCCGCTTTGGACTCGAGCAGCCTGCCGATGTAACCGCCGACTTCATGCTCGGCAGCGATGGCAGCACGATTGAACTTCGAACCCCTCAAGGAGGGATCACCATGCGACTGCCACTACTTGGACGACACAATGTCATGAATGCGCTCGCGGCCAGCAGCGCGGCGCTGGCCGCCGGCGCCAGTCTGGCGGATATCCAGGCCGGGCTGGAGAAGCTCAAGGCCGTATCCGGTCGGTTGGAAGTCAAACGCGGCGTGAATGGCGCACGCGTGCTCGATGATACATACAACGCCAACCCGGGATCGCTTGCGGCCGGGGTCGAAGTGCTCAAGTCCGCCAGCGGTGAGCGAGTGCTGGTACTCGGCGATATGGGCGAACTGGGTGATGCCGCTCGTCATATTCACCAACGCGTCGGCGAGTTGGCCAAGCGCCTCGGCATTGAACGCCTGTATGCGGTTGGCGAGCTGGCGCATGAGGCGGCGAATGCTTTTGGAAAGGGTGGTGAGCATTTTGCTTCACACGAAGCACTCATCAATCGCCTGCGCCAGGACCTGCGCCAGGACATGACCGTGCTGGTGAAAGGCTCACGGTTAATGAAGATGGAGCGGGTGGTCGCCGGAATCGTGGAAAACAGTGGAGGACACGCCTAAGTGCTGTACGCGCTCTTTGACTGGCTGGCACACGACATTTCGGCGTTCAATGTCTTTCGGTATCTGACGTTGCGCGCGATTCTGGGCATCTTGACCGCTCTGGTGATTTGCTTCGTGGTCGGCCCGGGTCTGATCCGCAAGCTGACTCAGTACAAGGTTGGTCAGGTGGTGCGTACCGATGGCCCTCAAAGCCATCTGACCAAGGCGGGTACACCCACCATGGGTGGTGCGCTGATTCTGATCGCCGTGTTCGTGGCCACCTTGCTGTGGGCGGATTTACACAATCGATTTATCTGGGTACTGCTGTTTACCACCATGTATTTCGGTGCGATCGGTTGGGTTGATGATTACCGCAAACTGGTGCGCAAGAACCCCAAAGGGCTGAGTGCACGGGAAAAATACTTTTGGCAGACCCTTGGTGGTTTTCTGGTGGCCGTGGTGCTGTTCACCACGGCAAAGGTGCCGGCCGAAACCCATCTCATCGTTCCGGTATTCAAGAATGTCGCCCTCGATCTGGGGCTCTGGTTCATTCCGTTGACTTACCTGGTGGTTGTCGGCAGCAGTAACGCCGTGAACCTGACCGATGGCCTTGACGGGCTGGCGATCATGCCGACGGTCATGGTCGCCGGCGCGCTCGGGGTGTTTGCCTACCTGACGGGTAATGTGAATTTCTCGGCATATCTCGGTATTCCATTTGTGCCCGGAGTTGGTGAGGTACTGATCTTCTGCGCCGCCATTGTCGGGGCCGGGCTGGGCTTCCTGTGGTTCAACACCTATCCGGCCATGGTGTTTATGGGCGACGTCGGGGCACTCGGTCTCGGTGCGGCGCTCGGCGCCATCGCCGTTACCGTACGCCAGGAAATCGTGTTGTTCATCATGGGTGGCGTGTTTGTGATGGAAACCGTGTCGGTCATGTTGCAGGTTGCATCCTTCAAGCTGACCGGCAAACGCATTTTCCGGATGGCTCCGATTCATCACCATTTCGAACTCAAGGGCTGGCCGGAACCGCGTGTGATCGTGCGGTTCTGGATCATCTCGCTGATTCTGGTGCTGGTCGGGCTGGCGACTCTCAAGGTTCGGTGACAACGGATTGAAAAACGTGGCGACCGCACAGCGAAATGACACGAGACGAGCCCTGGTGGTGGGGATCGGTCTCTCCGGTCTTTCGTGCGCACGCTGGCTCGTGCGGCACGGTTATGCCGTGTCCGCGGTTGACAGCCGTGCCCATCCTCCCGGGTTGCCGGCCTTGCAAGCGGAATTGCCGGAAGTGTCGGTGCAAACCGGCGGTTTCGAGTCCTCGCTCTTCCGCGATCCCGGATTGCTGGTTGTAAGCCCGGGCATTTCATTGCGCGAACCGGTCATTGCCGAGGCCGCCGCGCGCGGTGTCGATGTCGTGGGGGATGTCGAGCTGTTTGCGCGTCACGCCAAAGCACCGGTGCTGGCCATCACGGGCGCCAACGGCAAGAGTACTGTCACCACGCTGGTCGGCGAGATGTGCCGGGAGGCCGGACTGGCCACAGCGGTGGGTGGCAACATCGGCGTGCCGGTGCTCGACCTGCTGCGAGATCCGGAGCCCGAGGTGTATGTGCTGGAGTTGTCGAGCTTCCAGCTGGAATGCACGCGCAGCCTGGACGCGCGCGCCGCCACCGTACTGAACATCAGTCCCGATCACATGGATCGTTACGAAACACTGGCCGAGTATGCCGCCGCCAAGGCGCGTATTTTCCGCGGTCACGGGCTCATGGTGCTGAATGCTGACGATCCGCAGGTCATGGCCATGGTTCAGACGGGACGCGCCAGTGTGCGTTTCGGTACGCAGCCGCCAACCAGCGACATTGATTATGGACTGCTGCAGCACAATGGCGAGCTATGGCTGGCGCGTGGTGCGCGGCTGCTGATGCCGGCAGCCAGCGTGCCCTTGCCCGGGCGGCACAATCTCATGAATGTCCTGGCAGCCATGGCCGTAACGGAGTCGATGCATGTGCCGCTGGACGCCATGAAACGTGCCGTCGCCCGTTTCCACGGCTTGCACCATCGCACAGAGCTGGTGGTTGAGCGCGATGGCGTGCGCTGGATTGATGACTCCAAGGGCACCAACGTCGGCGCCACCATCGCGGCGCTGACCGGAATGGACAATCCGGTGGTGTTGATAGCCGGTGGCGACGGGAAGGGCGCGGACTTCAGTGAATTGCGCCCGGCCGTGGCCGAGCGGGCGCGGGCAGTCGTGCTGATCGGGCGGGATGCGCCACGCATCGAGCAGGCGCTCGGGAACGTGGTACCGGTGGTTCATGCGGCGGACATGCCGGCCGCGGTTCGTGCCGCCAGCCGCCTGGCGCGGGCTGGTGATGTTGTGCTGTTGTCGCCGGCCTGTGCCAGTTTCGACATGTATCGAAACTACGAGCATCGCGGCCAGGTTTTCGCCCAGGCGGTTCGGGAGATCGTCGGATGAATGCCATCGCGACTCTGATTCATCGACATGCGCGATTGCCGCTCACGGGTTCGGCGCGCGTGGCCGGTCGCGGAGGCGGCCGGTGGGATCCGTGGTTGCTCGGCAGCGTGGCGGCGTTGCTGATTCTGGGCAGCATCATGGTGTTTTCGGCGTCAGTGTCGATATCCGATCGCCAGTCCGGGAGCAGTTTGCATTACCTCATTCGCCATCTGGCAAGCATCGGCCTGGGTGTCATCGCCATGATGATCGCGATGCGCACCCGGGTGCGCATGTGGGAACAGCTGGGTCCTTACCTGCTGCTGATCGGGATCACCCTGCTGGTAGTGGTATTGCTGCCGGGAATCGGTCGGCACGTCAACGGCAGCGCCCGTTGGATTCCGCTGGGTGTGGTGAACCTGCAACCGTCAGAGCTCGTGAAGCTGTTTGTGATCGTGTATGTCGCCGGCTACCTGGTGCGCAAACAGGAAGAGCTCCGGTTTTTCACCCAGGGAATCCTGATGGTCAGTATCGTGGTCGCCGTGATCGGCATGCTGCTGCTGCAGGAACCGGATTTGGGGAGTGTGGTGGTGATCTGCCTGACGGTGTTCGGCATGCTGTTTCTCGGTGGAGTGCGGTTTTGGCACTTCATGGCGGTGGTGCTGGCAGCCACCGGCGGCATGATCCTGCTGACACTGGTGTCGCCGTACCGCATGGCGCGCATCACCGGTTTTCTCGATCCGTGGGCCGATCCGTTCAATACCGGTTTTCAGTTGACGCAGGCGCTGATCGCCTTCGGGCGCGGCGAGTGGTTGGGGGTGGGGCTCGGCGCCAGCATCCAGAAAATGTTTTACCTGCCAGCTGCCCACACGGATTTCCTGTTTGCCGTGCTGGCCGAAGAACTCGGTCTGTTGGGCGTGCTGACCGTGATGGCGTTGATCGGTGTGCTGGTGTGGCGGTCGTTCCGCATCGCCGCCGCCGCGGAACGCAATGGGCAAATCTATGCGGCACGCCTGGCGCAGGGGCTCGGTATGCTGATCGGCCTGCAGGCCATGATCAACATGGGCGTCAACATGGGTGCTTTGCCGACCAAAGGCCTGACGCTGCCGTTCCTGAGTTACGGCGGCTCAAGCATGATTGTTTGCTGCATAGCGGCCGGATTGTTGCTCATGATCGACCGTGAACAGCGTCGCCAGCGGGTGGGGGAAAAATGACCACCATTCTCATTACGGCCGGCGGTACTGGTGGACACGTGTTTCCGGCACTGGCCGTAGCCGGTGAGTTGCGCGCGCGCGGAGCCATGGTGATCTGGCTGGGCACACGCGAAGGAATCGAGGCGCGGCTGGTGCCGGCGGCCGGTATCGAAATCGAGTACCTCCAGATCCGCAGCCTGCGCGGCGGTGGCTGGTGGCGCTGGTTGCTGCTGCCTGTGCGGTTGAATCTGGCCATGTTCCAGGCGTGGCGCATTCTGCGCCGCCGCCGACCGGATGCCGTGCTGTCCATGGGCGGTTATGCCGCCGGGCCCGGCAGTCTGATGGCAAGTTTGTTGCGCATTCCGCTCATTGTCCATGAACAGAATGCCATCGCCGGTCTGACCAATCGCTGGCTGGCGCGGCTGGCGGATGTGTTGCTGGCCGGGTTTCCAGGAGCCTTCAGCGATCACCACGGTGTGCGCGTCGTGGGTAACCCGGTGCGCCCGGATATCCTCGCCCTTGATCCGCCGCTTCAACGCTTTACCGGTCGCTCTGGCCGGTTGCGCGTGTTGGTGGTCGGCGGCAGTCAGGGGGCCCAGATTTTCAATCGCACCATTCCCGAGAGCGTGCGGGCTATGGATCAGACGGTGCGCCCGGAAATCTGGCACCAGACCGGCGCTCGGGATGAACAGGCTGTGGCCGATGCCTATCGGCAATTCATGCCGGACGCCAGGGTCAGTGCCTTTATCGAGGACATGGCGGTGGCCTACGCGTGGGCCGATCTGGTGGTGTGCCGTGCCGGGGCCATGACCGTGGCGGAGCTGGCAGTAGCCGGCGTTGCGTCATTGCTGGTGCCGTTTCCGCATGCTGCCGACGACCACCAGACGGCCAATGCCCGGTTTCTGGCGGCGCACCATGCCGCCGAACTCATGCCGCAAGCGGAGTTCACCCCGGCTCGGTTGGGTGAACTGTTAACCGATTTGGCGGGCAACCGCCAGACCCTGTTGCGTATGGCCGAACAGGCGCGTGCCTGTGCCGTAACCGACGCCACAGAAACGGTTGCACAGATCTGCCTGGAGGTCGCCCATGCGTGATCAGGTCAAGCGCGTGCACTTTGTGGGGATCGGTGGCGCCGGCATGTGCGGTATTGCCGAGGTTCTTCACAACCTGGAATTTACCGTATCCGGGTCCGACGTGGCCGAAAATGCCAACACACGCCGGCTTGCCAGTCTGGGCGTGCAAGTCCATATTGGTCACGATGCCCGTCTCGTGAATGGTGTGGATGTCGTTGTTGTCTCGACGGCGGTCAAGGAAAGCAACCCGGAAGTGCAGGCGGCGCGAGCGGCGCGGGTACCGGTGATCCCGCGCGCCGAAATGCTGGCCGATCTGATGCGCCTGCAGCGCGGCATTGCCATTGCCGGTACTCACGGGAAGACCACCACCACCAGCCTTGTGGCGAGCGTCCTGGCCCAGGGTGGGCTGGACCCAACGTTCGTGATTGGCGGGCGACTCAATAGCGCCGGCACCAATGCGCGTCTCGGTCGCGGTCAATATCTGGTGGCCGAGGCCGATGAGAGCGATGCCTCATTCCTGCACCTGCAGCCGTTTATCGCTGTGGTCACCAACATCGACGCCGATCATATGGATACCTATGGCGGCGACTTCAATCGACTCAAGCAGGCCTTCGTTGATTTTCTGCACAACTTGCCGTTTTACGGCCTGGCCATTCTGTGTATCGATGACCCGGTGGTGCGCGAAATTCTGCCGCGGGTACACAAGCCGACACGCACCTATGGAACACGTCCCGAAGCCGATGTCCGTGCTGTCGACATCCGGCAGCATGGTATGCAGATGCATTTCACCGCGGTGCTGGGACAGAACGGTCGTGCCTTGCCCATTACACTCAACCACCCGGGCCAGCACAATGTACTGAATGCGTTGGCGGTCATTGCGATTGCCAACGAACTGGATGTATTGGATTCCGCGATTCAGGAAGGGCTGGCCCACTTTACCGGTGTCGGAAGGCGCTTTCAGGTCAATGGACGAGTGGCCGTGCCCGGCGGCGATATCCTGCTGGTGGATGACTATGGCCATCATCCCCGCGAACTGGCCGTGACCATCGCCGCGGCGCGCGAAGGGTGGCCACAACGTCGATTGGCGGTTGCTTTCCAACCGCACCGTTTCACACGCACACGTGACCTGCTAGATGACTTCAGTGCCGTGCTTGCCTCCTGCGACCCGCTGTACATCACGGAAGTCTATGCCGCCGGCGAGGCGCCAATCAGCGGTGCCGACGGTCGCGCGCTGTGCCGCGCGATCCGAGCCCGCGGCGGCAATCCGGTATTCGTCGAGAACGTCAATGACCTTCCGGCACTGCTGGCCGATACGCTTCGGGCCAACGACGTGTTGCTGACACTCGGTGCCGGAAACATCGGTCAGATCGCGGCCACACTGCCGCAGCGTCTTGGAGGAAAGCGATGATGGCGGTCGCCATGAACCATGACGAACTGCGAGGTCTGCTCAAGCGTCGTGAGCCCATGCACCGGCATACCAGCTGGCGCGTCGGTGGCCCGGCCGACCGCTTCTACGAGCCGGCCGATATCGAGGATCTGGCAACCTTTCTCCAGACACTTTCGCCGACTGAACCACTGTACTGGGTTGGGCTGGGTAGCAATCTGCTGGTACGAGATGGTGGTGTGCGGGGAACCGTCATCATGCTGAGCGGTAAGCTCAATGGCCTCACCCGCTTCAGTGAAACCACGATCCGCGCCGAGGCGGGTGTGGCAAGCGCCAAGCTGGCGCGTTTCAGCGCCAGCCAGAACCTGCGCGGTGCCGAGTTTCTGGCCGGTGTCCCCGGGACGGTCGGTGGCGCGCTTGCAATGAATGCCGGTGCGTTCGGTGGCGAAACCTGGAGCATCGTGACCGCGGTTGAGACCCTGGATCGTCGTGGCCAGCGTCGTACCCGCCTGCCCAGTGATTATCAGGTCGGTTACCGCACCGTGGTTGGACCGAAGAACGAATGGTTTGTGGCCGGACATTTCACGCTCACACCGGGCAATGGTGAAGAAGGGCAGGCACAGATCAAGGCGCTGTTGGCCAAGCGTGGCGCCACGCAACCAACTCAGTGGCCCAATGCCGGTTCGGTATTTCGGAATCCTCCCGGTGACCACAGTGCGCGCTTGATCGAAACGGCCGGTCTCAAGGGGCTGACGGTCGGCGGTGCCCAGGTTTCCCCGCTGCATGCCAATTTCATCGTGAACACCGGTAAGGCCACGGCCGCTGATATCGAAGCCTTGATTGCGAAGATTCAGGCTGAAGTTGAGAAGTTGCATGGGATCCGGCTCGAACCGGAAGTACGGGTGATTGGGGAAGCGGTATGAGCAAGAGCTTTGGGAGCGTTGCGGTGCTGATGGGCGGCTGGTCAGCCGAGCGCGAGGTATCGCTGAAAAGTGGCAATGCCGTGCTGGCGGCACTGAAGCGTCAGGGCATACAGGCCACCGGCATCGACGCCGGCAGAGATGTGGTGCAGCAACTCCAACAGGGTCGGTACGACCGGGTATTCATCGTGTTGCACGGTCGCGGTGGTGAAGACGGAACAGTCCAAGGCGCCCTCGAGCTGCTCGGCATGCCGTATACCGGCAGCGGGGTGCTGGCCTCGGCGCTCGGAATGGACAAGTGGCGCAGCAAGCTAGTGTGGCAGGCCGCCGGATTACCGACGCCTGAATGTGTGGTGCTGGACGCGCAAAGCAATTTTTCAGCCGTGGAGGGAAGACTGGGTCTCCCCCTGTTTGTGAAGCCGGCAAACGAAGGATCGAGTATCGGGGTGACAAAAGTGTCAGATCCGGATGGGACCCGGGTTGCCTATGAGTCGGCGCTGCGCTTCGACCGGCTGGTGCTCGCAGAGCGCTATTTGGGTGGCGGGGAATATACCGTGCCGATTCTGGCGGGCGTGGCGCTGCCGGCGATACGCATTGTCCCGGCCGGTGAATTCTATGACTACGAAGCCAAGTATTTTCGCGATGACACCCGCTACCTGTGCCCGTGCGGACTTGGCGACCGGCAGGAGCACGAGCTACGTTCCCTGGCATTGCGTGCCTTCGAGGTGTTGGGAGGCCGCGGCTGGGGGCGTGTAGACATTCTGCTCGACAATGATGGCCATCCGCATTTACTCGAAGCCAACACCGTGCCTGGCATGACGGACCACAGCCTTGTTCCGATGGCAGCCAAACAAGCCGGCATCGACTTTGATGCGCTGTGCGTGCGCATCCTGCAAACCACACTGGAGGCCCAACATGCCAGTGTTTGACAGACTCCAGCAGCATGTCGCCGAGCGACCGTGGCGTGCCGGGTTGTATGCATTCTTGGGACTGATCATCGTTGCGCTCGGATTGCTGACTGCCGATTACATCGTGCGTCCGGACAGCTTTCCGGTTCAGAGCGTCACCTTTGAAGGGGAATTCCGACACGTGGACCAGCAGGAGCTGGCCGAGTCCGTGATCGATGCAGTACGCGGTAACTTCCTGCTGCTTGATTTGAATGCGGTGCGGGCGAAGGCACAGTCGGTAGCTTGGGTGTATACCGCCGATGTCCGCCGACACTGGCCGAATGGCGTACATATTCGTTTTACCGAACAGCAGCTGGTGGCGCGCTGGGGCCCGGACGCTTGGCTGAACAACGACGGCGAAACCATAGATCTGCATGGTCGTTCAGGACCGGCAGGACTGTCCGTGCTGAGTGGCCCGGATGGCATGCAGACCCGGGTACTCGAGCATTACCGCAAGCTGAACGAGCAGCTGGAATCTGCCGGCCTGCGTATTGCGCGTCTGACGTTGAGTGCACGTCATTCCTGGAGCATCACTCTGGAAAATGGCTTGCAGCTCACGCTTGGGCGCGAGGACCCGGAGGAAAATGTCGCCCGATTTGCACGGGTGTATCCGCAGGCGCTGGCCCACCAGGCCGGACGAGTGCGACGTGTGGATTTGCGCTACACCAATGGCTTTGCAGTGGAGTGGAATGGGCGTGCAACACCGTCGCGCACATCGGATGTCAGGGCAACAGGTTTGCAGGAGGGCTGAGAGATGGCGAGAAAAGGTGATGACAATCTGGTGGTGGGCCTGGATATCGGTACTTCCAAGGTGTTGGCGATTGTCGGCGAGGTCACGCCCGCGGGTGAGGTCGAGATCATTGGTGTTGGCCACCATCCGTCGCGCGGCATGAAAAAAGGTGTCGTGGTCAACATCGAATCCACGGTTCAGTCCATCCAGCGCGCCGTCGAAGAAGCCGAGTTGATGGCCGGCTGCCAGATCCAGTCGGTGTATGCCGGGATTGCAGGTTCACATATCCGCTCAATCAATTCACACGGCACGGTAGCGATCAAAGACAAGGAAGTGGGCCCGGGCGATGTTGATCGCGTGATTGAATCGGCGCGGGCGTTGGCGATCCCGGCCGATCAGAAAGTACTGCATGTCTTGCCGCAGGAATTCATTATCGATGGTCAAGAGGGGATCCGTGAGCCGATTGGCATGAGCGGGGTGCGCCTTGAGGCCAAGGTCCACATCGTGACCGGAGCAGTCAGTGCCGCACAGAACATTGTGAAATGTGTCCGCCGCTGTGGCCTGGAAGTGGATGACATCATTCTCGAACAGCTGGCCTCGAGCATGTCGGTGCTGACGGATGACGAGAAGGAGCTGGGTGTCTGCATGGTGGATATCGGTGGCGGTACCACCGACATCTCGGTGTTTACCGAAGGCGCTATACGGCACACCGCCGTGATTCCGATCGCCGGCGACCAGGTGACCAATGACATTGCCGTGGCCCTGCGCACTCCGACCCAGCATGCCGAGGAAATAAAGAAGAAGTACGGTTGCGCGCTGACCCAGCTCGCCACCAGCGACGAAAGCATCGAGGTCCCGAGCGTGGGTGATCGGCCGCCCCGGCGACTGGCGCGACAGACACTCGCCGAGGTCGTTGAGCCAAGAATCGAGGAACTGTATGGCCTGATACTCGCGGAACTGCGGCGTAGCGGATTCGAGGAGGTTGTGGGCTCGGGGATCGTGCTCACCGGAGGCAGCAGCAAGATGGAGGGCATGATTGATCTGGCCGAAGAGGTGTTCCACATGCCGGTGCGACTCGGTATTCCGCAGGGTGTCGGTGGGTTGAGTGGTGTTGTGCACAACCCGATCTATGCCACCGGAGTGGGATTGGTGCAGTACGGGGCGCGCGCACGAGGCGGCAGTCGTTATGGGTTGGCCCCGCAAAGCGGTCCAGCCGGCGTTAAGAATGTGCTTGGAAAGATGAAAAGCTGGTTTCAGGGGAATTTCTGATGAGACGGCATGTAATTCACATGAATGAGAACGTTAACCGTAATTTAACCAACAGGAGAAACCACCATGTTTGAGCTGATGGATACCTACGGCGAGCAAGCCGTGATCAAGGTGATCGGTGTCGGCGGCGGCGGCGGCAACGCCGTTGACCACATGGTCGACGGCCAGATCGAGGGTGTGGAATTCATTGTGGCCAACACCGATGCCCAGGCACTAAAGAAATCCGGAGCACGTTCAATCCTGCAACTTGGATCGAATCTCACCAAAGGCCTGGGAGCCGGTGCCGATCCGATGATTGGCCGACAGGCGGCCGTCGAAGACCGTGAGCGCATTGCCGAGGCATTGCAGGGCGCCGACATGGTCTTCATCACGGCCGGCATGGGTGGAGGAACCGGGACCGGAGCCGCACCCGTGGTGGCCCAGGTTGCCAGAGATCTGGATATTCTGACAGTGGCTGTGGTGACCAAGCCCTTTCCATTTGAGGGTAAAAAGCGCATGGCCATTGCCGACCAGGGCATCAAGGAATTGAGCGAGTTTGTCGATTCCATTATTACGATCCCGAATGAGAAGCTACTGAGCGTGGTCGGCAAGGGGGCCAGCCTCCTGGATGCCTTCGGAAAGGCGAATGAAGTCCTGCAAGGAGCAGTTCAGGGCATTGCTGAACTAATTACCCGACCGGGACTCATAAACGTTGATTTTGCCGATGTTCGTACAGTGATGTCAGAAATGGGCATGGCCATGATGGGATCGGCTACAGCCAGTGGCGATCACCGAGCCATGGAAGCAGCCAGGGCGGCTGTATCGAGCCCCTTGTTAGAGGACATTAATATTGCTGGGGCACGGGGAATACTGGTTAACGTAACGGCTGGGCGAGATCTCTCCATTGGCGAGTTCGAGGAAGTTGGCAACACAGTTAAGGAATTTGCCGCTGAAGATGCAACAGTTGTCATCGGGACCGTAATCGATCCAGACATGCATAGTGAGATGCGGGTTACCGTTGTAGCCACTGGACTGGGGCAACGTGAGAAACGCCAGCAACCCTACAAAATCGTAAAAACCGGGACAGGAACCACAGATTACGAAGATTTGGACACACCGACTGTAATCCGTAACCGCCGAGTCACGGCTGATGTGCGTAGTGCTGGCGAAGCGGGGATCGAATATCTGGATATTCCAGCTTTTCTACGCAAACAAGCAGACTAACTATATGAATATTATGATTATTTATGGTATTTACTTCGTGTAATACATGAAAAACTAGCCGCTTATCGGCCATGGCTGGCCGATGAGACTGATTTTTCAGGCGAAAACTGGACAAGGGCGGGGTCTATGCCCTTTAATGGTACTAATTCATTGTTCCTAAGCGCCCCGGGCAAGTGGGGGAGTGGAGACTTTGCCCTCGGGTATTTGTGCGCCAAGAAACTATAACTATTGGTTCAAGATGATCAAGCAGCGTACCTTGAAGAATGCCATCCGTGCCACCGGTGTCGGTCTACATACCGGAGACAAGGTATATCTCACGCTGCGCCCTGCACCGGTTAACAGCGGAATTGTGTTTCGCCGCACCGATCTGGCTGATCCTGTAGAGATAAAAGCCGATCCGATGAATGTCAGCGATACGCGCATGTCCACGACGCTGGAACATGACAACGCAAAGATTTCAACGGTCGAGCACCTGATGGCGGCTTTTGCCGGACTCGGTATCGACAATGCCTATGTAGACGTTACCGCTGCTGAAGTCCCGATCATGGATGGCAGCGCCGGCCCGTTTGTTTTTTTGCTGCAATCCGCCGGCATCGAAGAACAGTCCGTGCCCAAACAGTTTATCCGCATCAAAAAGCCGGTACGTGTCGAAGAACACGACAAGTGGGCATCGTTTGAACCGTGGGACGGATTCAAGGTTTCGTTCAGCATTGATTTCGATCACCCCAGTCTGCGCAAATCAACCCAGACTGCTTGTGTCGACTTCTCCACCACCTCATTCGTCAAGGAAGTAAGCCGCGCACGCACTTTTGGATTCATGCGAGATCTTGAAATGCTGCGCGCAGCTGGCTTGGCGCGTGGTGGTGGCATGGAGAACGCCATCGTGATGGATAACTTCCGGGTCCTTAATGAAGATGGGCTGCGCTACGAAGACGAGTTCGTCAAACACAAGGTTCTGGATGCCATCGGTGATTTGTATCTGCTCGGGCATCCGTTAATTGGTGCCTTCAGTGCGCACAAGTCAGGCCATGCGCTGAACAACCGGATACTGCGCACACTCTTGTCTGATCAGGACGCCTGGGAAATCGTCTCCTTTGAGGAAACTGACAAGGCAGCGATTTCGTTTATCCGTACGGTGCAGGCGGTATGAACGTTATTCTGATCCCACGCAGCGCCGGAAGCGGTCGGCACGTCAGTCTGACGCCGTGGCAGGTTGTGACTCTGGCTGTCGTGATACTGATCGCGTTGCCACTGATCCTGGGAACGGTCTCCTACAAAATAGCGGCTTCTATCGATCCATCCACCGGAAATCGTGATCCGGAATACGTCCAGCGCCAGGCTGCGCTGCTCGTGAGCGAGCGTCAGCGCATCGAACAGGCCCGCCGTGATGCCGAGATTCATCTGAACGCTCTCGCCCAGCGTCTTGGTCACATGCAGGCAGAACTGCTGCGCTTGAATGCATTGGGTCAGCGCCTTGCACGCATGGGTGGGCTCGACAAGCGCGAGTTTGATTTCACTTCCGAACCGGCAATGGGTGGCCCAGAGGCTTCGCGCGGGCCATCGTCACTATCGGTTCCTGACTTCGTCAAGGAACTGGAGCGTGTCTCGGGACAGATCGATCGCAAGTCCAAGCGCCTCGGTGCTCTGGAGAGCAGTTTGATGGACAAGCAGTTGCAAGCCGCTGTGTACCCAACCGGCTGGCCAACTGACGGCGGCTGGGTATCTTCAGGTTTTGGCGTACGCTCCGATCCATTTACCGGCCGGACCGCATTTCACGAGGGAGTGGATATTGCCAGCCGTTTTGGCTCGGCAATCAAGGCTATGGGTGGTGGCGTGGTGAGTTTCGCCGGCCAGAAGGAAGGCTATGGGTTAACGATCGAAATCAATCACGGCAATGGTTACACAACCCGTTATGCGCATTGCAAGTCTGTCCTGGTCCGTGTTGGGGACCGCATCAACAAGGGACAGGACGTGGCATTGGTAGGGTCCAGTGGCCGTTCTACCGGACCACATCTCCATTTCGAGGTCTTGCGCGACGGCAAGACAGTCAATCCCGGTTCTTACCTCAAGTCCTCCTGAAGCCAAGGTCCGCTTCAAGTTACACCGCATTTCCTTCATAATCACATCTTTACCGTAAGACCCGTTAAATCACGGGCAGGTCGCATGGCGGTCACATGATTGCCGGGGAATCCTTTGTATGGTTGTGAGCATTCTCAAGAAACTGATCGGAGATCGAAATACTCGCCTGGTGCGCCAGATGCAGTCTGTGGTGGAGCGTATTAATGCGCTCGAACCCCAGCTGTCGGCGCTGGATGATGCAGCACTGGGGGCCAAAACTGCTGAATTCCGTGCCCGGCTGGAGCGAGGGGAGTCGTTGGATTCGCTGCTCCCTGAGGCGTTTGCCGTGGTTCGGGAAGCGGCCAGGCGCACACTGGGCATGCGGCATTTCGATGTCCAGTTGATCGGCGGCATGGTGCTGAATTCGGGAAAAATTGCCGAGATGCGCACTGGTGAAGGCAAGACACTGGTGGCTACCCTCACGGTGTACCTCAATGCTCTGTCCGGCAAGGGCGTGCATGTGGTCACAGTCAACGATTACCTTGCTCGCCGCGACTCAGCGTGGATGGGCAAGGTTTACAACTTTCTGGGTCTGACGGTGGGTGTGGTGGTGTCAGGTCAAGACAGCGAAAGCAAACGCGCCGCCTACGCTGCTGACATTACCTACGGGACCAATAATGAATACGGGTTTGATTATCTGCGCGATAACATGGCGTTTCGTGCTACCGATCGTGTCCAGCGTGGGTTGCACTATGCCGTGGTGGACGAGGTGGACTCGATCCTGATTGATGAAGCGCGTACTCCGTTAATTATTTCCGGGCCGACGGAAGACAGTACCGACCTGTATTACAAAATCAATGCTGTCATTCCCAAACTGACCCCTCAGTTGCAGGAGGATGGTCCTGGAGATTTCGCCCTGGATGAAAAGGCGCGACAGGTATTCCTGACTGAAGCGGGTCATGAGCACGCGGAACGCCTGTTGGAACAAGCCGGGCTCATTCCCCATGGCAGCAATCTCTACGATGTGGCCAACATCAGTCTGCTGCATCATCTGAATGCCGCTCTTCGTGCGCACACCCTGTTCAAGCGGGAAGTGGATTACATCGTCAAGGATGGCGATGTGGTGATTATCGACGAGTTTACCGGGCGCATGATGTCCGGACGGCGCTGGTCAGACGGGCTACACCAGGCCGTTGAAGCCAAGGAAGGTGTGACCATTCAGAATGAGAACCAGACTCTGGCCTCGATCACCTTCCAGAATTATTTCCGCCTGTATGGAAAACTCTCCGGGATGACGGGCACGGCGGATACAGAAGCCTACGAGTTTCAGCACATTTATGGGCTCGAAGTCGTCGTCATCCCCACGCATCGTCCAATGATCCGGCAGGATTTGGGCGATCAGGTGTACCGATCAGCAATTGAGAAGCACGGCGCAGTCATTGCCGACATTCGTGATTGCCATCAGCGCGGTCAACCCGTGCTTGTGGGCACCACCTCGATTGAGGCCTCAGAACATCTCGCCATGCTCCTGCAGAAGGAGAAAATTCCTCACCAGGTGCTCAATGCCAAGCATCATGAGCGTGAGGCCAGCATTGTGGCTGAGGCCGGACGACCGGGGGCCGTCACCATCGCCACCAACATGGCAGGTCGCGGCACCGATATCGTGCTGGGTGGCAATCTCGAGATGGAACTGTCAGCTGTGGGCGATCGGCCGGATCAGCATGCGACCATTCGCAGCAATTGGCAGCAGCGGCACGATCAGGTGCTTACCGCCGGTGGGCTGCATGTTATTGGTACCGAACGCCACGAATCACGGCGCGTCGACAATCAGCTGCGTGGTCGCTCGGGCCGTCAGGGTGACCCCGGGTCTTCGCGATTCTACCTCTCCTTCGAGGACAATCTGCTCCGCATCTTCGGCTCCGATCGCATGACGAAGGTGGTGCAGTGGGCCGGTCTCAAGGAAGGGGAGGCGATCGAGCATCCATGGGTGACCAAAACCATCGAAGGTGCCCAGCGCAAGGTCGAGGCTCGCAACTTCGACATCCGCAAACAATTGCTGGAATACGACGATGTCGCCAATGACCAGCGCAAGGTGATTTACGAGCAGCGGAACCGCCTGATGGAGGTGGATGACATCTCGGACAGTGTCAAGGCAATCCGCACTGATGTCCTAAGCAATGTAATCAGCCTCTACATTCCTCCGGAAAGCATGGCCGAGCAGTGGGATGTGAAAGGCCTGGAAGACCATCTCGAGCGTGAATATGGGTTGCATTACCCGGTTCAGCAGTGGCTCGACAGCAACTCCACGCTGGAAGAGAGCGGGCTGCGCACGCGCTTGTATGAGGAGTTCAGCAAGTCGCATGAAGACAAAACGGTGAAAGTCGGCGCCGAGGTGATGCGTCATTTTGAGAAGGCTGTCATGCTTCAGGTGCTTGATTCGCAGTGGAAGGATCATCTGGCGGCCATGGATCACTTGCGCCAGGGAATACATCTGCGCGGTTACGCGCAAAAGAACCCGAAAGAAGAATACAAGCGCGAGGCATTTCAGCTGTTTTCAGACATGCTGGATCGCATCAAGCATGAAATTATCACATTGATCACGCGCGTTCAGATTCGCGAGGACAGCGATGTAGAGGCGCTGGAGGCGCGCCAGACCTCACCCGACCAGGTACGCTACGAGCATCCGTCTGCCACNNATTTCGCGCCAGGATGGCGAGTGGTCCGGCAAGTGAGTAGACTCATTCTATCGAATTCACTTGAGCTGTGACTCGTTTGCCATGCCTGTAAATCTTCCCCCACTCCCTGAGCTGCTGCCTGTCGCGGGCATTCGTCTGGGCACTGCCTGCGCCCACATCCGCAAGAAGGATCGGCGCGATCTGGTTGTTATTGAGTGTACTCCGGGCACTCAGGCTGCCGCGGTTTTTACCCGGAACCGTTTTTGTGCCGCGCCGGTAATGGTCGCCCGGGAACACCTCTCCACACATGCTCCGCGCGCACTTGTGATCAATACCGGTTTTGCCAATGCCGGAACAGGTAACGAGGGGCTGGAGGATGCACGCCAATCCTGCCTGGAACTCTCCCGACTGCTGAAATGTGAATCTAGCGAGATTCTGCCGTTCTCGACGGGTGTCATTGGTGAACGACTACCCGTTGACCGACTGACAGCGGGCTTACCGCACTGCCTGTCCGCGCTTACAGAAAGCGGCTGGGTAGAAGCAGCACACGGGATTATGACGACCGACACAGCTCCTAAGGGCAGCAGCCGTCGACTATTGATCGATGGTAAAACGATTACCATCAGTGGTATTGCCAAGGGTGCTGGCATGATTTGCCCGAACATGGCCACCATGCTGGCATTTGTCGCCACAGATGCCGCCGTCTCCGGACCGGTCCTCCAGCAGTGCTTGCAGAGCGCGGCCGACGCCAGCTTCAATCGCATCAGCGTGGATGGCGATACCTCAACCAATGATGCTTGTGTCCTGCTGGCCAGTGGTCAATCGGGAGTTGTTATTTCCGAGCCACACGGCCCTGCATTTGCTGTATTTGGCCAGGCCATCAAAGATGTACTCGCCGAACTGGCACAGGCGATTGTGCGTGATGCCGAAGGGGCAACAAAATTCATCACGATTGATGTCGATCAGGGATCGAGTGAACAGGATTGCCTGGAAGTGGCACAGACTATTGCCCACTCACCGCTGGTGAAGACCGCATTTTTTGCCAGTGACCCAAACTGGGGGCGCATTCTGGCGGCCATCGGACGAGCTCGGATTGCCCATCTTGATGTGAATAAAGTATCGATCTATCTCGAGGATGTCTGTATCGTCAAGGACGGCGGTCGTGCGCCGGACTACCAGGAAACCCAGGGTGCTCAAGTCATGCAACG
>DKBE01000098.1 GCA_002451085.1 Proteobacteria bacterium UBA6908 | reverse complement strand
ACCTTCGAAGGTCCGATGATGTCAATCAAGACTGTGAATGCGCTCTCGCACTACACCGATTGGACCATCGGCCACGTGCATTCCGGGGCGCTCGGCTGGGTGGCGATGATATCGATCGGTGCCATGTACTTCCTGATTCCGCGCCTGTTCGGCCGCGAGCTATACAGCACCAAGATGGTCGAAACCCACTTCTGGATCGCCACCATCGGCATCGTGTTGTACATCGCTGCCATGTGGATCTCGGGCATCCTGCAGGGGCTGATGTGGCGCGCGGTCAATGCCGACGGCACGCTGACCTACAGCTTTGTCGAATCGGTGGCGGCCATGCATCCGTTCTACGTGGTGCGAACGCTGGGCGGTTTGTTCTTCCTCGTGGGCATGTTGCTGATGGCCTACAACATTTGGAAGACCATCGCTGGCGCCAAGCCGGTGGAACAGGCCATTCCGGCCAGCGCCTGATCAGATAGGGGAGAAAACCATGGCTGGAACTGCTCACGACAAAGTTGAAAAAAACCTCGCCCTGCTGATCATCCTGACGATTCTGGTGATCTCGGTGGGTGCACTGGTGGAAATTGTCCCGTTGTTCTTCCAGAAGTCGACAACCACGCCGGTCGCGGGCCTCAAACCCTACACGGCGCTGCAGCTGGAAGGCCGCGACGTCTACATCCGCGAGGGCTGCTACGTCTGCCACTCGCAGATGATTCGTCCATTCCGTGCCGAGACCGAGCGCTACGGACATTACTCGGTGGCCGGGGAATTCGTCTACGACCGGCCGTTTCAGTGGGGCAGCAAGCGTACCGGGCCGGACCTGCACCGTGTCGGTGGCCGCTATTCGGACGACTGGCATCGTGCCCACCTGATGAATCCGCGCGACGTGGTGCCGGAATCGGTGATGCCCGGTTATCCCTGGCTGGCCAGGAATGAGCTCAAGACCAACCTGATCCAGAAGAAGATGACGGTGCTGCGCACCCTCGGCCATCCGTACTCGGACGAGGAAATCAAGGCTGCCCCCGAGGAGATCAAGGGCAAGACCGAAATGGATGCGATGGTTGCCTATCTGCAGTCGCTGGGTACCGCACTCAAGAGCACGAGGTGAGCCATGGATATCGTCATGTTTCATTCAATCTGGACTGTGGCCCTGCTGGTGCTGTTCATCGGCATCTGGGCATGGGCCTGGAGCAGCAAGCGCAAGCCGGATTTTGAAGCCGCTGCGCGCCTGCCGCTCGATGATGACAATACCCTGACTACCCGTCGCGGGGAGAACAACAATGGCTGACTTCACAAGCGGATTCTGGCAGTGGTACATCTTCATCCTGGTGGTGCTGAGTATCGCCGCCTGCTTCGTGCTGATCTCATGGATGTCGCGCGGCAAGAAGCCGACCAAAGTAGAAACCATGGGTCATGAGTGGGACGGAATTGAGGAACTGAACAACCCGCTGCCGATGTGGTGGCTGTACATGTTCTACATCACGCTGTTCTTCGGCATTGGTTACTTGCTGCTGTACCCGGGCAGCGGCGTTTTTGGCGGCGCCTTCAAGTGGAGCGAAACCGGCCAGTACGATCAGGAAATGCGCGTGGCTGAACAGAAATACGGCCCGTTGTTCGAGAAATACCGTACCCAGGAGCTAGCGGCAGTCGCGGCCAATCCCGAGGCGCTGAATATGGGCAAGCGTCTGTTTATGACTTACTGCACGGGCTGTCATGGTTCGGATGCCGGCGGTGGTCCGGGTTACCCCAATCTGCGCGACAGCGACTGGCTGTACGGCGGTGAGCCCGAGCAGATCAAGGCCAGCATCATGAACGGTCGCAGTGGCGCCATGCCGGCGTGGGGTGCCATGCTCGGACAGGAAGGTGTATTCAACGTTTCGGAATATGTCATCAGCCTGTCGGGTCGCAAGGCCAGCGCCGATGCGGCGGCGGCCGGCAAGGAGAAATTCCAGCAGGTGTGTGCGGCCTGTCATGGCGCCGATGGCAAGGGCAATCAGGCGCTGGGCGCTCCCAACCTGACAGACAACATCTGGTTGTATGGTGGAAGCCAGGCCGCCATCATGAAAACGATCAGCGAGGGCCGTAACGGGCGCATGCCGGCCCATGGTGAGTTCCTCGGCGAAGCCAAGGTACATCTGTTGGCGGCGTATATCTGGAGCCTCTCGCACCTGCCCGAGGTCAAGGCACAGAAGTGACGCAAGACAAAAATCCGGCCGATGAAACGGAGAAGGGACAAGACGAGAAGGAAAAGCAATACGTCCCCTCCCTGATCGAAGCGCAGGCCGAAATTGCGGCCAAGCGCAACCGCCCGGATCGCACATCCGTAACCTCCGAGCCTGTCAGCAAACCCGGTACCGGCCAGCGTGTGGTTACGCTGGCCGAGGCCGATGCCGCCACCGAAGCGCTTTACGCCAGGCACAAGAAGGTCTACCCGCGGCAGGTCACGGGACTGTTTGCCGATCTTCGCTTCGTCATGGTGGCCATCACACTGGGCATCTTTTATGGCCTGCCGTGGATCAACTGGGGTGCGGGGCGGCAAGCGTTTCTCATTGATCTGCCCGGCCGCAAATTCAACTTCTTTTTCTGGACGTTCTGGCCGCAGGACCTGTTTTACCTGTCGGTGATTCTGATCCTGTCGGCGCTGCTGCTGTTCTTCTTCACTGCCATATTCGGGCGCGTGTGGTGCGGCTTCACCTGTCCGCAAACGGTGTGGACCGAAGTGTTCCTGTGGATCGAGCGCAAGATCGATGGCGACCGAATGAAGCAGATGAAGCTCGCAAAGATGCCATGGAACAGCGAGAAACTGCTGAAGCGCAGCGCCAAGTACAGCGCCTGGATCCTGTTCTCGCTGTGGACCGGATTTACCTTTGTCGGGTTCTTCACTCCGATCCGCGAACTGACGCTCTCGGCGTTCGCGTTCGCGCTTGGGCCGTGGGAGACCTTCTGGGTTTTCTTTTATGGGTTTGCCACCTTCGGCAATGCCGGTTTCCTGCGCGAGCAGGTGTGTACCTACATGTGCCCGTATGCCCGCTTCCAGGGCGCGATGTTCGACAAGAACACGCTGATCATTTCCTACGACAAGGTCCGCGGCGAACCGCGCGGCGCGCGCGGACGGGTTGTCGACCCGAAAGCCCAGAACCTCGGCCATTGCATTGACTGCACGCTGTGTGTGCAGGTCTGCCCAACCGGGATCGACATTCGCAATGGGCTGCAATACCAGTGCATCGCCTGCGCCGCCTGTGTCGATGTCTGTGACACGGTGATGGCCAAAATGAATTATCCGAAGGGCTTGATCCGCTACACCACCGAAAATGCACTGGAAGGTAAGCCGTCGCGAATCCTGCGTCCACGCGTGATCCTCTACGGATCGTTGCTGGTGGCGATCGGCGCCGCTCTCGTGATCTCCGTGTTGCTGCGCGTGCCGCTCGATATCGACGTGGTGCGCGACCGCAACACCCTGTATCGCGAAACCGTCGAGGGGCTGGTCGAGAACGTCTATACCCTGCGGGTGCTGAACAAGGACAACGAAGCGCACACCTATCGCTTGAGTGCCACGGGCATCGAGGGCATGGTGCTGCACGGTGAAACCGAGAACATGGCGATTGGTTCCGGTGACGTGCGCGAGCTGGCGGTGCGCCTGGAAGCGGACCCGGCGCGGCTCAAGGAACGCAGCAGCAAAATCACTTTCCATGTCGAAGCAACCGATAATCCCAAGCTGCGCGATAGCGAAGAAGCGCGTTTCCTGGGCCCCGTGATCCGCTAAAGGCTATCCATGACCGACATCCGTCCCTGGTACCGTGAACCCCTGGTCTGGCTGATCATCGCCTTCCCGCTGACTGCCGTGATTGGCGGCATCGCCACCTATATCATTGCCGACCGCACCAAGGACGGCCTGGTGGTGGACGACTATTACAAGCAGGGCAAGGAAATCAACCGCACCCTGGCGCGCGATGTGGCCGCCGCACAACTGGGTCTGCACGGTGCACTCACGCTCGATGCTTCCACCCATGCCGTGGTCCTGCACCTGCAGGCCACGTCAGCACAGTCTCTCCCGCCGGCGATCACCCTGCGCTGGTTGCACGCCACGCGAGCCGGCCTGGACCTCAGCCAAACGTTGCAGCGACAGAAAGACGGGCGGTATCGAGCGGTGTTTCCCGAGCTCAATCCGGGCCACTGGTATGTTCAGCTGGAGGCGCAGGATTGGCGCTTGCAGGGCTCCCTGCGGGTGCCGGATGAAACCGTGGTGGAGTTGCGCGCGGCCGATCTTCGGCCGGTGGACTGACCGCAGACGCCTTCTGATCCTTTCGTTTAGTCCAACATCACCATGAATGCGGACATCACGTTGTTGTCGGCCTTCCTGGTTGGTTTGCTCGGTTCCACCCATTGTCTCGGCATGTGCGGCGGCATCGTCGGCGCGCTGACGCTCGGCATACGTCATGACCTGCGCCGTTCACCATGGACATTGATGCCGTACCTGCTGGCTTACAACAGCGGTCGGGTCGCCAGTTATGCCGTGGCCGGGGCCGTGGCCGGTGCCATCAGCGCCGGTGCCTTCGGGCTCTTGCCGTCATCATCGGTGCGTTGGGCGGTAACACTGGTGACCGGCGGGTTCATGATCGCGCTCGGGCTGTATCTGGCTGGCTGGTGGCCGGGACTGCAGCGGCTGGAGCAGTGGGGTGGGGTGCTCTGGAAGCGCATCGAGCCGTATGGCCGCCAGCTGCTGCCGGTCGATCACCCGCTGAAAGCACTGGCCTTCGGGTTGATCTGGGGCTGGCTTCCGTGCGGCATGGTGTACGCTGCAATCGCCTGGGCGCTCACCTCGGGTTCGGCACTCAACGGTGCTTTGCTGATGCTGGCCTTCGGTCTCGGCACCTTGCCGATGCTGCTGGCGGTGGGTTTCGCGGCCGAATGGCTGCGGGATTTCGTGCGCCATCCGTGGGTACGGCGTGCCGCGGGGTTGACCGTGCTGATGTTTGGCGTCGTGACGTTATTGGCTCCAGGCGGACACGATCACCCTTCCAGTGACACCTTGAAGTCTGCACCGCACGCCAATCACCATCGGTAGACGCCCAGGGCGATCGGTTTCCGCGCATTTCCCGTGCATTGACCACTACCAGGCAGCATGCGGCGATTCCCCATCTGTTGTCCGGTTTTGAATTGAACAGCCTCAAAAGGTTTACTGCCCCTGACGAAATAGGTTATAGAGAAACACTGAACGGCAATCCCGTCCCGTCACGACGGCACAACAGAGCACGGTTTATATGAACAGTCTTCCTGATTGGGCCGGATCCACCGGCGAGGTGATCACCGCCCTGGCCCGCAAGGTCTGGGAGCAGGTGCCGGGATTGCTCGCCGCCCTGTTGCTGATACTTGTAGGCTACCTCACGGCGCGATTGCTGCGTGGCGTAGCCGTGCAGGCATTGCGCGGGGTCGACATGCTGGTTCAGCGTGTTTACCAGCGCCACGGACTGGAGACTCCGGCGCGCGCCCAGGCCTCAGCGCGCCTGCTGGGTGAAATCGTATTTTGGATCGTGATGTTGTTCTTCCTTACCGCCGCCACCCACATGCTTGGCATCGACACCTTTACCGCGTGGATGAACAAGGTGGTCGGTTACCTGCCAACGCTCGTGGTGGGTGCGCTCATCATTCTCGCCGGCATCCTGTTGAGTAACCTGGCACGTGACCTGGTTGTGGCGGCCACCCCGATTGAACCCGCCTCGCGGCGGCTGCTCGGGCGTGCCGTGCAGATTGCCATTCTTGTGCTGGCAGTCGTGATTGGTGCCGGACAGATCGGCATTAACATCACATTCCTGATCATCATTGCCTCGGTGTTGCTGGGTGCGGTGCTGGGCGGACTGGCGCTGACCATGAGTCTCGGCGCGCGCAGCTACGTGGCCAATCTCATTGGCACCCGCTATCTGCGTGATGCCTACCGGCCCGGCCAGCGGATTCGAATCGGCGAGCACGAGGGCATCATTCTGGATTTCACCCCAACTGCCGTGGTGCTCGAAACGGCCGCCGGACGCACCATGCTGCCCGGCAAGATGTTCCAGGAGCTGGCGAGTGTGCTCGTGGTCGAGGATGAAGACCATGAGCCGCGCTAGGGACCTGACCATTGCCTTTCTGCGCGCCCATCCAGCCGAAGCGGCACGTGTGCTGGAACAGCTGAATGCCGCAGAAACGAGTGCGTTATTGACCGCCGTGCCGGGCCGCGTGGCGGCGCCCGTGGTCGCCCGGCTGCCACCCGGTTTTGCGGCGCGCAGCCTCGCCAGCCTGACGGACGAACCGGTGATACGATTGCTGCGCCGGCTGAACGTGCCGGCCACGGCGGCACTCTTGCGACACTTCCCGGAGCCGCGACGTGTGCGCCTGCTCGAAGAGTTGCCGGCCACGACCGCGGTTGGTTGTCGCGTGCTGTTACGTTACCCGGAGGATAGCATCGGCGCACTGGCTGAGACCGAGGTACTGACGGCCCACCCCTCCGAGCCCGTGCGCGAAGTGCTGGCGCGACTCAAGGCTGCGACCCGGGATGTCGGCGACTTTCTCTATATCGTTGACGAGGAACGGCGATTGCGTGCGAGTGTGCGTCCGGCCAGCCTGTTGCTGAGCCCGGCATCGATGTCGATCGGTGGTACCGAGGCGGTGGACGTTCCGGCATTGCCGGCACAGGCAGCGCCACGCAGCGTGCTGGACCACGGCGGCTGGACACAGTTCTCGACTCTGCCGGTCATCGAGCGCAATGGCCGGTTGGTGGGCGCGCTGCGGCATGGTGTCTTGATCCAGGCCGTGGAACACATCCCGCAGCAACCTGTGGTGCGTGATGCGAATGTGCTGGCCGTGGCTGGTTCGGCGGCCTGGACCCTGATGGCGGCACTGTTGCAGTCACTGGTCAATGAGCTGCCGGGCACATCGCGCCAGGGTGATCCATGAGCGAAAGCGCCGCGGTCGCACTCGACCTGCTCAATCGCCGGTTTCTGGTCGATTTTCCGGGCGAGGCGGCACTGGCGCTCGAGCCTTTGCCGGCGGCGGACGCCGTCGCGTTGCTGACGCGTCAGCCACTACATGCGGTACTGGCTGTGTGGCCGTATCTTTCCGGTGATGCCGCTGAACAGATTCTTCAAGCCATGCCCGAACGCCTGGCGCGTGGCCTGCTCACCGAACTGGAGCCGGCCCACAGTGCGGCTCTTCTGGCCCGTCTCGATCACGAGGCACGCGCCGCCCGGCTGTCACTGCTGGATGATGGCGTGCGCAAGGAGCTGGATTTACTGCTGCAGTATGCGCCGGATGCCGCCGGCCACCTCATGGACCCAAGGGTATCCGGTTATCGCAGTGGCATGACCGTGGGGGAGGCGGAAGCGCGATTGCGCATGCAGAAGACAAGGCGAGTGAGTGAACTGTACGTGGTTGACGATGAGCAGCGGCTGGAAGCACGAGTGCCGTTGCAGGAACTCACCATCGCCGATCCGAAACAGACGCTCAACGCCATCGCCCGGCCGTTGCTGGCGGTGGTGTCGCCGGTCAGCACCCGCGACGAAGTCGTGGAGCTGCTCGAACAGCACAAGCTCGACTCACTGCCGGTGGTGGATCACGACCGGCGGCTGATCGGTGTCATTCATCACGAAGGCTTGGTCGCGGCGCTGGCGCAGGAGGCGAGCCTCGATATCCAAATGATGGTTGGCGCTTCGCGTGACGAGCGCGCCCTGTCGGGTGCCTGGTTTGCCGTACGCAAGCGTCTCGGCTGGCTGCACATCAACCTGCTGACCGCGTTTCTGGCCGCCTCCGTGGTTGGCCTGTTCGAGAGCACGATCGCCCGGTTTACCGCGCTCGCAGTGTTATTGCCAATCGTCGCCGGTCAGTCGGGTAACGCCGGTGCCCAGGCGCTGGCGGTGACCATGCGTGGCCTCACCTTGCGTGAAATCAGCGCCCGTCACTGGTTGCGGGTGACCTGGAAAGAAGCGCGGACCGGATTCGTNNTCGATCATCCTGACCACGGTCACCGATGTGGTCGGGTTCATGTCGTTCCTCGGGATCGCAACGCTGCTTTCCACCCTGTTGTAACGGTGGCCAACCGTAGCGGGTTGCGTGCTCGCTGGGTGTGTCAGCGTTTTTCCGGCGGCAATTTCCCGATCGACGCTACAAGCTCCGCGTGAGCACCCGGGTCCACCGGCCTGTGCTTGACCGAAGTGCTCGCCGGGTCCTTGCCAAGATAGTTATCAGCCTTCCAATTTCGTGATGGCCGAATGGGTCGGGGCACAAACCCGCCGCCGCAATTCGGGCAGACGTTATTCAGAATGTTGTCGACACAGGCAGCGCAGAAGGTGCATTCATAGGAACAGATGCGTGCCTCCAGCGAGTCTGGTGGCAGTGGCTTGTTGCAGTGTTCGCAAGTGGGTCTGAGTTCCAGCATGTAAACCCTGATCAGTAATTGTTAGCGCCACGAGTCAGGTGGAGTGAATAGTTAAGAGTCTTAGTCACCGCTACTCTCGCTGCCACCACTGTGTTCAGATGTCCAGCTTTCGCTGCGGCCGCCTTGACCCCAACCACTATTGTTATGAACGTCACCCGGTAGTGCATCTCCGCTACTTTTTCCAGATGTGAATTCTCTTTCTACCGATTTATCTAAATACTTTTGGGTTATAAATATAAATACACCGATAAATATCAACACAAACGACAGGATCTGAATCCAGAAGTAATACATCCAACCTATGGGCTGTAGGACTACTCCAATAAGCAGGATGGTCAATCCAATCCAATTTCTTGGTTCCATGATCCTGTGGACACCTAATTACAATTCGACCGCCTACATGCCGGGTTGCAACACGGCATGTAGGCCAGATAAAAATCCTGATTTAAATAGAATCAAGACGTTAGTGTTTTTTATCACATCATCCTTGGCGACAGTCTGGCTGTCGTGATCTCCATGTGTACTTAGTTAACCCCAATGGAGACAAGGGGTCAAACCGAGGGTGAATTATTGACAGAAAAAAGCCGCCCCTTGGGGCGGCTTTGATTAGCGAAGCATGGATGAGGATTATTCGCTGCTATCGCCGCTGGCGGCATCGCGCTCTTTCTTGCGCGCCAGGCGTTTATCGAAGGCATCGGCCTTCATCTTTATGGTTTCTTCGGCGAACATGACCTGACGCAGGAAGCGGAAAGCGAACTGCATGAGGTTGTTGTCGTCGAGCAGGATTTCCTGCAGTTCTGCGTCCGGAATGTCGTAGGTTTCGCTGAACGGATCACTGGCCACGAAGGCGCGGAAGCGGTCGAGGTCGTAGCAGGCCATGAACCACAGTTGCAGGCTGCGCTTCGAGGGCGTGCCGACCGTCGGGCCGGAGGATTTTTTCTTGAGCACCAGCTGGCGCCAGCCACGGCCCTGCTCGTCGTACTCGATGATGCCCTGGTCCTGGCGATATTCGTCGATGGTCAGCTTGCGCGGCTCGAAATGGCCGTGGCAGTGCGATTCCTTCACCATCGCGAAGGACTGGCGATCGGTGAATTCATCCGAGCGGCGCATGGACAACAGCGCCACCGGGTAGTAGCGGCAGGCAGTCGGGCGGTCTGAATAGACCTCGCAGCCTTCCGGACGCATGAACTGGCAAGCGCTGCCGTTTTCAACCGGTTTGAACTTGATGCCGGCAATGCCATTGGGTTCCATCTCGTACGGGTAGGTGTACTGCTGCAGGAACTCGGTGGTACTGATGCCGAGCCGGCGGCTGAGACGCAACACGTCGACCGGGGTGAGCGAGATGTCGATATTGCTGCAGCAGGCGTTCCAGCAATCGATGCCCTTGCGGCACTGGAACTGGATGGTGGCGCTGCCCTCGAGCAGTTCCGGCATGACCGGGCTGCCGCCGAACGGCGATTCGCTGATGAGATTCGTGAGCTTGTCCATCGATACACCTTAACAAATTGCGGGATTGTGATTTCAGGATTTCCCAAGCGTACACCCTGGGTAGGCGCTGGGGAAAGCCGGAAAAAAACCGGGGGCCTTGCGGCCCCCGGCGTTACTTCGGGTACAACGCCAACTTAGTGGGCAGCAGCCTTGAACAGCTTGCTCTTGTCCACGATGTCGACGTGCTTGCGCTTGAAGCAGGTCCACTTGTGCGACTTCTTGTCGTAGACCGAGTTCACGAAGCACTTCCAGTTCTTCTCATCGACAAAGTTCTTGTCCATGCGGTAGTAGAAGCCGGGGTAACGGCTCTCTTCGCGGAACTGAATGTGCTTCATGTGGGCTTCGGCCGTGAGGATGCGGTGGTAGTTCTCCCAGGCCCGCAGCAGTTCGTGCAGGTCCTTGGCGCGCATCTTCTGGGCGTCTTCCTTCAGCATCTCGAGCTTCTCTTCCGCCACCTTGAGCATCTTGTCGTTGGTGGTGTAGTAGGTCGCGACGCCAGCCACGTACTCGTCCATGATCTTCTGCAGGCGGAACTGCAGCATCTTCGGCGTGATGTACATCGGGTTCACGTCGATGGCGGTGCTGTAGTCCTTGTGCTGCAGGAAGTTCTTCACCGGCTTCCAGATGAGGTCGGCGATTTCCTGGGCAGTTTCCGAGAATTCCGGCTTCAGGTCCTTGTTGTCGACGCAGTACTGCACCATCGACTTGGCGCAGATACGGCCTTCGGCATGCGAACCGGAGGAGAACTTGTGGCCCGAGGCGCCCACGCCGTCACCGGCGGTGAACAGACCCTTGACGGTGGTCATGGAGCGGTAGCCCCAGCTCCAGCCCTTCGGCAGGTGGCCCGGAACGCCGGCTTCTTCCGGATCGCTCGCGGTCGGGGCGCCGACGTCGGTCGGTCCCGAGACCCAGATGCCGCAGCAGCCGGAGTGCGA
>DKBE01000037.1 GCA_002451085.1 Proteobacteria bacterium UBA6908 | reverse complement strand
ATGCCAATGGCACTGCCGGGTAGCCAAGTACGGTCGGGATAACCGCTGAAAGCATCTAAGCGGGAAACCCACCTCAAGATGAGATCTCCCTGGAGCTTCGAGCTCCCTGAAGGTTCGTCGAAGACTACGACGTTGATAGGCGGGATGTGTAAGCGCTGCAAGGCGTTGAGCTAACCCGTACTAATTGGCCGTGCGGCTTGACCATATAACACCCAAAATGTTGGGTGAGGTTGAGCAAATGCAACACCCAAGCTCCTTACGAAATGACTACCTGAATTTCTTATTCGCTGTCTGGCCACTGGCCCGGCAGCAAATGAATTGCCTGGCGGCCATAGCGAGTGGGAACCACCCGATCCCATCCCGAACTCGGAAGTGAAACTGCTCAGCGCCGATGATAGTGTGGGGGTTCCCATGCGAAAGTAGGACACTGCCAGGCTTCTTACCCAAAAACCCCCGATAGTTAACGCTATTGGGGGTTTTTCTTTGTGCGCAGCTCGCTGGTTTGGCGCGAGGAGCACGTGCCGGTCAGGAGTTTGGGTGTGGGGCCGGTGATTGGTGCTGATGAATGTGGGAACGGATGGCAGGAACGGAACTCTTTGCCCGCCAAATGGTCTTGATTAATGTGCGTATAACGCTATTTTAACAAGACTAACGATAAAGCCACGAAATGTCGCAATTCAAGCCATCAGCAATGGACAAAGTGGGCAGGGGAAATTCGGGTCCCGTGGGTACAGCATCTCCTGATGATCAGCCGCGTCGTCTTCGGCTGCTCAGCTATAACATCCAGACCGGCATTGCCAGCAGTAGTTATCATCATTACCTGACGCACAGCTGGCGGCATGTCCTGCCGTGCCCCCAGCGCCGGGACAACCTGGATCGCATAGCCAACCTGGTCCGCCATTTCGATATAGTCGGTCTGCAAGAAGCGGATGCCGGCAGCATGCGCAGTGGCTACATCAACCTTATCGAATATCTTGCCAATCGGGCAGATTTTCCCAATTGGTATGACCAGACCAATCGTAATTTCGGGATGTTTGCCCAGCACAGCATGGGCCTGCTCAGCCGGATGCGAGCAAGCGAAGTCAGCGAACATCGGCTCCCGGGACCGATTCCCGGACGTGGTGCCTTAATGGCCAGCTACGGCAGCGGAAAGGAAAAGCTGATTCTGTTGTTGCTGCACTTGGCACTGGGGCGGCGTGCGCGCCACCGGCAATTGGGTTTTATCGCCGATATCGTCCGGGAATTCCCGAACGTGATCATCATGGGCGACCTGAACTGCCGTTCCGAAAGTCCCGAACTGACGCACCTCATCAGCCGTGCCGGTTTGCGTGAACCTGCGCATGATCTCCACACCTTTCCGAGCTGGCGTCCCAACAAGAATATCGACCATATTCTGGTGACACCTTCCATTTTGGTCGAAAATGTCAGCGTGCTGAATTATCCCCTGTCCGATCATCTCCCCATCGCCATGGAAGTATCATTGCCAGCCTCATTGGATACGGTTTCGGGGCATCATCTTGCCCGCTGGGATCAGCACCCCGTACTCGCTGCCGTTTCCTGACTTTCACGACTATTCCCTGTTAATACATCAGCTTGCTGATTGTATTCGCGTGCCGAGAGACAGCTTTGGCAGATCGCAGCCTTGGCAGAATCTGGCTAGCCCCCCCAAATTGTCCTATAAATTAATCATAGGCTTGCATAACAATTGCAAGGAAATGCTGTTGTGTTCGGGGTGCTATGAGCAGCAAGGCGCGGGTGCTGGTTGTCGATGATGCGCAGGTGATGCGTCGGGCGGTGGAGAAGATGCTCCAGTCCGATTACGACGTGTTGCTCGCCGAAGATGGCGAAGCCGGCTGGGATGTGCTCGCGCGCGATGACAAGATCGACATGCTCATTACCGACATGCAGATGCCGCGCCTGGACGGGTACGGCCTGATTTGCCGAGTGCGTGCTGATCGCAATCCACGGGTACGTGAACTTCCGATAATCACTATCACCGGGGCCGAGGACGACGAAACCCGAATCCGGGCCTATGCCTGCGGCTCCACGGACTTCATCATCAAGCCATTCGACAAAAAACTTTTGCAATCGCGGGTTCACGCCTATCTGCGCCTCAAGCAGGCCAGCCTGCTGCATGCCGCGGCTGTGGCGACCAAAGGCAGCGCCATGGATCCGGTAACTCGTCTTCATGGGCTGGGGGCCTTTGTGGAGCAGGGTAAACGGCTATTCCGGGAGAGCCAGACCAGCGGGCAGGATCTTTCCGTTACTGCTATCGATATTGACGATTTTCCGGCCCTGTTGCGACAGCATGGTACCACCGCTACTCAGGCGCTATTGCAGCGTGTCGCGGCCACATTAACCGCCGGTGTCCGGCGTGAAGACTTGTTGGCCCGGGTCGGGGAGGCCGAATTCGCTATTCTGTTACCACAGTCCGACCGCACGCAGGCGCTTGCCCAATGCGAGCGTCTGCGGGCACGGATAGCGGCCGAAACATTATCAGCCGCGTCCGGGCCGGTTCCCGTTACCGCCAGTATTGGTTTGGTGACGTTGAACACTGATGCCCCTGAAACATTCGAGAAATCCCTGGTACTGGTGGAGCAGCGCTTAAGTCAGGCGCGTTCGGATGGCGGCAACCGCATCGGCGTCACCCTCTTGAGTGATGTGATGCCCGAACCGGAGGAAGTTGTCCTGACAGCGGTCCCGAATGATGACGCCATGGAGATCAACGATGCCGGGGAGATTGAATTGACCGCGGAATCTGGTGATCTCTCGGTCTCCGAGCTGGAAGCGCTGGTTCGCGAAGAATCCACGAAAAAAAAGGTAGTGAACGCCGGTACTCGTTAGTGTCAGCCCCTGATTGTTGAACCTCTCCTTGGTACTGTTACGGTGCTTCACCCAGTGACACCTACTCGTCGACTCAGCGCGAACCCATGATTGGTTTGCTTCAGCGTGTCAGGGAGGCCAGTGTCGAGATTGGCGGGGAAAGGGTTGGCCAGATCGGGTCGGGGCTTTTGGTGTTTGTAGCGATTGAGCGTGGTGATAGCGAGGCCATCGCCAATCGTTTGCTGGAACGTATCCTCGGTTACCGGGTATTTCCGGATGCCGCGGGAAAAATGAATCTCAGCCTGCAGGACACCGGCGGCGGATTGTTATTGGTGCCGCAGTTCACGCTCGCCGCTGATACCCGGCAGGGCTCCCGTCCCAGCCTGAGTCCAGCCGCCTCCCCGAATGACGGACAACGCCTGTATGCGCATTTTCTGGGCCAGGCTCGTGCCCGGCACGGAACCGTGGCCAGCGGAGTTTTCGGTGCCGACATGCAGGTGGCGCTGATTAATGACGGGCCAGTGACCTTCTGGTTGCGCGTTCCGGGCCCCAATTTGCCTGTTTTCGCCTGATTTCCTGCCCGACAGGGCAGAAATCGTTCGCTCAAGGCTTGGCACAGGCACGAGTTTTGCAATTTCATTCCTAAATTACCGTCTGGAATTGGCTCGATGACCTCATCCCTACCTGTCGCCCGTGAGACTTCTACCGTCAATCCGCTGATACGCCCAAGAATCCTGGTGGCGGATGATTCGCGTGTCATCCGTCTTGCCATCATGAAAATCCTGGGTACGGATTTTGATATTGTTCAAGTGGAAAACGGAGTCATTGCCTGGGAACAGGTCTGTCAGGACAGTACGATCCAGGCCGTGCTGACGGATATCCAGATGCCGCAGATGGATGGCTATGAGCTGATCTGTCGTATTCGTGCCGCCGAGGAGGCGCGCGTGCGTGATCTGCCGGTGATCACAATCACGGGTACCGAGGACGACGCCATTAAACAGCAGGCCATGGCCTGTGGGGCAACGGATTTCATCGTCAAACCGCTGGATGCTCTGCAATTGCGGGCGCGGGTACAGGCATATGTTCGCTACGATCGGACTACTCGCGAACTCAGCGAGAAATCTTTGTCGCTGGAAGAGCAGGCGATCACGGATCCACAAACCGGGTTGCGAAGCCGCCGCTACCTGACACAGCGTGGCGAGCAGGACATCGCCTATGCGCAACGGCATGGCCAGGATCTCAGTTTGTTGCGAGTGGACATCGACGGGTTCAAGAAGATTTACCGCGCCCACGGCGACGAGGTGGGTGACCGCCTGATTGAGTGGGTGGCCAAGCGGCTGTATTCCACGGCGCGCACGGAAGATACGGTCGCTCGAGTGTCCGGTGCCGAATTCGCGTTGTTGGCCACCAACACCAGCCTGGCCGAGGCCGCGCCATTGTGCGAACGGATTCTGGCAGCTGTAACGACTCAACCGTTTTCTTTGGGCAGTGTGACGGTTCCGGTGACTGTGACCATTGGATTGGCCAGTCTGAAGGAAGACCGTTGTGACTCGATTGAAGCGCTGACGAGGCTGGCGCACCAGCGCCTGTGTCATGCCAGCTCGGAGGGCGGGAACCGGGTCTGCAAGTCGGTCATGGACGATGACCAGGCAACGGTGGAAGAGGTGATGCTGACTCCGGTCGACGGGTTGCTGCCAGAACCCTCTCTGTCCCTGGCAGTTGAGGAATCGGTGCCGACGCCCGACCCAGTACCCGAACTGGAGCCATTGGCAGTGGCCGAGCTCACTTCAGATGATTCGTCACCGTCCGCGCAGGAATGCGATGTCTCGCCACTCACGATGGAATCGCCGCTGACGATCGTGCACAACGCAGAGGAACAATCCTCGGCGATACCACAGGCACTACCCGCCGAATTGCTAGGTGTCGACAAGGCCTTGGTGCTTCTCGCCCAGGGTAAGGGACAGTTGCTATTGCCCTATCTCGAGATGTTGATGCGCGAAATACGCCCATTGATCGAGTTGCATGAGCACATTCACTCAGCCGGGAAGAAATAAACAGCTACCGTGATTCGTGGCGGATGATTTCGGGAGAGGTCTCAGGCCCGGGTCCAGGGGAATGCCATGACTTCATCAAGTTGGCGTGCACCACTGGCAAGCAACACCAGGCGGTCGAATCCGAGTGCCACCCCGCTGCAGTCCGGCAACCCCGCAGTCAGCGCGGCGAGCAGGCGTTCGTCGAGCGGCTGGACAGGTAACCCGCTCGCGATCCGGACATGTTGCTGACGTTCGAATCGAATGCGCTGCTCGGCAGGATCGGCCAGTTCGTGAAATCCGTTGGCCAATTCAACACCCTGCCAATACAGCTCGAAGCGTTCCGCCAGAGGTGGTTGGCCTGGCCGAACACGCGCCAGAGATGCCTGACTGGCCGGAAAATCATGAAGGAAGGTGAGACGCCCCTGCCCGAGATGGGGTTCAATGACATGGGTCAGCAGTAAATCCCGCCAGATGGCCACGTCGTGGTGGGCAAACAGATCAGCGGGCGGATGGATTCTGTGGCGGTGCGCTACGGCAGCAAATTCCTGCGCTGTCGCTGTGTGCGGGTCCAGCTGGAGATGCCGCTGAAAGACTTCCTGGTAAGTGAGCTTCTCGCTTTTCACCAGCGGGACGTGGTCATCGATGCAGTGTCTGACCAGCGACTCCACTTCGGTCATCAATTGGTGGTGATCGAAATCAACGCGATACCATTCCAGCATGGTGAATTCCGGATTGTGCAGACGACCCGCTTCACCGTCGCGAAACACTTTGCAGAGTTGATAAATCGATCCGCTCCCGGCCGCCAGCAGCCGCTTCATGGGAAACTCGGGCGAAGTTTGTAAATAGAAGGCCTGACCGGCTGGAAAGAGCGGTCCGGTGTAGCGGGTCGAGAGGCTAGCCAGAGCCGGGTCAGGAGTGGCCGCAGCTGACAGCACCGGCGTCTCCACTTCCAGTACGTCGCGTTCCAGAAAAAACGCCCGGAGGCGTTGCAGCATCCGGGCGCGGAGTCGGAGGACCTCGAGGGTGGCGGTTGGCTGCCAGTCGGCTTCAGTCATCAGTGCAAAATGTGCAGGGAAAAATGCTCACGGGTATCCGGTAACAACGCTGGTATTCCGCGGGCGCAGGATTCTCATGTGCATCCTGCCTTCTCCTGTTTCGCCCGGAGCCTAGGCCCGCGAGAGATACTCGCCGGTACGGGTGTTGACCTTGATCGTCTCGCCGATTTGCACAAACAATGGCACGCGCACCACGGCGCCAGTCTCCAGCGTGGCCGGCTTGCCGCCACCACCTGAGGTGTCGCCTTTCAGGCCCGGGTCGGTTTCCACGACCTTGAGCGTCACGGTATTGGGCGGCATGACCGTGATTGGTACGCCGTTAAACAGCGTGAGAATGCACACGTCCTGTTCCTTTAGCCATTTGGCGTTGTCGCTCACGGCATCCTTGTCGGCCGCCATCTGTTCGAAGGACTGCGGGTTCATGAAGTGCCAGAATTCGCCGTCACTGTAGAGATACTGCATTTCCACATCCATCACATCGGCAGCCTCGATGGTATCGCCGGACTTGAAGGTGCGTTCAATGATGCGCCCGGTCTTGAGGTTGCGGATCTTGACCCGGTTGAAGGCCTGGCCTTTACCGGGCTTTACAAACTCGTTTTCCACGATTGCGCCCGGATAGCCGTCGATCATTACCTTGAGTCCGGCCTTGAATTCATTCGTGCTGTACGTCGCCATGAAACACCTGCATGCAGAAAGGGGTAAAATGAGCGCGCTATGATACCCGGAACCGCGACAATTCGGCAGGTACCGGCCTGGCAGGCGGAGCTGGCCCGGGCCGTGACCGAACCGACCGAGCTGCTTCAGCTCCTCGGGCTTGGCCAGGAATGGCAGGCCGCGGCCGAGGCGGCGGCCCGATCCTTCCCGCTGCGGGTTCCGCGCGGATTTGTGGCGCGCATGCAACGCGGCAATCGACACGACCCGTTGCTGCGCCAGGTGTTGCCACTGGCTGAGGAATTGGGAAATGTGCCCGGGTATTCGGTCGACCCGGTCGGCGATCTGGCGGCACTCCGGGCCCCAGGCGTTTTACAGAAGTACCATGGCCGCGTTCTGCTAACGGCTACCGGTGCGTGCGCAGTGCATTGTCGTTATTGTTTTCGACGTCATTTCCCCTATCACGAAGCGCAGGCCTCGGCCGATCACTGGTCGGCCGCTCTGGCGCACATCGCTGCCGATCCCGATGTGGAGGAAGTCATTCTGAGCGGTGGCGACCCGCTGACGCTGTCCGACCGTCGACTTCAGGAATTTATCCAGGCGCTCACCGCCATAAGCCATGTACGGCGCCTGCGCTTGCATACCCGGTTGCCCATTGTCCTGCCCGAGCGGGTGACTCCGGAATTGTGCGCCATGCTCAACCAGTCACGACTGGCCACCGTGATCGTTGTGCATGCCAACCATGCTAACGAAATCGACAGCACCGTGAGAAGCGCCTGCGATCTGCTTGCCGACAGCGGAGTTGTGTTGCTCAACCAGTCGGTGCTGTTGCGTGGCATCAACGATACCCCCGAAGCACTGGCTGATCTGAGTCAAGCGGTATTCAATGCACGGGTGCTGCCTTACTACCTGCACCTGCTGGATCGTGTGCACGGCGCCGCCCATTTCGAGGTGAGCGAGGACGAGGCAAAAAAGCTGCTGGACATGGTGGCGTCACGCCTTCCCGGGTATTTGGTGCCGCGACTGGTGCGCGAAGTGGCAGGAGCTGCCTACAAGCAGCCGCTATGAAGTGTCCGGGAACTATTGCATGACAGTCGGTACTAACAGACAGCTAAGATTTTGGGTATCGGTTGACCGTCCAGTCCGAGGGTGTTTGTTATCATATATTCTATGCATGGACGTATAGCCTCGCCGAGGCAGGCCAATCCACCTATCAGTGTCTCGCGGAATTTCTTCCGTGGTGTACCGATGGCCGTGACCAGAGCCAACCGGATATGGAGGCTGTGTGGTCTGGCCCTGGTCGTTCTGGCAAGCGGCTGTGTCAGCCAACCTCCAGTTGATCTTCACACGGAACAGACCCTCGGCAGCCCACTGCCGTACGAAGCCCGTGAGCCGGGGCTCACGCCAGCGCCGAAGCTCGCCGCTGTTCCTCCGCAAGTCATTCAGCACGGTCCACGACGGAAAAAGCGCGTCGCACTGACGTTCGATGCCTGCTCTACTCAGGGCAGCAGCCGGTTTGACGAGCGCGTGATTCGCACACTGATTGACTTGCAGGTCCCGGCAACCCTGTTTCTCGGCGGTAACTGGATGGAAGAACATCCGGATGAGACCATGGAACTGGCGCGCCATCCGCAATTTGAACTGGCGAACCATACCTATCTCCATCCACACATGACGCGGGTTGATGATAATCGGGTTCGTGAGGAAATCACCCGGACACAGGACATTCTCTATACCTTGACCGGGCGCACCGCGCGGCTGTTTCGGGCACCCTATGGCGAACTGGATGGGCGGGTTGCCAAACTGGTGGGGGAACAGGGCCTGATCAGCGTGCAATTCGACCTGGCCTCGGGTGACCCGGATCCGCATATCTCGGCCAAGCGCCTGGTCGAATACGTATCTGACCAGGCCAGGAACGGTTCCATCATTGTGATGCACATGAATGGCCGCGGCTGGAAAACGGCGGAAGCATTGCCGCGGATTATCATCCGGTTAAAAAAGAGAGGATTCAAGCTCATGACCGTGAGCGACATGCTGGCGCTTCCGCATGACACGGTAGAGCCTCGGACGCTCTCACGCTCCTCTCCGTAGCCCGTATTCCTGACGCTTCCTGCTAATATGGTGGGCATGTCCACCCGTCATGCATTGTTGACCCTGCTGGCCGATGGCGCCTTTCACTCCGGAACCGATCTTGGTATCCAGTTGGGTGTGACGCGAGCGGCCATCAACAAGGCCGTGCAAGCCCTCCAGTTGACCGGACTTGAAATCCACTGCATTCCTGGACGCGGATATCGCCTCCTTGAATCCCTCGACCCGCTGTCCACGGATCGAATCACCGGTTTATTGGCTTCCCGCGATCAGGCGCTTGAGATCGAGGTGCTCGAGAGCACTGCATCAACGAGCCAGGAGCTGATCGACAGCGATCGGGAATTCCGGCCGTGCCGTATCTGTCTGGCCGAGGTTCAATTGGCGGGTCGTGGTCGACGTGGCCGCCACTGGGTGGCCAGTCCATACCAGAACATTGTGATGTCCATGAGCTGGACATTCGAAACCGGTCCGGCCGGACTCGCCGGCTTGAGTCTGGCCGCTGGCACCGCCGTGATCAAAGCGCTGGAGAAATTCGGGGTGCAGGGCGCAGGCCTGAAATGGCCAAACGATATTCTGTTACAGGGGCGCAAACTCGCCGGATTGCTGGTGGACCTGCGCGGTGAGGCTGCCGGCCCCGCGCTGGTGGTGCTGGGGCTGGGGCTGAATGTGGCCATTAGCGAGGCCGACGCCGATCGCATCGACCAGCCCTGGGCAATGCTGCGCGAAGTGCTGCCCGGGCCAATTGAACGGAACCGTCTCGCGGCGTTGTTGATCGATGAGTTGGCAGATACCTTTCAGCAATTTGCCAAACAGGGTTTTGAACCCTACCGCGAGGAGTGGGAACGTCTCCACGTCTATCAGAATTGCCCTGTACATCTGGATCTGGGCGAAACGCGGATGTCCGGTACCGTTGTCGGTATCGATAGTCACGGCAACCTGCGTTTGCGCGACACCCGCGGTCAGGTGCGTGCGTTTCACTCTGGTGAAGTCAGTCTGCGTGCGGCCTCCTGAGGGTTTGCCATGAAGCTGCTCTTTGATCTTGGCAACAGCCGATGCAAATGGGCACTGCTCGATCCGGTTTTCCAGCCCGGCGGCGCGTTTGATTATGGCGCTGATTTTTTGCGCGCGCTGGATACGGCACTAGGTCATTTGTCGCCGCCGGCACAGGCCATCGCCGTCAGTGTCACCGGCAGTCATCGACTGGGCCAGCTGAGTCAATGGCTTCAGTCTCGATGGGCAATTCCGCTGGTACAGATCAATGCAACCAAGCAACAATGCGGCGTGGAGAATTCATATCAAGAGGTCGGGCGGCTCGGCGCCGACCGGTGGGCTGCGCTGATTGCCGCCCGCAGACGCATCACCGGTGCGGTGTGCGTCGCTGATTGCGGCACGGCCGTGACGATTGATGCCCTGGATGCCACCGGGCTCTATCGGGGCGGCGTGATTCTTCCGGGCCTGGTATTGCAGCGCCAGGCCCTGACGCAGGGGACCCAGCAGATAGCGCCCAGTTCCGGACAGCCGGATTGCTGTCTGGCGCGCACTACGGCCGATGGCGTGGCGACCGGTACGCTCTATGGGCTGGTGGGGGCGATTGATCGGATCCTCGATGAGCAATCAGCGACGCTTGGGATTGAACCGGTTGTATTGATCACCGGTGGAGATGCGCCCGCCGTACGTGTGTTGTTGCGGCATGTGTCGACGCATGCCCCCGATCTGGTGCTTGAAGGCGTGGCGCGCATTGCGGAGCAGACCCCATGAAGCGCTGGATCTTTGCCGTGCTGGTGCTGGTTAATATTGGCTTGTTCATGTGGGCCAGCTGGTATCGGGCCGAGCCCGGAATCACGGTGGCACCGCGTCCGTTGTTTCATCCGGAGTTGATGGTGCCGCTGAACACTCCGGGCGTGGCCTTGAAGTCGCGCCGCAATGAACGGCCACCAACGCCATTGGTGGCGGCAAAACCGCGTGAGCGTTGCATCCGTATCGGGCCGCTGCCGGCCGAGGCGGTCGCGCCGGCGACACGCTGGCTGGCCGATGAAAAATTCGAAGCCACCCCGCACCGCGAGGAGCGCCGGGTCGTGAACAGCTTCTGGGTGCACCTCGGTCCGTTTGAGAACCGTGAGCAGGCCGAAGCAAGCTTAAAGACGCTGATCGAGAAAGGAGTGCGGGATGTGCTGATCATGCAGGACGCACAGGGTGAACCGGCGATCTCGCTGGGCCTGTACAACCGAATTGAGAATGCCAATCAGCGCCAGCAGGAGCTGGCCCGCAAGGGCGTTGAAACCCGGCAGGAAATCCGTTATCGCAATGAAACACTGACCTGGCTCGACCTTCGGCTTTCCGAGCCGGCCGACGAGGATCTGGCTCGATTACGCGGCCACGACTGGGGTGCCGGCGGTATTGAGGTGGGTGATAACAGTTGTCCGGCGGAAACGGATGGTTAGACACGCCGTTTGCGCGGCATCTGTCCCATCCCGTAAAATTTTACTTAACCTGCTTTCTGGCGCCAGATTTCCGGTCCATCGTTAGCCCGCATAGCTCAGCTGGTAGAGCATCTGATTTGTAATCAGGGGGTCGGGGGTTCGAATCCCTCTGTGGGCACCATTTCTATTACAAGGCTATCGAGAGTCACCATGGAAAAGCATCCCGCTGACGCGGCTTCAATGATCCGCGCTGTGTACGAACAATTCCCGTCTCGAATCATGGCAGCCCGCCAACGCGTCGGCCGGCCGCTGACGCTGGCCGAGAAGGTCCTGTTCGCCCACCTGGACGACTCATTCAAAGAGTTGCCGGAGCGGGGCAAGACCACGGCGCAACTGCGCCCCGATCGCGTGGCCATGCAGGATGCGACGGCACAAATGGCGATCCTGCAATTCATGACGGCCGGTCGAGCCGAAGCCGAGGTGCCAACGACTGTTCACTGTGATCACCTGATCCGCGCAAAAGTGGGAGCGATCAAGGATCTCGCCGTGGCGGAGAGTACCAATCATGAGGTCTTCGAGTTTCTCGCTTCGGCCGCCAACAAGTACGGCCTCGGTTTCTGGAAACCGGGTTCGGGCATCATTCACCAGGTGGTGCTGGAGAACTACGCGTTCCCGGGCGGGCTGATGATCGGCACCGACTCGCACACCCCGAATGCCGGCGGTCTCGGCATGCTGGCGATTGGCGTCGGCGGTGCCGACGCGGTCGACGTCATGGTCGGCCTGCCGTGGGAATTGCTGTGGCCGAAGCTGATTGGCGTGCGGCTCGTGGGCAAGCCGAGCGGCTGGACCAGTGGCAAGGATGTGATCCTGAAGCTTGCCGGTTTGCTGACGGTCGCCGGCGGCACCAACAAGATTGTCGAATACTTCGGGCCCGGAACGGCTGAGTTGTCGTGTACCGCCAAGGCCACGATTACCAACATGGGCGCCGAGCTCGGTGCGACCACCTCGGTGTTTCCATTTGATGCGCGCATGGCCGATTACCTGCGCGCCACGAACCGCAGTGACATTGCCAAGCAGGCCGAGGCGATTCATGCGCATCTCACCGCTGACCCGGAAGTGCTGGCCGAACCCGGCAAGTATTACGACGAGATTGTCGAGATCGATCTCTCGACACTCGAACCGCAAGTGGTCGGTCCGCATACCCCCGATCTGGCGCGCGGCGTATCGCAGCTGCCTGCCGATGTCACAAAGAACCACTATCCCCCGAAACTCTCGGCGGCACTGATCGGGTCCTGCACCAATTCCTCCTATGAAGACATCGGCCGCGCTGCGTTTATCGCACGCGAGGCAAGCAAGCATGGCCTGAAAGCGCGTGTGCCGCTGATGGTGACACCGGGTTCGGAGCAGGTGCGTGCCACTATCGAGCGTGATGGACTGCTTGCCGATCTCGAGGCGATTGGAGCCACGGTGCTGGCCAATGCNNTCCTTCAACCGCAACTTTAAAGCACGCAATGACGGCAACCCCGGCACCTATTCCTTTATCAGCAGTCCGGAAGTGGTCGTGGCCTATGCGCTGACCGGCCGCCTCGATGCCAATCCATTGACCGATGGCATCCCGCTGGACGGGAAAGCCGTAAAGCTCACGCCGCCGCAGGCGCCGGACTTGCCGGCCAAGGGCTATGCCGGGGGAGAATCCGGATATGTCGCGCCCACGGACAACCCGGCCGCTGTCAATGTGGCAGTTGACCCGAAGAGCGAGCGACTCGCACTGCTCGAGCCCTTCGAGTCGCTCGACAAGATTGCCGGTTATCAGAATCTGCCGGTGTTGCTGAAGGCCGCCGGCAAATGCACCACCGACCACATTTCTCCGGCCGGGCCATGGCTCAAATTCCGTGGCCATCTCGACCGCATCAGCGACAATATGTTTACCGGTGCCAACAACGCTTTTTCGCCGGACAAGCCGGGGACCGGCTTCAACGTTCTGACCGGTGAGACCGGCGAAGCCCTGCCGGCGATTGCCCGCGCCTACAAAGCTCAGGGGTTGGGCTGGGTGGCCGTTGGCGACGGTAATTACGGAGAGGGCAGCTCGCGCGAACATGCGGCCATGTCGCCCCGTTATCTGGGGTGCCGTGCCGTGCTGGTGCGGGGATTTGCCCGGATACACGAAACAAACCTTAAGAAACAAGGGGTTTTGCCACTGACCTTCGCCAACCCGGCTGATTATGACCGAATTCACAAGGATGACCGCCTTGCCTTGCGAGGACTGGACAAAATTGCCACCGGCAAACCGGTCACGGTCGAAATCCGCCATGTCGATGGCCAGATCGAAACCATCGAAGCCCGGCACAGTCTTACGGTCGATCAGATTGGCTGGTTCCAGGCCGGATCAGCTCTCAACCAGATCCGTCGCCAGCGTCAGAAAACAGGTGCTTGAATCCCGGAAGTAGGCCAGAAATCCGTTGACGGGTCTTGGATTTCTCCCGCATAATGCGCGGCTTACATTCGGAGGGGTTCCCGAGCGGCCAAAGGGATCAGACTGTAAATCTGACGGCTCTGCCTTCGGTGGTTCGAATCCACCCCCCTCCACCAGAGAATTGACTGGGCCGTTGAGACGGGCGAGCAGTCGGCGGAAAGCGCGGGTGTAGTTCAATGGTAGAACCTCAGCCTTCCAAGCTGATG
>DKBE01000044.1 GCA_002451085.1 Proteobacteria bacterium UBA6908 | reverse complement strand
GGCGGCGACGCCACCATGCTCATTCACAAGGGCACGGAGTTCGAGAAGGCCGGCAAGGTGCCGGACGCCGCGGCGAATGCCAACGAGGAATGGAAGGTGTTCCTCGGCCTTCTCCGGAAGAGCCTCGCGGCCAGCCCGAAGAAATGGACCGAGATGGGCAAGGGCATCTATGGCGTGACCGAAGAGACCACCACCGGTGTGCACCGCCTGTACCAGATGCAGGAACGCGGCGAGCTGCTGTGGCCGGCGATGAACGTCAATGACTCGGTGACCAAGTCGAAGTTCNNCAAGCGCGCCACCGACGTGATGATTGCCGGCAAGATCTGCGTGGTGCTCGGCTACGGCGACGTCGGCAAGGGTTGCGCACAGGCGTTCCGCGGCATGGGCGCCACCGTGTGGGTCACCGAGATCGATCCGATCTGCGCCCTGCAGGCGGCAATGGAGGGCTACCGCGTCGTGACCATGGACGAGGCCGCCAAGCTCGGTGACATCTTCGTCACCACCACCGGCAACGTGAACGTGATCAATCACGGTCACATGAAGGCCATGAAGAACGAGGCCATCGTGTGCAACATCGGTCACTTCGATTCCGAAATCGAGATCAGCGCGCTCGAACAGTACCAGTGGGAGGAGATCAAGCCGCAGGTCGACCACGTGATCTTCCCNNCCGAGCTTCGTGATGTCGGCCTCGTTCTCGAACCAGACCATCGCGCAGATGGAACTGTTCACCAACCACGCCAAGTACGAGAAGAAGGTGTACGTGCTGCCGAAGCTCCTCGACGAAAAGGTTGCGCGCGCCCATCTGAAAAAGATCGGCGTCGCCCTGACCCAGCTCACCAAGGAACAGGCCGACTACATCAACGTGCCGGTGGATGGGCCGTACAAGCCCAACCACTATCGTTACTGAGTACTGAGGGACCACGAGGGGCGCGCCAGCGCCCCTCGTGGTCTGTACTTCATTCCGGCAAGGGACAACCATGGATTCCCAGAAAAAATTCACGCGCGTCTTCAGTTGCGAGTACTTCCCGCCCAAGGATGACGAGTCGCGCGCCAAGCTCCACGACACCACTCGCGAACTGGCGACCCTCAAACCGAAGTTCTTTTCCGTGACCTATGGCGCCGGCGGTTCGACCCAGGCCGGCACCTTCGAGACGGTAAAATGGATCCAGGAACAGGGGCTCGACGCGGCGCCGCACATCTCGTGCGTCGGCGCCACCCGCGCGACCATCGTGGAACAGCTCAAGCGCTACCAGGCGCTCGGCATCCGGCGCATCGTGGCGCTCGGCGGCGACCTGCCCTCGGGCATGGCCTCGCCTGGCGAGTTCCGTTACGCCTTCCAGCTGGTGGAGCTGATTCGCCAGGAAACCGGCGACTGGTTTCACATCGAAGTGGCGGCCTATCCGGAAATGCACCCGCGGGCAGCCAACATCGAGGACGACCTGAAGTACTTCAAACAAAAGGTGGATGCCGGCGCCAGCGGCGCGCTCACCCAGTATTTCTACAATCCGGATGCCTACGTGCGCTTCGTCAACGAGTGCGAGGCATCGGGCGTGAAGCTGCCGATCGTGCCGGGCATCATGCCGATCACCAACTACAAGCAGCTGGCTCGCTTCTCGGACGCCTGCGGCGCCGAGATCCCGCGCTGGATCCGCAAACGGCTGGAAGCTTACGGCGACGATCTGGAATCACTGCGTGCCTTCGGCCTCGACGTCACAACGCAATTGTGCGAAAAGCTGCTGGCCGCCGGTGCACCGGGGCTGCACTTCTACACCATGAATCGCGCCGGTCCCACGCGCACCATCTGGCAACGCCTCGGGCTATGACCGTTGCGACACCGGCCGGGGCTGAACGGACGGTGCGGCCTGGCCTTCGGCCACGGCAAACACCAGCCGGAAGCTGCAGTAATCGCTACACATCAGCAACAGCGCGGCCAGGGTCGTGGCCAGCCACCAGGCCAGTAGTGCGGCCAGGGGTGACCACAGTTTCAGCGGAACGGCCGGCAACAGCACGGCCGCCGAAACCAGCAACAGCGTCGCGACCGCGGCGCCGTTGTGAAGCAAGCCACGCAGTGCCAGCCAGAGCGCCTCGAACAACGCCAGATCACGGATGATGAGCAACGGCACCGTCCACAACAGCACGGCCGTGATCATCAGCCACAAAACGGTGACCAGGCAGTAGGCCAGCAAGAAGCGTCCCATCTGCACCGCGGTCAGTTCCAGAAATCCATACGGGCTGACGACCGCCTGACCGCCGACCGCGTTCACCAGTGCATAGCCGAGCAATCCGATCACGACCAGCACGAATCCAATGAGGATGAGTGAATACACGTTGGCCGATTTTCCCCAGGCACCGAACAGCGCCTGCCGCAGGAACACCAGCCATGACTTGAACGACTTCGGCCGTCGCCAGCGACCCGCGGTCTGAGCGATGAGGTGCAGATGCACCAACACGCTGGCCGCCACACTCGGCAGCAGCAACAGCAGGATCACATCGCCAATGACCGGGATCCAGCGCAACAGCAATGCCGCCGGCACGAACACGGCCAGCGGTATCGTGGCGGCCAGCGGCTGACGCCGCCACATCCGCCAGCCGCAGGAGAACCACGGCATTGCCTGGCGAGCCGTGAAATGACGAATTCGGGTGGCCTGCATCTGTTCCCCAACGGTAAAGGCCTGAATGGCCTGCTGAAAACCTAGCCCTGTCCGGCAGTGCGGTCGATCACCACCGGACGAAGCTCCGGCCAGCACAGACAAGCGGCCGGCATAGCGCCGCCGTCACCCCTCTCCGCCTCCGGCAGCCGGCCGTGTTAGCCTATGAACCGGTCCATTCCGACTCCCGAATCACACCCACATGAGCGAACCACAGACCCTCTATCTCGGCAGCGGTAATGACGGCGCCGTCGAACTGCGCCTGCACATGGCCAACCGCCACGGCCTGATCGCCGGCGCCACCGGCACCGGCAAGACCGTGACCCTGCAGGTGCTGGCGGAACATTTCTCGCGCACCGGCGTGCCGGTATTCATGGCCGATGTGAAAGGCGACCTCTCCGGCCTCGCCAAGCCCGGCGTCAGCAACGACAAGATCGACAAACGCCTGAAGGACCTCCAGCTCAAGGACTGGAGCGCGCACCCGTGCCCGGTGGTGTTCTGGGACCTGTATGGCGACCACGGCCACCCGATCCGCGCCACAATCTCGGACATGGGTCCGCTGCTGCTCGCCAATCTGCTGGAACTGAATGACACCCAGGAAGGCGTGCTGTACGCCTGCTTCAAGATTGCCGACGACCAGGGCCTGTTGCTGCTTGACCTGAAGGACCTGCGCGCCTTGCTGTCGCACGTGGCCGACAATGCCAAGTCGTACCAGAAAGACTACGGCAACCTGTCGAGCACCAGCGTGGCCGCCATCCAGCGCTCACTACTGGTCCTGGAGCAACAGGGCGCCGACAAGTTCTTCGGCGAACCGGCGCTCAAGCTGGCCGACCTGATGCAGGTCGATTTCTCCGGCAATGGCGTGGTGTCGGTGCTCGACGCCACCCAGCTGCTGCCGAAACCGCGCCTGTACGCGACCTTCCTGTTGTGGCTGCTGTCCGAATTGTTCGAGCAACTGCCGGAAGTCGGCGATGTCGACAAGCCCAAACTCGTGTTTTTCTTCGACGAGGCACACCTGTTGTTCGACAACGCTCCGAAGGCGCTGATCGAAAAAATCGAACAGGTCGTGCGGCTGATCCGCTCCAAGGGGGTTGGCGTGTATTTCATCAGCCAGTCGCCGCTCGACATTCCGGAAGACGTGCTCGGCCAACTCGGCCACCGCGTGCAACATGCACTGCGTGCCTTCACTCCGAAGGACCAGAAGGCGGTCAAGGCTGCCGCCCAGACCTTCCGCGCGCGCAAGGGCTTCGATGTCGAAGCCGCCATCACCGAGCTCGGCACCGGCGAGGCGCTGGCCTCGGTGCTGGACGAAAAAGGCAGTCCGACGCCGGTGGCACGCATTCTGGTGCGCCCGCCGGAATCGCGCATCGGCCCGCTCATCGAAGCCGAACGCACCGAACACCTGGCGCGTTCACCGCTCAAGGGCCGCTATGATCAGGTCGTGGATCGCGAGTCGGCCTACGAACTCCTGAAACAGCGCGGCGAAAAAGCCGCGGCCGCGGCCGAGCAACAGAAAGCCGCCGCGAGCCCGGCGAAGCGCGGACGCGAGCCGGAGTCGGTGGTCGAGGCCATGGCCAAGAGCGCGGCCCGCGCCATCGGCTCACAGATCGGTCGTCAGATCGTGCGCGGCGTGCTCGGCTCGCTGCTCGGGAGCAGCAGCCGGCGCCGCTAGGTCGATCCGATGAAATCCAAAGACAGTCCCCAAAGCGATCTGATCAAGCGGCTGCCGGCCGGAAAACCGATTGCCGTGCGCGCCCTCAATCTCGGTGAACGCCTGCACCTGCGTGGCCTGTATGAAACCCCGCTCGAGTATCCGCCACTGGTCCAGCCGGTGGGCGACCATGGCCTCGCCATGCTGTTTCGTTACGGCGTGGTGGTGCTGTTCAATGTCGACGAGGCCGAACAGAAGGCCTACCTCAAGGAGCTCAAGGAACGCATCGAAAAGCCCTATCGCCGCCACGAATCCGAGGACACGCAGGTCATGTCCGGCGCACCGTCCGAAGGCGTAAGCGCCGAAGGCATCAACCTCACCGCCCTGACCCTGCCGCGCCTGCAAGTGGTGGCGACGGTGCTGGCACGCAGCGTGACGCTGTCCTATTACGAATCCGCCATTGCGGAAAGCTTCGATGCCGTCGAGCCATTGGCGCGCCAGCTCGACCAGCCGCGCACCTCCGGCCGGGCCCTGAAGGAAGTGTTGCGTCATATCGGCAGCACCCTGCTGGTGCAGCAAAAGGTCATCGGCCGGGTCGAAATCGCCGACAAGCCGGATATCCTCTGGGAGCAACCGGAGCTGGAACGTCTGTACTCCCGCCTCGATGATGAATACGAACTGGTCGAGCGGCTCGCGACACTGGATCGCAAACTGGAGCTGATCGAACGCACCGCCGAAACCACGCTCGACCTGTTGCAGGCACGGCGCACGCTGCGCGTCGAGTGGTACATCGTGGCGCTGATCGTGTTCGAAGTCGTGCTGACACTGTTCGAAATGTGGCGTCGTGCCCAACCCTGACTTTACAACGCCATTGGCCGGCTCTATCTTGTGCGCCACTGAACCAAGGAGGTTCCATGCTGCGTTCGCTCGCCCGCCTCGTTACATCCGCCCCGATGGTGCTGGTGCTGCTGTTCGGGACCATCGTTTCCCTGTCCGGCTGCGGCATCAACAACATCCCGACCTATGATGAAGCCGCCAAGGCCGCGTGGAGCCAGGTCGAGAACCAATACCAGCGTCGCGCCGACCTGATCCCGAATCTGGTCGAGACGGTCAAAGGCTACGCCAAGCAGGAAAAGAGCGTGCTGGTCGAGGTGGTGGAGGCACGCGCCAAGGTGGCGCAGATGCAGGTGCCGAAGGACATCGTGAACAACCCGCAGGCCTTCAAGCAGTTCCAGCAGAATCAGGATGCGCTCTCGGGTGCGCTGTCGCGCCTGCTGGTGGTGGTCGAGAAATATCCGGACCTGAAGTCCAACCAGAACTTCCTCGCGCTGCAATCCCAGCTGGAAGGCACCGAGAACCGCATCAGCGTGGCACGCCGCGACTACATCGAGGCGGTCAAGGTCTACAACACCGAACTGCGCACCATCCCCGGTCGCTGGTGGGCCGCGCTGCTCTACTCCGACGCGAAGGTGAAGGAAACCTTCAGCGTGCCGGCCGAAGCCAAGGAAACACCCAAGGTGAAGTTCTAGCCGGATGACCGCCCTGCCGCGCGGGCTCGCGGTGGCGCTGGCAATCGCCAGCGTGGCGGCCCTGGCGGCGCCGTCGTTCCCGCCGCTCACCGGCCGGGTCGTCGATACGGCCGGCATCCTTTCGCCGCAGGCCGAAGCCGAACTCAGCGCACAACTGGCGGCACACGAACAGGCCACCACCAACCAGGTGGTGGTTGTCACCCTCAAGTCGCTGGATGGCTATGACATCGCCGACTACGGCTACCAGCTCGGCCGTCACTGGGGCATTGGCCAGAAGGGCAAGAACAACGGCGTGCTGCTGATCGTGGCCCCGACCGAGCGCAAGTTGCGCATCGAAGTCGGTTATGGTCTCGAGGGCATGCTGACCGATGCCGTCAGCCGCGACATCATCGAGCGCGTCATCAAGCCGCCGTTTCGCCAGCAGCGCTATGATCAGGGAATACGCGCCGGCGTGACCGCCATCCTGGCAGCGCTGGGTGGCGAGTACCATCCGGCACCACCACCCGCGACCGCCCGGACCCGCGATGACTCGACACCGGTCGGCGCCGTGCTCTTCGGGATCCTCGCCTTTCTCTTTATGCTGACGAAAGCCTTGCCGCGTGGCGCCCGGCGCGGCAAAGGCCGCTGGCTAACCGCCGGGGTGGTCGGCACGGTAGTCGGCGTACTCTTCTGGCTGCTCACCAGCATTGTCCTGATGGCGTTGCTTCTCGGCATCGTCGCGTTTCTGCTCACCCTGCTGCTCGATGGCCGCTCCGGGCGCGGCGGCTGGGGTGGCGGTGGCGGATTCTCCGGCGGGGGTGGCGATTTCGGTGGCGGTGGCGGATTCTCCGGCGGGGGTGGCGATTTCGGTGGCGGTGGCGCCTCGGGGGACTGGTAATGGCATTTCTGAACGATAGCGATAAACAGCAACTGCGCGAGGCGATTCGCCAGGCGGAGGCAAACACCTCGGGCGAAATCGTCACGGTGATTGCGCACGCCAGCGGCAATTATTTCTACTACCCGACCTTGTGGGCGGCGGTCCTGGCAATTCTGTCGCCAGTCATCCTGCTGGCCCTGCCATGGTCACTCGGACCGCTCGGTATCGTCGAACTTCAGCTGCTGGTGTTTGTACTGCTGGCGATCGGTTTGCGCTGGGCTCCGATCAAGCGGCGACTGGTCCCGCGCGAACAGCAACGCCAGTACTGTGCACGGCGCGCACGCGAGCAGTTCCTCGTCCAGAACCTGCACACCACCCGCGACCGCACCGGGGTGCTGCTCTTCGTCTCGCTATTCGAACGCCACGTGGAACTGCTGGCCGATGCCGGCATTCATGCACGGGTGCCCGACGGCACCTGGGACGCGCTGATTCGCCGGTTTACCGCGCGAATTCAGGACGACCAGATCGGCGATGGTTTTGTCGAGGCCGTCAACGCCATCGGCACCCATCTGGCCACGCACTTTCCAGCCGACAGCACCAACCCGAACGAGCTGCCCGATCACCTGGTTGAGCTGTAACCCCGGGGAAAACAAGGCTTTCGATCGGATCGCCTGCTCTGGATACGATGGAATAAAGGCTGTCCAGCCCTGTTTACCCGTTCGAGAAGGCTGCGGGATCCATGCCCTCGGCGATCCGGCTGACAGCAGGCCACGGTTGTATAGTGAAAGGCGCAATGACGACACATCCATTCGAGGAACATATCCCGCGCCTGCGGCGCTACGCACTGGCGCTGCTGCGCGAGCGCACGCGCGCCGATGACCTCGTGCAGGACACGCTCGAGCGGGCGCTTCGCAAGTTCACACTGTTCCGGCACGGTTCCAACCTGCGTGCCTGGCTGTTCGCGATCATGCACAACACCTTCGTGAACCAGGTCCGCTCCGGCCGCCAGCAGCAATTTGTCGATACCGAATACGACGACTCCGAGCCGTCGCCGGACACGGCGGAAGACTCGACCACCCTGCGCGACCTGCTCGGCGCGCTCGAACGGCTGGCGCCCGAACAGCGCGAAGTCATCCTGCTGGTCGGACTGGAACAACTGTCCTATGAGGAAACAGCACGAGTCCTGGAGGTGCCGGTCGGAACCGTCATGTCGCGCCTGTCGCGCGCCCGCGAGCGCCTGCGCACCCTGATGTCCGGCGACACCACGCCGCAGCTGCGGAGGATCAAATGACCGCAAAACCGATAACGGTGACGGACGCTGAACTGCACGCCTACGTCGACGGGCAGCTTCCGGCCACGCGCGTGACCGAGGTCGAGGCCTGGCTCGCCGAGCATCCCGACGCGGCCGCACGCACTCAGGCCTGGCGCACCCAGAATGCCGCACTGCAGGCACTGTTCGACCCGGTGCTCGACGAACCACTCCCGGCACGCCTGACGGCGCCCCTTTCACGCTCGCCCATTCATCGCGGTGTTCGCGCCATCGCCGCCACCGCGGCCTGGCTCACGGTCGGCGGACTGCTGGGCTATGCGCTGCACGGCTGGCAGAACCCGCCAGTGGAAATTGCACAGATGGCGGAGCGGGCGGCCGTGGCGCACGTGGTGTACGCCGCCGAAGTGCTGCACCCGGTCGAGGTCACCATCGAACAGGAAAGCCACCTGGTACAGTGGCTGTCAAAACGGCTTGGCCGCGAATTGCACACTCCCGACTTCAGCAGCTTCGGCTATCAGCTGATCGGCGGGCGACTGCTGCCCGGTGACAAGGGTCCGGCCGCGCAGTTCATGTACCAGAATCCCCACGGTGCACGGTTGACGCTGTACGTCTCGGTGCCGGGCAAGGACACGCCCCCGACCGCCTTCCGCTACGAGGAAGAAAACGGCACGCACGTGCTCTACTGGGTCGATCGCGACCTGGGCTTCGCGCTGGCCGGCGAGCCCGAACGGGCTCGCCTGCTCGACCTCGCCCACGTCGCCTACCAGGCGTTTAACTTTTAGCGATGGATTGCCTCAATCTGGCTGTGGCACACTGAATTGCTTTCTTAACAAGGAGAACAATCCGTGAGTCGCGAAGGGAAATTCGCATTGCCGCTCTGTGCCTTTGTCACTCTTTTGGCGTCTGCGCCTGTGCACGCGGGAAAATTTTTCAACGAGTTTGAGATCCTCGGTCAAGTTGGTTCCGAACATTACCGCTGGACGGACTACAATTACCTGGGCGATACGGTAGCGAAAGAGTCCGGAACGACAACATCCGCCAGGATCTCCGCGAATAATTTCTTCCGTTCAACCAACGGCATTATTTATGGCGCGGAGATTGGATCCTCCGATGGCCATGGCGATTATTATGGGGACGCCTGGACCGGTATCGTGGTGCCCCCCGCCAACGCGGCCACTACCATTGCCGGGACGAATTCCGGGCATTCACGCGTCGGCATCCATGGGGGCTATCGGTACAAGACGGGTCCTTTCGGCTTCAACGCGCTGGCGGGCGTCTTCAGCGAGACATGGGATCGAGATATCAAGAACGGTACCTCGACCACCGGAACGTTGACCTACGGACACAGCGAGTCCACTCTTTTCAGCGGTTTTCAACTGACCGGCGGTGTCGACCTCACTCTTGCCCGTTTTCGCGTCAGCCTGGTCGCCGGTCCGATGTTTACGAACGGCACCCGTACCGTGACGCTGAATATCCCGACCGCGCATGACATTCTTGATGTTGACCTGACATTCAAAAATGCCTATTTCGCTGCGCTCAATTCGAGTCTCGCTCTCGATGAAACCGGCCATCATCGTATCGAACTGACACTTTATCAGACCAGCTTTAAGACAAAACCAGATTCCACTCCCTATGTATCCGCCCGAGGAACGGCGTATCTCCAGCCCGGCGCAGAAACCAGAAGCAGCGGCGTTCAAATTGGATACGGCTACACATTCTGAGATGACGTGCACGGTGTAAGCCTGTTGCGTGTCCCGGTAGCCGGTCCTCGCGCCAACCCCTTGAATCGTCTGGTTCTGCGCCGCGGCCCCGGATGGCCCGTGACTCGTCGATGACGTCCTGCTATAAATCCTGCCGTCCGCCCAGGGCCAATTGGCCCGCTTACTAATAATCACACGGCGTACAACGGGTAGGTTCCCGCCTTACCGAACCGCCTGTCCACCTGTATCCATTTAATGAGAGGAGAACTGTATGAAGCAGTTACGTTGTTTGGCGGTCGCGCTTGTTGCCGTGTGCAGTACACCGTTGTTCGCCGCCGACAAGGACCTGTCGCCGTATGGCACCGCCAAGGTCGACCTGCACAAGTACGGCACGGTCAACCGGGTGTATGATGTCAATTACCCCGAAGTACAGCACCTGAACGGCCTGGCCGGGTTTATCAACAACGTCAACAAGGTGCTGCCGGGCAAGACCGTGGTGGTCCTGCACGGTCCGGAAATCCGGGTGTTCGCCAAAGAGAACTACGAGAAATACCAGGGCATCTTGGACAAGATGGCGGGCCTGAGCAAGGAAGGCGTGGAGTTCCGCATGTGCAACAACGCCATGCATGGTGCCGGCTTCGAGGCCAAGGATATTGTCGGATTCGTCACCGTGATTCCGGCCGGCTTTGCCGAGATCGCCGACCTGCAGGCCAAAGGGTACCAGCTGATCATGCCGACGGTCACGGCGGTGAAAGACTCCCGTTATATTGATCAACCGGGGCGTAAACCGGCAGCCAAGTAACGATTACGTTCGCAACATGAAACGGGGCGCCATGCGCCCCGTTTCCTTTTTTTCGACTGCACCGTGTGAACAGCATTGACGATCCGTGCGGGTCGCGTTGGCGTCATGCGCGGCGCTGTGACGCCAACGCTCCCCTGCGCGCGTAGACGGCGGCCTTCTTCGGCTTGGCCACTGGTACCGATGGCTCGGCGCACTGTTGAGAAGCAGCGTGCCGTCATCGCCGAACAGCAACTCTCCCAAGGTAACTTGTTCCCCTCGATCTGGCCCTGATCGAAAACCGTCATTGCTGCTCTCGGTCAAGGATTGCGCTTGGCTTTTCCTGCTGAATCCAGGCAGGCCGAAATTTGACGTGAGGCGTCACTTCTCTATGATTCGGGCTGTTGGTTTTATTTGAGCTCGACCATGTCACACGATACACGGATTCGTTTCGACTACAGCCCGGCAATCACGACCGTCACGGCCCGACCTGTCCGCTGGCGGCTGCTTCCGCTAATGATGTTTCCGCTGCTGGGTGGTGCACTGGTTTACGGGTTGACCCAGAACCCGCTGATGCACACTGCCCGGGAATCAGCCGCCCCGGCGACTGATGCACCCGACCTGGCATCGCTGCCGGGCGAGAAACTCGATGTCATCGTGCAGCGACACGACACACTGGACCGCATCTTTCGGCAATTCAAGCTCGACCAAACAGACCTGGCGGCCATACTCGGGTTACCCGGGGCACGTCAGGCCCTCAGCCAGATCCGGCCCGGCGACAAGCTGACGCTGGTGCACGAAGACGGCACGGTACACGCCCTGAACCGGCGCATCAGCGAGACGGAAATCCTGTCGGTTACACGGGCCGACAGCGGCTTTGCCGCCGAAATCATCACGACCCCGGTCGAGTTCCGGGCTACGCACGCTTACGGAACCATCGACAGCTCGCTATTCGTCGCCGCGCGTGCCGCGGGCGTGAATCCGGAAACCATCCTGCAGCTCGCGAACGACATCTTCGGCTGGGAGATCGATTTCGTTCTCGACATCCGCACCGGCGATCGCTTTCACCTGGTTTACGAACAAAAATTCCGCGACGGACAGTATCTCGGCGACGCGCGCATTCTGGCGGCGGAATTCGTCAATGCCGGGGAGCGACACCACGCCGTTCACTACGCCTCGGCGGATGGCCAGATCGACGGTTACTTCACGCCCGATGGGCGCAGCATGCGTCGGCAGTTTCTGCGTGCACCGCTCGATTTCCGGCGCGTCAGCTCGAACTTCAACCCCAACCGCCGCCACCCGATTCTCAATTCCATCCGCGCTCATCAGGGTGTGGATTATGCCGCTCCCACCGGCACGAGCATCAAGGCCTCCGGCGACGGGCGCGTGAGCTTCGCCGGTGTAAAGGGGGGCTACGGCAAGGTGATTACCCTCGAGCACGGCGGCGGCATCAGCACTCTCTACGGCCACCTGTCAGGATTCGCCCGCGGCCTGCGTCCCGGTCAGCGCGTGAAGCAAGGTGACACCATCGGTTACGTTGGCAGCACCGGCGCCGCCACCGGCCCGCATTTGCACTATGAGTACCGCGTCAACGGCATCCACCGCAACCCGCGGACCGTCCGGCTACCGGACGCCGCACCGATTCCGGCCGACTACTTGGTGGATTTCCAATCGAAAGCCGCGGCGCTCATTGCGCAACTGGAGCAGGGACGAGGCACGGCCGTGGCGACAAGTGAGGACGGGCAAGGCCGTCGCTGAAATAGCGAGGCAATTGGCGGGAGTAGCCGGCAGGCCTTCGATTACGAATTTCCGCCGGTGCGCTGTGCTTCCAGCTGTTCCCAGCGCGTGTAGGCCTGGGCCAGGTCGACCTCCAGCGCTTTCGTGCGTTCACCAAGCTTTTTGAAAGCGGCCGCATCGCGCCGATAGAGTTCGGGATCGGCCAGGCTCGCCTGCAGCTGCGCCTGTTCCTTTTCCAGTGCTTCGATGCGTGCCGGCAACTGATCGAGTTCGCGCTGATCCTTGTAGGACAATTTTTTCGCCGCCGGCCTCTTCGACTCGGTGGCTGGCGCCGCAGTCCTGGCGGGCGGGCTGTCCTTGGCGACCGGCACCGGGGTTTCGGCGCGTTGGCGCTGCCAGTCACTGTAACCGCCAATAAACTCGCGCACGACGCCGTCACCCTCGAAGGCCAGGCACGAGGTCACGACGTTGTCGAGAAACGCGCGATCGTGGCTGACCAGGAACAGCGTGCCGTCATAGCCGAGCAGCAGCTCTTCCAGCAGTTCCAGGGTTTCGATATCGAGATCGTTGGTCGGCTCGTCCATCACCAGCACATTGGCCGGCCTGGTGAACAACTGCGCCAGCAGCAGCCGCGCGCGCTCGCCGCCGGACAACGACTTGACCGGTGAGCGCGCACGCTCGGGCGGAAACAGGAAATCCTGCAGATAACCCATCACGTGCTTGGTCTGACCGCCGATGGTGACGGTCTCCTTGCCCTCGCCCACGCAATCCACCACCCGCGCTTCCGGGTTGAGCTGGGCGCGGGCCTGGTCGAAATAGGCCACCTGTAGGTTGGTGCCATGCTTGAGCGTGCCGCGCGTCGGCTCGAGCTGGCCCAGCAGGATGCGCAACAGCGTGGTCTTGCCGACGCCATTCGGACCGACGAGGCCGATGCGCTCGCCACGCAGGATGCGCAGCGACAGATCGCGCACGATCGGCCGGTCGGCATAGCTGAAGCTCAGATGCTCGGCTTCGAGCACCAGCTTGCCGGACTTCTCTCCGCTGTCGAGCGCCAAGCGGGCCTTGCCCTGCACGTTGCGGCGCGCGGCGTATTCCTTGCGCATGTCGAGCAACGCCCGCACCCGCCCCATGTTGCGCGTGCGCCGCGCCTCGATGCCGCGCCGGATCCAGCGTTCCTCTTCGGCCAGACGCTTGTCGAACAGGGCGTTGTGGGAAGCCTCGGTCGCAAGTTCTTCCTGCTTGCGTTGCTGGTAGCGCTCGTAATTGCCGGGATAGGCGGTGAGCTTGCCGCGATCGAGTTCCAGGATGCGGGTCGCCAGACGGTTGAGAAACGCGCGATCGTGGGTCACGAACAGCAGCGCGCCGCGGAAGCCGATCAACTGTTGTTCCAGCCACTGGATTGATTCGATGTCGAGGTGGTTGGTCGGNNGGCTCGTCGAGCAGCAGCACATCCGGCTCCGTCACCAGCGCCCGGCCGAGCGCCACCCGCCGTTTCCAGCCACCGGACAGGGTTGCCACCGGGGTATCGGCCTTCAGCCCGAGCCGGCTCATGACCTGCTCGATCAGGGTCTGCGCCTGCCAGCCATGACGGCGCTCGAGCTCTTCCTGCAACCGGTGCAGCCGCTCGAGGCCCGCCTCCCCGGCGGCCGGTTCGCTCAAGGCTTCGACCGCCTGGTGATAGTCGAGCAGCACCTGGCGCAGTTCGCCGAGGCCCTCGGCCACATTTTCGAATACCGTCCCGGCCTCGTTTAGCTCCGGTTCCTGAGGCAAATAAGCGATGCGGGTGCTAACTTCCCGGCGGATCTCGCCCTCGTCCGGGACCACCAAGCCGGCCGCCACCTTGAGCAGAGTGGACTTGCCGCTACCGTTGCGGCCGATCAGGCACACGCGCTCGCCCGGCTCCAGGTCGAAAGTCACCGCTTCGAGCAGCGGGTGGTGGCCGTAGGCGGTCGAGACGTTATGGAAGCTTAAAATCGGCATCGGGGGTTGAGATACGACGGGCGCGGCAGCATATCACAGGCCCGGCGCTAAATTCCTGAATCCGGGCGGATTTTGACCCGATTCATGTATAATGCGCCGCCTTTTTGCCAGTCACGTTCCAAGGACCCCCTGTGATCCAGAAGCTTCGAAATATCGCCATCATCGCGCACGTCGACCACGGCAAGACCACGCTCGTCGACAAGCTGCTCCAGCAGTCCGGCACCTTCGCCGCCCACCAGCAGGTCGGCACGCGCGTGATGGACTCGAACGATCTCGAAAAGGAGCGCGGCATCACGATCACGGCCAAGAACACCGCGATCCGCTGGAACGATTACCGCATCAACATCGTCGACACCCCGGGCCACGCCGACTTCGGTGGCGAGGTTGAGCGCGTGCTGTCGATGGTCGACTCCGTGCTGCTGCTGGTGGACGCGATGGATGGTCCGATGCCGCAGACGCGCTTCGTCACCCGCAAGGCCTTTTCCCACGGCCTGCGCCCGATCGTGGTCATCAACAAGGTCGACCGTCCGGGCGCGCGCCCGAGCTGGGTGCTGGACCAGACCTTCGACCTGTTCGACAAGCTCGGTGCCACTGAAGAGCAGCTCGACTTCCCGGTGGTGTATGCCTCGGCACTCAACGGCTATGCCGGTCTCGACCCGGAAGTGCGCGACGGTGACATGACCCCGCTGTTCGAGACCATCATCAAACATGTCCCGGCGCCGAATGTCGACGCCGACGCGCCGTTCCAGATGCAGGTCATCAGCCTCGACTATTCGAGCTACGTTGGCGCGATCGCCGTCGGCCGCATCAAGCGCGGTCGTGTGAAGCCTGGCCAGAACATCACCGTGGTCGAGCGCGATGGCAAGACGCGCAACGGCCGCATCCTGCAGGTGCTCGGTTTCATGGGCCTGGAACGCACGGAAGTGCCGGAGGCCACCGCCGGCGACATCGTCGCCATTACCGGCATCGAGCACCCGCACATTTCCGACACCTTCTGCGATCCGGCCGCGGCCGTGGCACTGCCGGCACTCACCGTCGACGAGCCGACCGTGACCATGAGTTTCGAGGTGAACAACTCCCCGTTCGCCGGCCAGGACGGCAAGTTTGTGACCAGCCGCCAGATCCGCGAGCGCCTCGAGCGCGAGTTGATCACCAACGTCGCGCTGCGCATGGAAGAGACCGACAGCCCCGACAAGTTCCGCGTGTCCGGTCGCGGCGAACTGCACCTTGGCATCCTGATCGAGAACATGCGTCGCGAGGGCTACGAGCTCGGTGTCTCGCGCCCGCAGGTGATCGTGAAGATGATCAGCGGCATCCAGCACGAGCCGTACGAAACGCTGACCGTCGACGTCGAGCAGCAGCACCAGGGCGTGATCATGGAGAAGCTCGGCATGCGCAAGGGCGACCTCCAGAACATGGAACCGGATGGCAAGGGCCGGGTGCGCCTCGAGTACATGATCCCGTCGCGCGGCCTGATTGGCTTCCGCAACGAGTTTCTCACCGCCACCCAGGGTTCAGGATTGCTGTACTCGACCTTCGACCACTACGGNNGCCTATGCGCTGTTCAACCTGCAGGAGCGCGGGCGCATGTTCATTGCCCCGGGCGAAGAGATGTACGAAGGCATGATCATCGGCATCCACTCGCGCGACAACGACCTGGTGGTCAACGCCATGAAGGGCAAGCAGCTCACCAACATGCGCGCTTCCGGCTCGGACGAAGCCGTCATCCTCACGCCGCCGATCCAGCTGACGCTCGACCGCGCCATCGAGTTCATCGAGGACGACGAACTGGTCGAAGTCACTCCGCACCACATCCGCCTGCGCAAGCGCTACCTGAAGGAAACCGACCGCAAGCGCGCCGAACGGGCCAGCGCCTGAACCGTTCCAGCCTTGAATCAAAACGGCCCCTTTGGGGCCGTTTTGATTCTGTGGAGACACTTCCGGATTGCCCACCAAGCCTGCCCGCAGCGCGCCTTCACACACGCTCGCGATGTTTGTCCGGCCATCTATCAGGCCCCGAGAAATGGTCAGATTCAGACTCACTTCATGTGGCATCGGCCTGTGGACCACCCCGTTCCACTCGTCTGGATCTGTATACACTTCATCCGCTATGGGAGGCTGGCTTCAGCGTCCGAACATCCCTAACCCACGGAAATCCCGGCCAGTTCAGACCGGTCGCTCGGAATGACTCCAGCAAACGCTAATAAAGAACGCGTGCCTGGCTGCTAACCTCAGGTATTCGGGAAGCGATTAGGGATAAGGATCAAATGGCTTTGCGTGGATGGTTTCAGGATCCAACAAGGGAACCGGCTGCGTCCCGGTCGTCTGCACGTCCGCAGGCGCCCGGGGCTCGCATCGGCCACGACCCGCTGCTGATCGAGCAACTGCGCCGCGACCATCGGCGCTTTCTTGATCTGTTCGCCCACATCCAGGGTTTGCTCAACAGCGCCGATTACGACGGCGTCAAACGCAAGCTCGGTGAACTGCGCATTACGTTGCAGGACCACCTGCTGTTGGCCTCGACCAGACTCTACGTTTATCTCTCACAGCGGTTTGCCACCCACCCGGATCGACTGGCGGCCATCAGCCAGCACCGCAGCGCCATGCACAGCAACAGCCGCGAGATCATGGATTTCCTGCGCACCTACAGCGCCATCCGGCTCGACGACCAGAGCGCCACGATGTTTCAGGCGGAGTTCCTGGCAATCGGTACCGCCCTGATGCAACGCATCGAGTGCGAGGAAACCATTCTGTTCCCGCTCTACCGCACGCTGCGGTAAATAGTCGTTTACGACCGCCGGACTCCCCGGTTCGGCACGGCTGCCGCGCGGTGCCTGTGACTGTGCCATGATTATCCCAGGCACCTGGATTCATTCCCGATGACTTTACCCCTGATGTACCCCGCCCGGCTGGCGGGTCTGTGCTTGCTGATCATGGCGCTCCTGTGCTCGGCGTGCAGCCGCCAGCGCGAGAGTCCGGAGGAACAGATTCGTTCCCTGATCCGCAATGCCGTGATCGCCGCCGAACAAAAGGATCTCGGCACCATGCGCAGTCTGGTTTCCGATCAATATGCCGATGATCAGGGGCAGAACAAGCGTGCCGTGGAAGGACTGCTGCGGGTGCACTTCCTGCGCAACCAGTCCGTGCACCTGTACACCCGCATCGTGTCCATCACGCTGCCGCAGCCTGACCGCGGCCGCGCTGCGGTGCTGGTCGCCATGGCCGGAACACCGATCGCGTCCGAAGCGGACTTGCCCGGTTTGCGCGCTGACCTGCATCGTTTCGAGATTGATGTCTTACGTGAAGACAAGGTCTGGCGCGTGCAACGCGCAACCTGGTACCGCGCTGAGCTGACAGACTTCATCAGCCCCTGAGCGGCGATCAGCGCAGGTCGCCGATTTCGCGCAGATATCGCGCCGCGCCGGGATGCAACAACTCGGCCCGTGGCGACTCGCTTGCCGTGTTCGCGGCGGTGGTATACCGGCCTTGTGCCAGGCGCGCCGCCAGCTTCGCCTCGCCGCGATGAATAGCGCGTGCCAACCGATAACCCACATCCTCCGGCAGATCGGCACGTGCCAGAACATACGACCACAATCCAAGCGAATGGATCGGTGCATCCTGGCCGGCATAGGTTGCGGCCGGCACTGTCATGGAGCGCAGGTGCGGGTGTTTCGCCTGGATGCGCCGGGTCTCGTCTGCCGTCGGAACAATGAAGCGCGCCCCGCCTGGCCCGGCGGCCACCTTGGTAAAGCCCGGCCAGCCGATCCCGCCACCCCACAACGCAGCCACTTTTCCGTTCAGCACGAAGGCCGGACCGTCGCCGGCCTTGTCCAGGAACACTGCCTGAAAGTCGCGCTCCGGTACCAGCCCCAGGCCATCCAGCACATCACGTGCGAGTTTGGTAAGCCCCGAAGCCGGCGTCCCGAAGGCGACCGGCTTGCCCTTGAGATCCTCGATCGAGCGATAGGGACTGTCGGCACGCACAACAAACATGCCGGGGCCGGGATACATGGCCGCCACAATCCGCAAGGTCGTCTTCGGCCGATCGACGCCATCGAAGGCCGTACGTGCGGCATTTCCCTCGACCAGCCCGATGTCGAGTTTGCCGGCTTCGAGCAGGGGCAGGTTTTCTGCGCTGCCGCGGGTGGCGCGCATCTCGATCTTCAGTGACGCATCGGCTTCGTTGATCACTTCAGCCAGATTCCGGCCATAGAGTTCGAAGCCACCGCCCGGGGTGGCAGTCCCGAGCACGACCGTGGTGGGCTCGACCGGCGCCAGCGTCCCGCAGCCGGCGATCAGCGCCAAGACCAGAAAACAAAATGTCTTCATGTTTCTCCCCCTGACTGCTGTCCGCGGAACGGCAACGCTCCCGTCACACCTGTGATCTAACCGGAATTCTTGCGCTCCAACAAGCGAAATTGATCTGGCACAAGCCAGGGCGCCCGGGAACCGGGCGGTATGTTGTGCCGATCAGGACTGTGGATCGCGCCGGTCGCGCGGACGCGAACCGTGCCGGGCCAGACTGTCACGGCAAGAAGCAGACAGTTTCGATTCGTTGTCCTTCAGACAACGCTTGATTCGCCCGCCGCCGGGTTCCGTGCCCTTGCAGAACTGCTCGACGTCGGCGCGACAGGCTTCGGCCTTTTTCTGCGCGCGTTCCCGGTGCTCTGCCATCTGCTGCTGGCAGGCAGGACTGAATTCCGCGCGGTGTTGATCAATGCATTGCCGGACCTGTCCGTCGCCGCGTTTGGTATTGCCACACAGCTTCTGGATTTCGGAACGACACGCCTGACCGGCCGTGGCGCCAGGAGCGGCCTGTTCATCGGAAGCCGCCAATAGCGGGGTGGTCAGTGAGAAAGACAACAACAGGTACGACAACAGGCGGGTGATGCGCATGGCAGCTCTCCACGTTGGTTGGGTCTACGCTTTAACGCCGGACCGGTTCGGACGTTGACCGGTCCAGGAACATTAAAATGCGCCGATCTCGATCGCCACGCCCCACGCCGAAAGTTCCCGGTAATAGCGGGCCAGGTCATTGTTGTAGCCATGCGATGCCCAGAATATGAGCGGAAGATCAACGATCTTCACTCCGGCCTCGAAACGAAACGTGTTATAGCGAAAGATCTCGCGGTAGCCGGTGGTGTACGTCAGGGACACATTGCCGACCGGCAGCCATGACAGGCTGGTGCGCGGCATGTAGCGGATGCCAGCGGTGATGCCATCAACCTGGTTACGGGGCTTGCCCTCGGGGTCGTTCTCCCAGTCGTTGTATTCCTCGGGTTTTCCCTGGAACAAGCCGTTTTCCAGAAACCACTTGCCGGTCGCCCACAGCAACACCGGATGTTCGGCACCGAGGTTTTCCAGGACGCGGCTTTGATAGGTGAAACGCACATAATCCCAGCCACGACTGATGTTGTCATTGGCATACTCCGGCCGTTCGAGGGTCGCCTGCGCCTGCTGGTAAGCGGCCAGCGTTGTGATCTGCTGCCCGTTGGATTCGTGTGCATAACCGGTTTCCCAATAGCTGTCGTCTGAATCGTGCCGATAGAACAGCTCCGGGTTGTAGCGCTTGCCGATCACCGGTGCGGAGCTGCGCTCGAAGTACTGGCCGAAGCGTCCGGTAAACGCAAAATTCAGCGAGCTGGGCGGCGAGAAGTTGCGGATCGTGCGCTCGAAGATCTTGAATTTCACCGACAGCGTGAAATCCATGAATTGCCCGCTCTCGTCCCAGGTGTAGCCGAGCAGATTCGGTTCGTGACTGCGCAACCGAAAAATACTCTCGCTTTCTCCTGGAGGTTCGTCCGCCCACGCCATGGAGACCATGGGGCCGAGCATCATCAGGCAGACGGTGACGGTTGCGAAGAAGTTGAACGAGAAATCCGGCGCACGGTTTGATGCCATGACACTCCCTTGCTCTGTTTTTATAGGTTTGATGAACGTGCCACAACAAAGGTCTAGGCACTCGGCGGCGGCTCGGCACGCGTCCGTTCAGTCGTGGAAACACCGGCCGTCATGACCAGGCGCATGGCCTCCTCCACCGTCAGCCCGGTTGGCTCGAGCTTCGAGCGCGGTAGATAGACCGTGAAGCCGCCGATGCCGGCGCTCATGGAAATATACACCGCGACAATCCGGTCATTCGCACTGGCGGCGCCGTACGTCGGCCCGCGGGTGATAAAGCCAATGACATGCAGATCCCCGATCGGCACCCAGACCACTTCGCCGAATTCGTCGCCTTCATGCGGCGAGATGAACAGTCGGGTGAAATCCTGGGTCGAACGGAAAACGGTTTTCACCAGCGGAATGCGCATGCAGATCCGCTCGATCGTTCCAAATAGCAGGCGCCCCGGCAGAATGCTGGCAAACAAGCCAACCAGCAACAATGCCAATACCCCGGCCATCAGGCCGACTCCTGGCCAGAAATAGTCCTCCGGAACGATGGGGTAGATCAGGTCGCCGAAAAACTTGTCTCCATAGTAGGCCAGCCAGTAGATGACATACACCGTCACCCCGATGGGCAGCAGTGCATCAATGCCGCGTGCCAGAAATCTGCCAATCACCTTCACCCGATGACCTCCTGAATCCCATTCCACTTATATTGCGCGCCCGATTCTGGCCAGGCAACCGTACCCTCACTATCGCTGCCGGCTTCAATCAAAAAACCCCAGCGATATGCTCAGGGTTACTGTCTGTCCGTTTCGCACTACATCCTTAACCATGCAGCATGCTCCGAATACTATGCCATTTCGGTCAACGGTCTGCGAACAAGCACGTTATATCGACTGGGAATTACCGCGAGCAGCATCGCTCGAACTTCGACCCAATGTATGGTTCTAATCCGGAGTAGCCCGGAATACACTCTGAGCGACGGAGGATATTGTCGATGATACAGCCCATGACATGGCCGAGTTCCGGGACACCCGGCTGCTCGGCGATTCTACTGATTGTGGTCATCGGACTGCTGCTGGCGGCCTGTAGCGCGGCACCAACGCGTGAAGCCGCGACTGAGCGTGCACAGCCAACCCCGCCCCCGCCGACGCAAGTCTATTTCTACCCAACCCGGGGACAGAACGCAGATCAGCAGGAACGCGATCGCTACGAGTGCTATCTCTGGGCCGTGAAACAGTCCGGATTCGATCCGAGCCAGCCGAATCTGGCTCCGCATCAACGCATCGAAGTGGTGCCGCAAATCCCTCCCGGACAGGATACCGCCGTGGGTGCCGTGACGGGTGCCGTCATTGGCGCGGTGGTGGCGTCACCCGGGCACAGCGCCGAAGGCGCTGTCGTCGGCGCGGTGGTCGGCACCATTGCAGGCGCCACTTCGGAATCTGCACGCGCGGATGAGGTGGCGCGTGCACAGCAGCGCGTTGACCAGCGTGAAGCCCGGCGCCGCGCCGAGCTGGAACAGCAGGCCGCCAACTACCGGCGCGCCATGACCGCCTGTCTTGAAGGCCGCGGCTACACGGTACGCTGAATCGGCCACGCCTGCGAACCTGCGATGATCACCACCGAGGAAACGACCATGACCTTCTCTCGCCGGATGAGCACCATGATCTTAATGGCCACTGTGATCGCCTTCGTCCCTGCAGTGTGGGCCGATCGCGATGATGACCGGGGTGGCAGGTCCGAGCAACAGCAGATGAAGAAGGATTATCGCAAGGCACCGCCCCGGGAGGTCGACCGGGCGCCGGAAAGGCGTTCGCAACCACCGGTGCATGCACAACCGCCACATCCCGTCCCGGCGCCGCCTGCTCGCCAGTACCGGCCGCCGCCGATCGGCACAGCGCCGCCCGCGCCGGCACGGGCAAAAGAACCGGTGCACCAGCCCCCGCCGCCTGGCTATGTGCTCGACAAGCACCACCACCACAACTACTACTACCCACCGAAGGGCTATGTGGTGCCATCACTGCCACCCACACGGCATGTCATCCACTATCGTGACGGCACATACTATTACTACAGCGGTATCTGGTACCGGCCCTCCGGTGTACGCTTCGTCGTCGTACTGCCGCCGGTCGGGATCATCGTGCCGATCCTGCCTCCGTTCTACACCACGCTCTGGGTCGGGGCGATTCCTTACTACTATGCTGGCGGCGTGTACTACACCTGGTACCCGGAATACCGCAGCTATGTGGTCACCGATCCGCCGCCGGCCGCGGAAGTCCGCGAAGACGAAGCCGGCACGGACCAGCTGTACATCTACCCGAAGCGTGGACAGAGCGAGGCGCAGCAGGCCAAGGACCGGTACGAATGCCATCGCTGGGCCGCAAGCCAGACCGGATTCGATCCGACCCAACCGGGTGGCGGCGTGTCGGGTGAACAGTACCGGGACAAGCGCGCCGATTATTTCCGCGCCATGAAGGCCTGCCTCGAGGCGCGCAATTACAGCGCGCAGTAACGGCCGGATACACTCCGGGATCCGTGGGCGACAATCCAGGCGGTGACGTATTGTCTTGCCACGCGAATAGGGACCTCACCACCCGTTCCTGATAAAAAAAAGAAACCGGCCTGATGGCCGGTTTCTTTTTTGCATGACCATGTCACTCGTCTAGAGCTGCCTTATCCGTTCGAGCATCGCCTGTGCATGACCGTCGGCGGTGACGTTGTACAGCGCTTCCTGCAGCATGCCATTCTTGTCGATCACGAACGTCGAGCGCACGATGCCCCATTTCTTCTCACCGTTCCGTTCCTTTTCCTGCCAGACCCCGTAACGGTCACACAGCTGGCCGTCGGTATCCGCGAGCAGGTCCACCTTCAGCCCGTATTTATCGATAAAGGCTTGATGACTGGCGCAGCTGTCCTTGCTGACCCCGATGACCACGGCACCGGCCTTGGCGAACTCACCGGCCAAAGCGGTAAACTGGTTGGCCTGGATGGTGCACCCCGGGGTATCGTCCTTCGGATAAAAATACAGCACGACGTGCTGCTTGCCGCGAAAGTCCGCAAGCGAGATGGTACGGTTGTGCTGGTTGGGTGAACTGAAGTCGGGAGCGGGTTGGTTCCGGGTCAGCATGTGGATCCTGGTCTGAAGTTGGCGACGGTCGTTCGCGGAGGGATGTTTGGCTGCAGTCTCACCACACTCCAGCGTCCGACATTACGCATTCATCCACGCCCCTTCAACCACACAGCAAGTACTGGTTTGGTGCGATAGTCCTAGTAAGTCGGCGAGAAGCTGTGCCTGATCTCGAAGATGTCCACCAGTTCATCGGGCTTCCACAGGAAATAATGCAATCCCAGCCGTTCGCGATTGTTCGGCGAGCCGGCAACGACCAACAAGGCGCTGTCTTTCCGGAAGCTGAACGGTTCGGTCCCGTCGCGTACCCCCTGGTAGTAATCGCGCTTCAAGTTGTTCGGAAAAATGACGTGCCCGTTCTCGAGATCGACGATGGCCAGCTCGAGGCACGCCGTACCGCAGCCCCAGGTGACGATTCTGAAGTGGCCCGCAAAATTCGGTCCCTGGCTGGCGCTGGCGGACAGCGCCTGCCGATAACGTTTTGCCCGCGGGTGGCTCTTTACGTCAACCGGTGCCGGGGCCTTATCGAAGAGTTCATTCACCTTGTATTGTTCAAAAGTCGGTGGTTCGGCGCTGTAGGCCGGATTTGCACTGTATGCCCACAGCACCCCGATGACGCTCAACGCTCTAAGCATATGCACCCTCGCGCTTCCTTCAACGAAATCGGAAGCGCCATCTTACCGGCTGCAGTGAATTCGGCCTAGCCGGAGGGTGTGCGGAGGTCGAGCAATTTTTCATCGTGATCGGAACCCGGGATTGAAACACGGCGGACCATCATACATAGCTGAGAACCGCCACATAGTGGCTGATGCTGCCGGCCAGAACGAACAGGTGCCATACCCCGTGCATCCACGGGTAGCGCCGATCGAGCGCAAAGAACACAACTCCAAATGTATAAAGGAGTCCACCGGCCAACAGCCAGTAGAAACCGGCTCGCGGCAGTGCTTCCAGCAGGGGATTGAGCGCCAGCACCACCAGCCAGCCCATCGTGAAATAAATGACAAACGGCACCACACGGGCGCCGCGTCGCGGCAGGGCGTCCAGCACCAGGCCGAGCAGGGCCAGGCCCCAGATCACGCCGAACAGCCACCAGCCTGTCGGGCCGTTGAGCGTGACCAGCGTGAACGGCGTATAGGTACCGGCGATCAGCAAATAGATCGCCTGATGGTCGAGTACCTGAAAAACGCGTTTCGCCCGCCCCGGCAAGCTGTGATAGAGCGTCGAGATGAGGTACAGCAGAAACAGCGTCGCGCCGTAGACACTAAAGGCCACGAGACGCCGCGCCTCGCCATCCTGCGCGGCCGCCACCACCAGCACCACGGCACCGGCGATTGCCAATCCGGCTCCGATCAGGTGCGAGATGCCGTTAAATCGTTCACCCTTGATCATGACGACCACACCGTGATCATGGGTCGATCAAGCCTTCTGCCACCAGATCGAACGATTATTGCCGGGCATGGCACGGTCGCCCGCCAGCTTCAGGCCGTTTTGTTCAGCCAGCCTGTTCACGGCCTCGAAGTCGCGCACACCCGAGAGCGGATCGCGGCCCTTGAGCCAGCGGTCGAATTCCTCATTGCTCGGTTCCAGCGGACGGGTGGCATAGCGATACGCACCGTATACGTACAGCAATCCACCTGGCGGCAGTAACCGCTGTGCCGCGGCAAACAGGTTCTCGACCCCCGCCCAGGCAACAATGTGCACGGTGTTGATGCACACCATGGCATCGGCATGCGCGATCGGCCAGGGTTCAGCGAGCAGATCCAGCACCAACGGCGCCCGCAAGTTTGGCGCCATCGCCTCTGCCGCCCAGGCACGAATACTGTCGTGGTTTCCGGCCAGATCACTCGGCTGCCAGAGGAGGTGCGGCAAGCGCGGCGCAAAATACGCCGCGTGCTGGCCGGTGCCGCTGCCGATTTCCAGCACCAGTCCGGAGTTTGGCAACACCTCGCGCAGTACCGCCAGGATCGGATCCCTGTTGCGCTCACAGGAAGCGGACATCTGCTTCATGACCAGTCTCCGAACACGCCACCGATATGCTGATTACTGCTTCGCGAACGTGCGCACATACAGCTGCTCCACCTTCTGTCTGGCCCAGGGAGTACGGCGCAGAAACTTGAGGCTGGACGGGATACTCGGATTGGTGGTGAAGGACTTGATGGGAATGAGCCGGCCAAGTTCGGTCCAGCCAAAGTGCTCAACCAGCCGGGTAACGATGGCTTCCAGAGTTACCCCATGCAGGGGATTCTTCGGTTGCAGGTCAGCCATGCTTCGTGTTGGAAATAAAGTGGTCGGATTCCCGGCATCGCGGCACCAACCGCGGCGTGTTCAGTGCATTATGCCCTTACCCGCCTTCTTCGCCTTCTTGGCGGCGCGTTTCTCCAACATGGTCTTGGCAGGTGCCTTGCGGGTTTGCTTCTTGCTGTTCATGCCTTTGCTCATTGTTATCACTCCTGAAGGAATTGTGGCCAGATCAGTCCTGGTGACGCCGACAATACACCCAATGCGGGGAAACAACGAGCCGAAATGGAGAGGACCGTTTCCGGCCTGCGCCCATGCGATTCATCTCAGTTGTTCTTTGTAGCCATTCTCCGTTGAGATACGTTCAAGAACACCCTATTTACCGGTCACCACCTTGGCAATGCTGATGTTGACGGACTGGGTGCCGCGTTTTAGCGGCTGGCTCATGCCCTCCAGGTCACCGGCCTGCGCACCGGCCATTCCTGATTTGGATACACGCGCCACCACGACCACCTCGGGCACACTCGACAACTTCATCTCCTGACTCATGGAGTGGTTGTCATCCAGAACGATCGTCGCCGGGAGATCCTTCACCTGCTTCTGAACAATCGCCAATGGCATGCGCGGACCCTGGGCAGCGCGCGCAAAAATAAACACTACATCATTCGGTGCCGCCTTGCTGGCGACTGCCGGGCTCAGGGACACGACTACCTTGAGGCCGGAGGTCGGATTGGCTGCTGACTCCGGGGCCGAGGCCGCCATCGGATACTCCGCAGACTCACCTGTAGTAACCAGCGGTGCGTTACTCACGGGCTCGGTATTGCGATTGCAACCGGTCAGGGCGATGACGGCCAACAGGACCACAATGCCGACGCCGCTTACGGCTGTTGAAATTCTGGAATAAGTCATGCTGTCTCCTGAGGTCTGATATTGTGTTCTTGGTCTTCCCATCTTACAGCCATCGGCCCCGAACTGTGTGAAAAGCCGACACTCCGGGTGCTGCCCCGTTGGTCATCTGCCGCGGCACGGGCGGCGGCCATGCCCTCCACGGATCATCTGCTGCGTCCGGGAAATTCTTCGCGCGATGCGTGATCCCTGAATCCGCGTGTATTGCCAAACCACGATTAACCGAACGTCAGAGACCAAAACTCTGATGACGCTCTGGAATCACGACCTGGGTATCCGTCAGCAAGTGGCTGAAATCGAGCATGGTTGCGGCTTCGCCGTGCACAAGGAAGGTACGCGCCGGGTGGATCGCGCGGTGCCAGGCGAGCAGCTCCGGCTGATCGGCATGGGCGGAAAAACCATTGATGGTATGAATGCTGGCATGCACAGGAACCTCTTCGCCAAACAGGCGTACCTGCTTGGCCCCGTCAATGATCCGTCGCGCCAGGGTGCCGCGTCCGGCATAACCGACAAACACCACGCTCGCCTCGTGCCGCCACAGGTTGTGACTCAAATGATGGCGCACCCGCCCACCGGTGCACATTCCGGAACCGGCCATGATCACGGCACCGCCGGCCAACCGGTTGATCGCCATCGACTCCTCGGCCGTACGCGTGAAGTGCAGTCCCGGCAAGACAAATGGATCCTGGCCGGCTCGTAGCTCGGCACCGATCCCGCCGTTGTAGCACTCCGGATGATGTTCGAAAATCTTGGTCGCCGAGATCGCCATGGGGGAGTCCAGGAACACCTGCATGGTGCGCGGCAGCCGCTTCTGGTCGACACCGGCGCGCAGGAAAAAAAGAATCTCCTGGGCACGTTCAAGCGCAAACGTCGGTATCACGACATTGCCGCCACGCGCAAAAGTTTCAGTGATCGCGACGTACAGCTCCTCCACCGACGGCCCGATGGGCTTGTGCCGGCGGTCACCGTAGGTGGTCTCCATCACCACGACATCGCAGTGCGGCGGCGGTACCGGTTCGCGCAACAGCGGTCGGCCGGCGTTGCCGAGATCTCCGGAGAACGCCACCGTGCGCCGCTGCCCATGCTCGTCCAGCTGCAGGGTGACACTGGCCGAGCCGAGGATATGCCCGGCATCGACGAACGTCACCTGTACGCCGGGCGCAAGGTCGAGCGGTTCGCCGTAGCGCGCGGTGCGCCCGAAATATTCGAGGGCATTGAGTGCATCCAGCGTGGTGTACAGCGGGACCACGGGCGCATGGCTGGAACCATGGTGCGGATGGTGACGATTGCGGTGTTCCGCCTCTTCCTCGTGCAGGTGCGCGGCATCCAGCATGACCAGTCGTGCCAACTCACGGGTCGCGGCGGTCGTGATGATCTCGCCGCGAAATCCGCGCGTCGCCAGCAACGGAATCCGCCCGCAGTGATCGAGGTGCGCGTGCGTCAACAACAGATAATCGATTTTCGCCGGATCGAATCCGAACGGCTCGGCGTTCTCTTCATCCAGTTCGCGTCCTCCCTGGTAGAGCCCGCAATCGATGAGGATTTGCTTGCCGGCACACTCGATGCGATGGCAGGAGCCGGTCACATCCTGGTCGGCCCCGTGGAATGAGATTTTCATGTCTGCCTCCTGTGGGCTGGCGCCTTCAGGGCATGGGCAGGAGCGGTGCGCCGCTCATTCGGTGCCAGTGCAGAATGCCCTGCCAGATGTCGTCGGCGGTTTCGGCGTACCAAAAGAGTTCGCGATCCTCGGCATCGATCACGCCTTCCTCCACCAGGAAATCGAAATTCACGGCTTGCCGCCAGTAGTCCTCCCCCACGAGCACCACGGGCAGCGGCGGGATCTTGCGGGTCTGAATCAGGGTCAGGGTTTCAAACAGCTCGTCAAACGTGCCATAGCCTCCGGGGAACGCCACCAGCGCCTTGGCGCGCAACAGGAAATGCAATTTGCGCAGCGCAAAGTAATGAAAACGGAAACACAGCTCCGGTGTGATGTACGGATTGGGATACTGCTCGTGCGGCAAATTGATGTTCAGCCCGACGGATTTGGCCTGGACGTCGTAGGCACCGCGATTGGCGGCCTCCATCATGCCCGGGCCGCCGCCGGTCATCACCACCAGATTGCCGTCGATGCTGTTCTTGCCAGCCTCGCCCACCAGGCGGCCGAATTCGCGCGCCACTTCGTAGTATCGGCTTTTTGCCTGCAGGCGTTCGGCAATGGCCAGCGCCTGGCGAAGTTCCGGAGTGTCGGGTTCGGCGGCCAGGCGCTCACGCAGCAACTGCACCTCACGCACGGCTGATGCCGGCTCGGGAATGCGGGTACTGCCGAATACCACGATGGTGTGGCGGACATGATGCTGGCCGAGCAGCAACTCCGGCTTCGCGTAATCGATCTGCAGCCGTACCCCGCGGGTCTCGTCGAGGTTAAGGAAGGCCACATCCTCGTCCCCTTCGAGGTAGCTCGGACTTTCCAGTATCGCCTGCACCCGGCGCGGCGCGTCGGCATCTTCATGCACCGGTTTCGGCTCATGCCCGGGCAGCGGCTTGCGTCGCTGGCGTGGATGGGCCGGGGTCGGTATTTTCGCACTGAGTCGCTGGCTATCACGACCGTTCTTGTTGTGCATGGCGTCGGTCCTGAATGATCGGATTTGTTTGCCGGGTTATCTCACCACAGACAAACGGGTACGGCCATCTCTGGTGCAACATTTGACCGACTTGGATCGCAATAGTTTTATTGATGTACGTCAATCAATCAAAATCGACCGCGGTGTTAGGGTAGCACTAGCGGCCATCAGGCCGTGGCAAGCCTATTCATGCCTACTTCATCCTCCAGTCCACCCGGTGCCGCGGCGCCGGTTGGGACGATTGCCGAAGTTCATGGGCCGGTGGCGGTCATCGCCTGTGACCGGTTGCCGCCCTTGCGCCGCGCGCTCGCCACGGCGGTTGGCAACGAAACCTACCTGTTCGAGGTTCATCAGCATCTCGATCCTCATCACGCTGCGGCAATCACCCTGCATTATTCCACCGGGCTGCAGCGCGGCATGCCCGTCTACGATACCGGCGCCCCACTGCACGTGCCGGTGAGCCAGACCTGTCTCGGACGTCTGCTCAATTTTTTTGGCGAACCGCTCGACGGTGGCGAAGATCTGGCACACGATGGATTCCGCAATATTCATGCGCCGGCGGCCGCACTGCATGAGGCACGCGGAGCGAGCGGAATTCTCGAAACCGGCATCAAGGCAATCGACCTGCTCTGTCCATTCGTCAAGGGCGGCAAGACCGGGCTGTTTGGCGGTGCCGGCGTCGGCAAGACCGTTCTGGTCATGGAGTTCATGCATGCCATTGCCGCATTGCACGGCGGCGTCAACGTGTTTGCCGGGGTCGGCGAGCGCATCCGCGAAGCGCACGAACTGTGGCATGAGATCCGCAAGGCCGGGGTGCTGCCGCAGACCGTGATGGTGTTCGGGCAGATGGACGAATCACCTGGCGTGCGGTTCCGTGTCGGGCTCTCGGCACTGACCTATGCTGAGTACCTGCGCGACGCGTTGCAACGCGAAGTTCTGTTTGTGATGGACAACGTGTTCCGTTTCGTTCAGGCCGGCAGCGAGGTGTCGAGCCTGCTCGGACGCATGCCGGCCACGGTTGGCTACCAGCCGACCCTCATGACCGAAGTCGCGGAACTCGAAGACCGCATCCTGTCCACGGAACACGGCGCGATCACCTCGGTGCAAGCCGTGTACGTACCGGCCGACGACATGACCGATCCGGCCGTGAGCACGATCCTCGGTCACCTCGACACCACGGTCATTCTGTCGCGCACCCAGGCCGGCAAAGGCATCTATCCGGCAGTCGATCCACTGCATTCCGGCAGCAAGGCGATGGATCGTCACATACTCGGCAATCTGCACTACGACGTGGCCGAGGGCGTACGCGAACATCTGGCGCGCTATCATGAACTCGAGGACATTATCGCGATGCTGGGGATCGAAGAGCTGTCACCGAAGGACCAACGCATCGTCGCCCGCGCCCGCAAGCTGCAGCGTTACCTCACGCAGCCATTCTTCGTCACCGCCGGGCATACCGGGTTACCGGGCGTGACCGTATCGCTGACCGAAACCCTGGCCGACTGCCAGGCGTTCCTGCTCGGCCACCATGACGACCTGAGCGAAGAACAATGCTACATGCGCGGCTCCATTATCAAGGAGCATGCATGAACGGTTTTACCCTGCAATTGCGCGCGGCGGAACTCGAGCAACGCTTCGACGGCGTGACCAGTTTCGTGGGCGAGGACGCCTCCGGCAGTTTCGGGTTGCACGCCCGACACGAACGGTTTCTGACCGCGCTGGAATTTGGACTGGCCCGCTTCCGGATCGGCGACGCGCCATGGCAGTATCTGGCCGTTCCGCGGGCGCTGGTGTATTTCGTCGACAACCGGCTGACACTCACGACTCGCCGCTATGTCCTCGACACCGACTACGAGCGCATCAGCCGGACCCTGCAGGAAGAGCTGCTGGCGGAAGAACAGTCGCTGCGTAGCGTGCGCAACAGCCTGCGCGTCATGGAGGAATACCTGCTCAAACGCCTGTGGCAAATTGGCCGCGAGCTGAGGGGGCCGAAGTGAATGAAGACGAACGCCTGCGACAACGCCTGGAACAACAGGCACGGCGACTGCGCAAGGCGGAGTCGGAACGCAACACCCTGCTGGCACAGACTGTGTTCATCGGCACACTCGGACTGCTGTTGGTGTTGCCGGTGATCGGTGGCGCCTACCTCGGCAGATGGCTGGACAGCCTGGTGGCCGGTTACTCGATCCGCTGGACGGTCAGCCTCATTCTGCTTGGCGTGTTCCTTGGCGCCGTCAACGTTTACCTGTTCATCCGGGAGCGATGATGCAAGGCGAACCGCTGGGAATCGCAACCGTCTGGCAGCTCGGTCCGGTTGCCATCACCGCGACGGTGGTCACGACCTGGGTGATCATGGCGACTCTCGGGTTGCTGTCCGTATTGCTGACCCGGCGGCTGTCGTTGCGTCCCGGGGTGCTGCAAACTGCAATCGAGGGCGTGGTGGTGACGCTCGAAGCGGCCATCGCGGCCGTGGCCCCGGCACAGGCACGCCACATGCTGCCGCTGATTGGAACGCTGTGGGTATTCCTGGTGGTCGCCAATCTCGCCGGGCTCATTCCGGGTGTGCACTCACCGACTGGCGACCTGTCTGCCACCGCTGCGCTGGCACTGCTGGTGTTTCTCTCGGTCCACTGGTTTGGCATTCGCGCCCAGGGACTGCGTGCCTATTTGCGCCATTACCTCTCGCCCAGCCCGATTCTGTTGCCGTTCCACCTGATCAGTGAAATTACGCGCACCGTGGCGCTGGCCGTGCGCCTGTTCGGCAACATCATGAGCCTGGAAATGGCGGCNNCTGCTGATCCTGCTGGTGGCCGGTTTCCTCGTGCCCATCCCGATCCTGATGCTGCACATCATCGAGGCACTGGTGCAGGCCTACATCTTCGGCATGTTGGCCCTGATCTATATTGCCGGCGGACTGGAGGCACAACAACGTACTGCTGTTCAAAACAAGGAGACACCATGAACGACATGACCTGGTTTACCACGGCCTCAACCGTGGCCGCGGCGCTCGGAATCGCGATCGGGGTGTTGCTGCCGGCGTTCGCGATGGGCCGGGCCATCGCGGCGGCGCTCGACGCCCTGGCTCGCCAGCCCGAAGCCGAACGTTCGATCATGCGCACCCTGTTTATCGGACTGGCGATGATTGAATCACTGGCGATCTACGTGCTGGTGATCGCGCTCATCATTCTGTTCCGTAATCCGCTGCTTGAGTATCTGGTCAAGTAACCGTCACCCGAGCCGGAGGACGACACGTGCAAATCGACTGGTCCACGATCATTCTTGAGATCGTCAACTTCCTGGTCCTGGTCTGGATCCTGAAGCACTTCCTGTACCAGCCCGTGCTGGACATCATTGCCAAGCGCAGGGCGGGGATCGAGGCGACCGTCACCCAGGCCGAGGAAACCCGTCACTCCGCCGAGTCGCTCAAGCAGCAATACGAAGGCCGCGTCGCGGACTGGGAGCAGGAGCGGGCTGTGGCCCGTGAATCGCTGCAGCATGAACTCGACACCGAACGACAGCGCCGGCTCGAGACCCTGCAGGCGGAAGTCCAGAGCGAACGAGAAAAGGCGCGAGTCGCCGACGAGCGCCGCCTGGTGGAAGCCCAGCGTCGCAGCGAGCAACAGGCGTTGGTCCAGAGTGCGCGGTTTGCCGCCAAGCTGCTGGGCCGGCTGAGTGGTCCGGACCTGGAAACGCGCCTCGTACAATGGATGCTCGATGAGATTCGGAACCTGCCGTCAGCACAACTGACCGCGTTGCGACAGGAAACTGCCAACCACCCGAACGAAGCCGAGGTACAGAGCGCCCACCCGCTGGAGGCCGGGACACGCCGGCAAATCGAGTCGGCGCTCGGCACGTTGTTTGAGCGTCCCGTCACCTGTCGTTTTCACGAAGACCCGGCACTGATCGCCGGGGTGCGCATCACACTCGGTCCGTGGGTGCTGCGCGCCAATCTCCAGGACGAGCTGCAGGGATTTGCCGAACTGAGCCATGACACAACCACTGACTGAGCTCGCCGAAGGACCACTGGCCCGGCAGGCGCGCTGGGTCGGCCGCTATGCCCTGCGCCTCGACATTCGCGAGCAAGGGCGAGTGGTGTCGGTGGGTGACGGAATTGCCTGGATCGACGGACTGCCCTCGGCGGCGATCGACGATGTGCTCGATTTCGACGACGGCAGCCTTGGCCTGGTGTTTGACCTGACCATCGAGCGTGTCGGGGCCGTGCTGTTGGGCGCGACGTCCGCCCTGACGGCCGGCACCCGTGTGCAGGTGGCGCGCCAGCCGCTCGCCATCCCGGTGGGCGATGCATTGCGCGGGCGGGTGGTCGATCCGTTTGGGTCGCCACTCGACGGGCGTCCCGCCCAGGACACCCGTGAACGGCGCGCCTTGCAGCGGCGCGCACCGGCCATCATCGAGCGAGACTTTGTCAACCGCCCGCTGTACACCGGCTCGAAGATCATCGACACACTGATTCCGATCGGTCAGGGACAGCGCCAACTGATCGTCGGCGACCGTGGCATTGGACGCAGCGCGATCGCCATCGATGCGGTCATCAACCAGCACGGCAAGAATGTCTACTGCGTCTATGTGCTGATTGGCCAGCGCCGCTCAACGATGGTGGCGACAATCGATGCCCTGCGCGAGGCCGGTGCGCTCGAGTACACCACGATCGTGGTCGCGGAGGCGAGCGCCCTGCCCGGCATGCAATATCTGGCGCCGTTCGCCGGCTGCAGCATTGCCGAACAATGGATGGAACAGGGTTATGACACGCTGGTCGTGTACGACGACCTGTCGACCCATGCCCGGGTTTATCGCGAGTTGTCGCTGCTGTTGCGCCGGCCGCCGGGCCGCGAAGCCTATCCGGGCGACATCTTTTCGGTGCATGCCCAGCTTCTCGAACGTTCCACCTGCCTGAATGCGGCGCACGGTGGCGGTTCCATGACCACCCTGCCGATCATCGAAACCCAGCAAGGCGAGATTGCCGCCTACATTCCGACCAATCTGATCTCGATCACCGATGGACAGATTTACCTTGATGCCGAATTGTTTGCCGGCGGGTTTCGTCCGGCCATCGATATCAGCCGATCGGTATCCCGCATCGGCGGCGCCGCCCAGCATCCGCGCATCAAGCAGGANNCGATCGAAAAGGCCATCCGCCGCGGACGCGTGCTGCGCGAATGCCTGAAACAGGATCGTCTGACACCCCTGCCGGTACTGTTTCAAATGGCATGGATGGTGGCGTTCAATGACGGACTGCTCGACGACGCCGAACCGGAGACCGTTGCCGGTCGGCTGGGCGAACTCGCACTGGTCCTGCGTGACACCGATCTTTCCCTCGAGAGCCCTCGCGAACAATGGTCGCAGGCGGTGGCACGCTGGATGAACCATGGGAAGTCACCGACATGAGCGCACGGCGAGAAGTTGAGCAGCACCTGCACAGCCTCGATGAAATCCATGAGGTCATGCATTCCATGAAGACACTCGCCACCATGGAAACCCACAAGCTCGCACGCTTTCTCGCCATCCAGCAGCGTCAGGTGACCGACATCGAAGCCATGGCGGCCGATTTACTCGGTCATTTTCCAAAGGCACGCTCCGCCGCGGCGCTTTCCACTCAGGCTTATGTCCTGATCGGATCCGAGCGCGGGTTTTGCGGAGATTTCAACGACCGCCTTGTGCAAGCGCTACCACCGTCGGGGGGCCCCAAAAAGGCCGATGCCATCCTGGCTGTGGGACACCGCCTGAATACTCGCCTCGATAAACACGTGGTGCCGATCACGGCCCTGGACGGCGCGGGTGCCACGGAGCAGGTGGCGAATGTACTGGACACCCTGGCGCAATCGATTGCCAGCGTCCAACAGGCCAATGGGCCGTTGTCACTAATCGTGATCTATCACGGTAACGAGGGCGGTGAACTGCGCGAGCGCACGCTGTTTCCTCCGTTTGAAAACTTGCCGGCACTACCGCGCACGGGTCTTCCGCCGCAACTCCAGCTTCCCCCCTCGGTACTGTATGCCAAGCTACTCGACCAATATCTGTTTGCCGTGCTGTCCGAGGTGCTCTACACCTCGCTGATGGCGGAAAACCAGAAACGCGTGCAGCATCTGGAGGCTGCGCTGCGCCATCTCGATGAACGGCGCGAAGAGCTTGCTCGCCGCGGCCGCGCACTGCGCCAGGAGGAAATCACCGAGGAAATCGAGGTGATACTGCTGAATGTCGACACGCCGGGGACCGCTCGCCACACACGACGCCTGTAACCGGAAGGCGTGGCGAAAAGGACCAGCGGGAAATCAGTGAAACGGCAGCCATACCGCGGCTTGACCCTGCTGCAACGCTGCGCGAGCATGCCCACATGCTTCCTGAACATGCCCAGCCGCTGAATCCGGCAGATCTCGCGCGCCTCGATCATTTTCTGCATACCACAGCCTGCGGGAAGGAAGCCATGGGGCTGTCCTACGCGCACGGATTTCTCACCGCCGTGGCGAGCGGGCCAGAGCGCCTGGAGCCCGCGGAATGGCTGCGGCTCATGTTTGATGAGCCGGTGTTCGAAAACGGCGACGAAGCCAATGAAATGCTCGGCTTGGCACTGCGGCTGTTTCGTGAGATCGAACATAGCCTGAGCAGCGAATCCGGTTACCGGCCGGTATTCGAAACCGTGCGTGACCGCGCCGGCGGTATGCATGCTGATGCGCAACACTGGTGTCGCGGTTTCGTTTCCGGTTTCGGCCTGTTCAGTGAGCGCTGGTCGCGCAGCGCCCGTGCCACCCTGCACGTCCCGTTGCGCCTGATCTTCCAGCTGGCTGACATTCGCGGCCTGCCGGACCCGGTGTATGCACAGCTGTGCGATGCCCTGCCCAATGCTGCCGAAGTGGTGTTTCGCTACTGGCAGATCGAAGGCCGGCACTAACGTGGAATGACATCAGGACGCTGCATGCGAAAGAACACGAACATCCACCGCTACGCCTGGATCGTCATTGGCGGTATTCTCGTCTACGCCGGCCTGCAACACGTGTGGACTCAGAAACTATACGGCAAGGTACGTCTTGGGGATTCCCCGATCCTGGAGGGTGGGACCGTCATGGGCCTCGGCGTGATCGAAGTGGTACTGGGGATCTACCTGATCTGGCGCTGGCTGAAACGCTAAGGTTGTCTGCCTCACCTGACAGGCATCAGAGGTGGCAGACAACCTGTAATTATCAGAAATAACCAAATCATCGAAACATGAATCATGTGCCGCGCAAGGTGATCGGCGGCGGGCGCAAGTCGGAAACGGCGATCACCGATTTTTGGACATCTCCTCGGACAGGCTCTGATCGATCAGGATGATCTCGATGCGGCGGTTTTTCTGCCGCCCTTCCGGAGTATCGTTCGGGGCAATCGGGGCAAACTCGCCACGCCCGGACGCGACCAGACGCTCGGGTGGCACACCGACGTCCTGCAGGAAGCGCACGACATTGGTGGCGCGCGCCACCGACAACTCCCAGTTTGTCGGGTAGACGTTCTGGATGGACTTGGAGATGGGCACGTTGTCGGTATATCCCACGACCCGGATCACCTTGTTCTCGTAGGATTTGAGTGCTTCCCCGACCTTCTTCAGCACCTCCTTGCCGCTGTCCTTCAGCACCGCGCGTCCGGAGTCAAAAAAGATCTGCTCGGCCACGTCCACGGTCAGCATATTCTGGTATTGCCGCACCTTGAGCTGACCCTGTTCCACTTCGGACGAAAGCTTCTTCACCAGGGCGTCATATTGCGCCTGGCGCTGCTGGCTGGTGGTTTCCAGCGCCGCCTTGTGCTGTTCCAGCGCCGCAACCTGCTGTTGCAACGAGGTCTTGTCCTTCTTCAAGCCGGCAATCTCCTGATTCTTGTCGGCCTCGAGCTGTTCGTACTTGCCGGTGCTGACACATCCGCTCATCACCGCGGACATCACCACAACCACCGAAACCAATAGATACCGATTCATGACTGGCCTCCTTAGCATTGCCAATGAAATGTTCCCGAGACTCAACTGCAGGACAGGCACGTGACTTCGATGAAGACGCCATGACCCGCAATCCGGGCAGTATAGGCACCACCGTTCTCGAAAGTCATCGCCAATCGTCCGGTCACACAAACCCGTTATCGCGCACACTGGCGGTGGTTCAGTGTCAGCGTTCGATCTTGTACAGGATGTCGGCACCCGTGTTCTCGCCGGTGTCGGTCTGAATCTGCCAGTGCTCACTGAGATCGTAGCGCAGGCGCAGGCTGTTGCCGGTCTCAAACAGGCCAATCCCATACGACACGTACAGGCGCGGCGACAGGTAGGTGCCCAGCATCACGCTGGTGGCACCGGCGGTGCTCGCGATCCGCACATCCTCGATACCGAACGCACCCCCCACGCCTCGCATTACGCCTTCGCCTGTGGCAAGCGCGAGCGCCGAGACGGCCTGGGTCAACCAGGCATTTTCCGAGCTGCCACTTTGCTGTGCCGATGTACCAAAGACGATGTACGACAGGATGTTGGTCTGGTCGAGCGGCGGCTCCGAGAACAGGGTCACTTCCGGCTTCTGCAAGCGACCGCTCGCCTGTATGCCGGCGGTGACGTTTTCCACACGTCGTACGGCACGTAAATCAACATCCGGGTCGTCGACCGGCCCACCGGTAAAGATCAGGCGGCCGCGGTCGATGTTCAGATCCTTGCCATAGGCGCGATAGGTGCCACGCTCCACCCGCAGCTCACCACTCGCCATCGTCGGCTGGCCGGGCCTGTCGTGCAAGGTAATATCCCCCTCAACAAACGCGTCAACATTATAGGTTGACACACGCACCTGTTTACCAAGTATCACGCGTACGTTGGCGGTCACGGCCGTGCGTTCCTCTCGAACTTCCGGACCGTCCCCGAGCACAACCACATCCGGCGAACTTTTGGCACCGGCGCGCAATGCGCGAGGGGCCACCAGTGCGCGCGTCACATTCATGGTGCCGTCCAGCTCCAGGGCACGTGGTTGCACCTTGAGTTGTATGTCGGGAGAACCGACCAGGGTGTACTCGGGCAAGTGTATGGCCTCGACGTCCTGACCCTGTAACTGAAGCTGCGCGCGCCATGGCATCTCGGCACCCAGCTCGACGTGTCCATCGATCTTCAGCGTGCCCGGTCCCGAACGCCCTTCCCCCTGGACAATGAGGCGACGCGCTCCATCGCTGCGGACACTCGCGCGCACGTCTTCAAAGGTGATGCCGAGACCGGCAATCCCGGCACGGCCCGCTTCCAGTTTGGCCTCGCCCCGGACCTCCGGCTGGTCAATCCGCCCACCCAATTCTGCCTGCAGCTGCAGGCGCCCGCGCGGCTGCAGCAGCTCCGGCACAAACAGGGTGAGCCATTCCATCTCATTGAGCTGCGCCTGTAGCGTTCCCCGCAGTCCTTGCTCGCCGGCTGGCCTGGCCTTGAATGGCGCAAACGGCATGTCCAGCTCCGCATGGGCGGCACCGGCATTCGTCAGCGTGAGCGCCGCCTTCATCTGCAAACGGTCAACTGCCGCGGCAGCCTGGAGCATGATGTGGTCGAAACCAATGGCCGTCGTCGACTCCCCCAGCTGCAACGTTCCTGCCCTCGTGGCCACGGCGAGTTCGCCATTCAGCTCGCCGTTGGCCTTGACGGTCAGATGCGACTGTCCGTCCACGCGACCTTCGAGTTGCGCTTCACCGATGACCGGCTCAAGCAGCGCGAGCGGCACACCAGCAAGTTGAACGCTGGCTTGCCCGCCTTGTGCCTGGCGCCACGCTCCATTCACACAGATGTGGTGTGTCTCCTGGTCCAGGCACAGCGGCATGAGCGCGAAGGCATCGCCTCCAATCTCGATCGTTGCGGCTTCCCGCTGATGCCAGCGGCCGATGCGGGAATTGCCGTACTCGCTGTCGAGCAACGAACCATACCAACGCCGTTCCCGCAGACTGCCGGAGGCCTGCAGGGATGCGTCCATATCGGCATGTCGCAGGCTGGCACTCAGCTGATGAGCGTGCCTCCTCCCGTGTGCAGCGATTTCGAGGTGATCGAGAATGACATCGCGTACCCGGAGCCCGTCGGTCTGCCAGGTCAGATACGAGTCCGTTTGATCGGCAAGATCGATTTCAATGATTGAGTCCAGCTTGGCAATCCGATCATCCCGCCAGGCGAAATCCCGTGCATTGATTTGCATGCTGATCATCGGCTGGTGACGTGCACCACTAAACCGGCCACTCGCCGTCACCTGACCACTGGCGTCTGGCAACGCCTCACCAAGATTCGGTGCCGTCAGTTGCCACGCGAGGCCCCAATGCTGATCGACGTGCCCGCTTGCCGTGAACTTCGCCTGGCCGCCACTCAGACTGAAACCCTGCAGCGTGTATTGCTCGCCCGCGGCCGTCAGATCGCCGGCGACATGCATCGGTCGGGTGCGTACCGAACCCGCCAGCTCCAGCATCCCGTCGAGTCCAAGGTGATAGCGTTGGAAGGAACCATCGATCGTGAGCTGTCCCTTCGGGCTGAGCGCCTGGAGCGTATCGGTCAAGGGCCAGCGCAGTGATCTCCAGGTGCCTTTCAGTGCCAGCGGCGCGACCGCCCCCGGTTGCCACGTACCCATAACGGTTGCCATGGCTTCGCCATCACGCTCACGCAGCGTCAGCGCCTCTAGCGTCACACCGGACTCCGTCGCACGGACATCCACTTCGCCATCGAGCACACGGCCAGCATGCGTGACCCCGATACGACCGTGTGCGGCAAGTTGCCGGAGATCTCCCTCGGCCTCGAGCTCGGCGTGCAGGGCGGCCACCGGCCAGCTTTTCTGTAACATCGCCGGATTGAGACCGTTGATTGTCAGGGTTGCCTGCCAGCGGCTGGTGCCGAACAAGTCGTTCACCGCCCCCTTGAGACGTGTGTCCCACGGAGGGGCCAGTTGCTGTTCGGTTGCCAGTGCGCGACTGTCGCCCCGCACCCAACCATTGCCGGAGATCGGTGCAAGCGTTGACAGGCGCGCGAACCAGTGCAGATCGAGATCGACCCGGTACGGTGGTTTCAACTCGAGACTTCCCGCGGATGAAACAGTGTACCGCTCGGCTTCCAGTTGAAATTTTTCCAGCCGCAAGCTTGTCCCCAATCCATTGCCGCTCAACTCAGCGCGTGCCAGCGTCAACGGTTCTCCCTCATCAAGTGTCAACGCCGCACGGGTCAGCCGGGCCGAGTCCAGCTCCACACGCATCGGTAGGACGAATCGTTGCGATGGAGCAGCACTCGCGGGTGTACTACGCCGGTCCAGCTGAATATCATCCATATCGAGGCGAGTGATGCGGAAAGTCGCGCGCAACAGCGCAGCCGGCTGCCAATCGAACACCAGCTCGCCAATGTGAAAGCTGGTGTGCGTATCCCGATAAACGATATTGCGCGCGTGGATCGGGCCCAGCAAATTGCCCTGCAATGTCTCTACTCGCAACTCACCGGGGGTTGTGGCGGCAACCCGCGCGAACACCCAGCGCAATGCCCCGTCACTCGAGATCAGTGCTGTCATCCCAAGCACGAGTACGGCCAGGATGGCGGCGAAGACAAGCAGTGTGCGCTTCACAGGTCGGGACCGATCACCACATGGAGACGCCAAGGACGGTCCTCGGGCGTCAGTGCGACAGCCACATCCAGGCGGATCAACCCGATGGGCGACTTCCAGTGCAGCCCCACACCGGCACCGCTGAAATACGGGCCATCGAATCCCTCCATGGCGTTGCCGACGTCATAGAACGTGGCCAGGCTCCATTTCTCGAGAATACGATGCTCATACTCCAGGCTACCAACGAGCAGATTTGGTCCGCCTATCACCTGGCCATTGAGGTCCTTGGGACCGAGGGAATTGTAGGCATAACCTCGCACGCTCTGGTCACCACCGGCATAAAAACGCAGGCTCGACGGCAACACTGAAAAATCGTCGGTCCAGGTCGCCCCCGCCTCCAGACGGGCGATGACCCGGCCGCGATCGCCCAGTGGCTCAATGAGTTTTGTCTGGAGGCGTGCCTGCCCAAAGGTCACGTCCGAGGCCAGCGACGTGCTGGAGCCGCGCAGGTCCAGCTGGGCACGCCAGCCACGGCTCGTGACGAGTCGGTTGTCCGTGTTGAGGTACATCCAGCTCACCGTCGGCAAGATCAATGTCGTGCGTCCGTTTTCACTGCCGGTCTCCCAGCGCTCACGCCAGTAATTGAGCCCGTAGGTACTGCGCCAGCCGGCGATGCGCCCCTCGGTCAGGCGCCAGATTCCGTTCGACTGCGTGTACGCAACGCCGGCGGTGACGCGGGTGCTTTCGCTGGTATCCGGGTATTCGGAGACGGCGCCGATGCTGTACATCAACTGATCGGTGCGTGGATCCTGCACCGGGACGATATAGCGAACGGTGAGGTCACTACGCACCTGAGAGGCATTAACCTCGTTGAAGAGCCGATGGCCGGCCTCGTTCAGCTGGCGGATTTCCCAACCGGCCTTGCCGCGCACTCCGGTGTCGGTGCCATAACCGAGACCGAACGTGTACTTGTTGGGTGGCCGCGGCACGAGCTTCACCTTGATTGGCACCTCACGGTCTACCGCCAGATCGCGGCGTGGTGTCACCTCGATCAACTGGAAATAATCACTATCGACCAGACCGCGCCGGAATTCGATGAGTTGCCCGGCATCAAATGGCTCGCCGGCGGAAAACGGTACATAGCGCGCGAGCAGTTGCGGGTCGAGACCGCTGCCGGATTCGAATTCCACGTTACCGAACCGGTAACGGGCTCCGGTTTCATAGTGCAGCACCACGTTCGCCGTATAGGTCACCAGGTCAACCTGTACCTCATGGCGAGTGAGCACGGCGTCAAGATACCCGCGATCCGCGCCGAGGTGCGCGAGCTGATTTTTGGCTGCCTCGTAGCGCTCGTGGTCAAGCGCATCGCCCAGGCGCAGCGGAAAATCATCGAGTAGTGCCGCGATTATCGGATCGTTCAGCCCATCGCCCGTAACCCGCACGTCGAGTGTGCCGATGGGCAGTGCCGGTCCCAAATCTACCCGATAGCGCGCGACGTAGCCTTCTTTACCACTCGTGAGCTCCGAGTCGACTAGTGCACGATAGTAGCCGCGCGGCTTCAGGGCGTCACGAATCTCCCCTACGGCACGCTTATGCAGCGCGCGGATCGCGGCCGGGCTCAGACCGGATTCACGTTTGTGCTGTTCGATGCTGAGCTGTGCAAGCACTGACTCTTGCAGTGCCTTCGGAAGGCCCTCAACGGTGACTTCAATCGCCGCGACCGGCGGTGTTAGGAACAGCAGCAACACCATACACAGGCCCGGCAGGTGCGAAGCAGCAGGTCGGGCCGGTTTATCGTTAGAATCTGGCATCCATCAAGAAGATCGGCTGGAAACAGGCGCTCATCTTACCCTTTTCGGCGGGTGCCTCCATCTAAGGTCAGAATGTTCGAATTCGAACCGACGATCAGGATGGTGATGGTATGGACGGTAAAGCTGGAATGGATGCCATTCCAGTTGCACCAATCACCATCGGGCCGGAAACACATTCAAGGAATGGCCATCGTTCTGTTTAGAGTCCTCCGCCCCAGCGATATTGCCAAGCCAGCAGGTAGGCGTCGAAGTCCGTGCCTGTCCGTGTAATGATACCGGTACTGGCAGAAAACTTGATCGAGTTGTACTTGTCGACAGGCATGGCGAATGTGAGTCCGTAACGCCAGTTATCGAGTTTGTTGTCCTTGGCTACGCCACTCACCGTAGATTCGCCACCGGTGTAGTAGGTTGCATCAAAGGCGACCCACATGCCGGATGTAAAGTTGTAGACCACGTGTGCTTGCACAGAATAGATCGGATCTTGCTCCAGTTTCTGACCACCGTAAAATTCGTTATTGCTGGTATAGGTGGTGAACGCGGCTGATCCTTCCACAACCCAGTTATCCAATGCCTGGGATACCCCGATTTCCGGTTTGATCGACCACCGATGCGTTCCAATATTGATCAGCCTGTCGGCATCATACTGTCCCCAGGGGGCAGTCACCTTGAGGGTGGCGCCAATCACGGTCTCTTGCCGATAGTGGAGAAATTCCTTGAGCGGCAAAGCCGGTGCACCACTGAAATTGACAGACAAGGAAAAGGCCGGATCGGCGAAACCGCTTACCACGCGCTCCGCGTATGTACCGTCCAGATATCCGTTGGCATCCAGGCCTGCATACGGGAGAACCATCGCGAATTTTGCAGACTTGCCTGCAAGATCAAAAGAATGTGCAAAACCAAGCACACCGTAGTTTAACGTGGCATGGGCACCCTGAACGGGTAATGACGGGTCAAATAGCAACCCACCCGCTGAATAGCCATAACCGATCACCAGAAAGTTCATGTCGATCGGAGCATTGGAATATGCGCGCGGCTCCATTTCCTGGGCATGGGCCAGCTGATTGCATAGCGGCGCGATCAGCAATAACGTCAGCAGCCGCGAACCAACACTTGAACGAGTTCTCATGCTACTTGCCCCCTGACCATTTCTGTTTCTGATTTATTCTTTCGAAGATCATTGCATAAATCCTCGGATTATTTCCAATTGTGCTGACGGGCGCTCCCCAAGAAACTGCTTTTATTGAATGAAAGCGATTCCGCCACAACAGATATCGTTGGTGTCACTTTCGTATTTGCTCATCGTTTTGCCCGGCCAGCATTGATTCCATCAATTCGATAAACCGTTGCGACTGGGGCGAGAGAAATTTCCCCTTTCGCTGCACCACGCCGTAACTGCGGTTGGGAAAATATTCGTTCAACGGGATCCGGGCGAGGCGCTCGTCACCGGTCAGGCACACGTCAGTCACAATGGAAATGCCAAGCCCGAGTTCGACGAACCGCTTGATAACCTCCCAACCGCCAGCCTCAAGCGCAATGTTGTAACTGAGGTTGTGCTGGCGGAAGGCCCCGTCCACCAGCTGCCAGGTACTGAGGTGAGCCGGCGGGAGAATCAGCGGATAGGCGCTGATCTCTTCGAGTGTCACGGTTTGCTTGTCGGCCAGCGGATGACCGAGTGGCGTGATCAGCGTTGGATGGTAGGTAACCACTGGCCGGTAGACAAACTCCTGTGTCGGCTGCAGCAACGGGCCCACGGCGAAATCCGCCTGATCATTGCGCAACATGACCAGGCCGTCGCGGCCGGTGACATTGTGCAGCTTGATGCGGATGCCGGGATAACGCTCGGCGAACTGCTTCACCGGACCGGAGAGGATGTTCAGGATGGTGGACTCACCGGCGGCGATGTTCACCTCGCCGGTTTCCAGCCGCCCGTAGTGGGCGGCGAAGGTTTCGTGCAGTTTGTCGATACCCTCGACCAGCGGCTGCGCCAGCTGGAAGAGCAGCTCCCCTTCCGGGGTCAGCTTGATCATGGGTCCGCGGCGCTCATAGAGGGTGATACCGAACTCGCGTTCCAGCGCCTGAATTTGCAGCGAGACCGAGGGCTGACTCAGGAACAGCGCCTCCGCGGCTTCGGTGATGCTGCCGGCGCGCACCGAACTGCAGAAGGCGCGTAGCTGTTTGAGGCGGTTTTGCTTGTAATAAGGAACCGTCGCCCGTGTGGCCATGGTATCCCCCTAATCATTAAAGAATACAATATTTAATATTGAAATAATTGTATATTCAAATACTGTCTTCTATAGATAAGCAGGAATAGACTCAAAATCGTAGTGGTTATTCCCGACGTCTTTAGTCAACCAGAAGCAGATCGGGGAAAGACACCATGACGACGCTGACCAACATTGCCGTTGCAGGTTCGATCATGACCGGGCTCGGCGTCCTGCTCGCCGGCCTGCTGGCCCTGGCCAACCGCTATTTCTACGTCTTCGAAGATCCGCGCATCAACGCGGTGGAAGACCTGCTGCCACGCAACAACTGCGGCGCCTGCGGCACCGCCGGCTGCCGCGCCTTCGCCGAAGCCGTGGTGCAGGGCAGCCTCGACCCCGGCGTGTGCACCGTGTGCAGCCCCGATGAGCGCGAGGTCATTGCCAATTTCCTTGGTGTCGCAGTCGGCGAACACGAGCAGCGCGTGGCGCGTCTTGCCTGTGCCGGCGGCAAGCACGTCGCACGGATGCGCGCCCACTACGACGGATTGATCAGCTGCCGTGCCGCGCACCTGGTCGCCGGCGGCGGCAAAGGGTGCACCTGGGGCTGCCTTGGCTTCGGTGACTGCGAAACCGTCTGCGACTTCGCAGCCATCCACATGGATGCGCACGGGTTGCCCCAAGTCGTCGACGACCTGTGCACGGCCTGTGGCGATTGCGTCGAGGTCTGTCCGCGCCAGTTGTTCTCGCTCCACCCGATCAGCCATCACCTGTGGGTCGCGTGCAACAACCAGGGCTTCGGGCCCGAGGAAGAGGCACAGTGCGATGTCATCTGCAACGCCTGCGGCCGTTGCGCCGTGGATGCACCCGGGGCGGTCACGATCGTGAACCATCTCGCCGTTGTCGATTATTCCAGGAACGATCAGGCCACACGCACCGCGATCGAGCGTTGTCCAACGGGCGCTATCGTGTGGCTCGATCGTGAGCACGGCCTCGTCAAGGGCAGCCAGGCTCGCAAAATCGTCCGCCACGAACCACTCGCCACAGGGGGCCGCGCATGAGCACCATCATCAAGCTGAAAGACGCCAACGCGCGCGCCGCAGAACCCTCCGGCACGGCACCGGCCGGCAAGGCGCGCCGGTTACCGGGCGCGGGGTTGTTTGCCCGTCACCAGCCCGACACATCCGTTAAATACCCCGGCGTGCGCGCCGCCATGGATGGCAACACCGCGGTCATCATGTGCGAGCGCGAGGCCAGCGATGCCGCCGGCGCCTACCCGATCACGCCGTCCACCCAGATGGGCGAATACTGGGCCGAGGAAGTCAGCAAGGGCCACATCAACGTCTCCGAGCGTCCGCTCATCTTCATCGAACCGGAAGGCGAGCATGCAGCCGCCGGCGTGACCGCCGGTTTGGCGATGACCGGCCTGCGCGCGACCAATTTTTCCTCCGGCCAGGGCGTGGCCTACATGCACGAATCGCTGTACGCAGCGGTCGGCAAGCGTCTGACCTACGTGCTGAACATGGGCTGCCGCGCGATGACCAAGGCCAGTCTCAACGTTCACGCCGGCCACGACGACTACCATGCCGTGGACGACACCGGGTTCTTCCAGATCATGGGCAAGAACGCCCAGGAAGTGTGCGACCTGAATCTGATCGCGCACCGGGTTGCTGAGCTGGCGCTGACACCGGGCATCATCGCCCAGGACGGATTTCTCACCACGCACCTGATCGAGTCGCTGCAGCTGCCAGAGCGCGAACTGGTCGCCGAATTCCTCGGCCGACCGGATGACCTGATCGACACACCCACCCCGGCTCAGCGCCTGTTGTACGGCGACAAACGCCGGCGCATCCCGACGCTCTGGGATGTCGACAATCCGGTCACCTCGGGCGTGGTCCAGAACCAGGACGCCTACATGCAGGCGGTCGCTGCGCAGCGCCCGTATTTCTTCGCGCATGTCGCCGAACTCGCCGAGCGCGCCATGGACGAGTATTTCGCCCTCACCGGACGGCGTTACCGGCGCCTCGGCGGCTACCGCACTGAGGATGCGGACTACCTGATTGTCGGTCAAGGCAGCATGCTCAGCACCGCTGAAGCGGTGGCCGATTACCTGCGCGAACGGCGCGGCATCAAGGTCGGCGTGGCCAACATCACCATGTTCCGTCCGTTCCCGGGTGACTTGTTGGGGGCGGTGCTCAAGGGCCGGCGCGGCGTGGTGGTGCTGGAGCGCACCGATCAGCCGCTCGCCGAAGATCTGCCACTGATGCGCGAGGTGCGCGCCAGCGTCAGCAAGTGCATCGAAAACAATGTCGAGCGCGGCGCGCCGCTCCCCTACCCCGACTACGCCGCCTATACCCGTCCGCAGGATATTCCGCCGCTCTACTCCGGCACCTACGGACTCGGCAGCCGCGATCTGCAACCGGAAGGCCTGATCGGTGCCATCGAAAACATGCTGCCCGACGGCCAGAAAAAGAAATTCTTCTACCTGTCGGTCGATTTCCATCGCGCCCAGCCGGATTCGCCGAAGCAGGAGATTTATCAGGAGCAGCTGCTCGAAGCCTATCCGCGCATCCGCGACCTGGCCGTGCACGGCAGTGAAAACCCCAACCTCATGCCGGCGGACTGCATCACGGTGCGCTTCCATTCGGTCGGCGGCTGGGGCGCCATGACCACCGGCAAGAACCTGGCCATGACGCTGTTCGATCTGCTCGGTTATCACATCAAGGCCAATCCCAAATACGGTTCCGAAAAGAAAGGCCAGCCCACGACCTATTACCTGTCGGCCGCGCCCGAGCCGATTCGCGTCAACAGCGAATACGTACACGTGGACGTGGTGCTGTCGCCGGACCCGAACGTGTTTGAGCGCGCCAATCCGCTACAGGGATTGCGCGAGGGTGGCGTGTTCGTCATCCAGAGCAGCCTCGGCACGCCGGAGGCGGTGTGGCAAAGCATCCCGCTCACGGGCCGCCAGTACATCGTCGATCACCAGATCCATGTGTTCTACGTTGACGCTTTCCGGATCGCCCGCGAAGAGGCGACCAACTCCGAACTGCAGTTCCGCATGCAGGGCATCGCCTTCCAGGGTGCGTTCTTCGCTGCCACCGACGTCGTCACGCGCGCCAAGCTCACACATGAAAAGCTGTTCGCCGCCATCCGTGAGCAGCTGCAGTCCAAGTTCGGCACCAAGGGCAGCCGAGTGGTGGAAGACAACGTGCGGGTGGTGCGCCGCGGCTTCGACGAAGTGCACGAGATTACCGCCAAGCCGCTCGACCAGCTGGTCGCGCCGAGCCTGCGCCAGGAACCCAAACTGCCGATGATGCTCAAGCGGCACGCGGTCAGTGACGACCGGGTCACGGATATTCACCGTTTCTGGGAGCAGACCGGAAATTTCTACGCCACCGGCCAGGGCGGCGACAACCTCGTCGATCCATTCATCGGCCTCAGCCTGATCCCGGCGTCCACCGGCGTGTACCGCGACATGACCCAGGTGCGCTTCGAATTTCCGCGCTGGATCCCGGAAAACTGCACGGCCTGCGGTGACTGCTACACCGTTTGCCCGGACAGCGCCATTCCCGGGCTGGTGCACTCGATCGGCGAACTGCTCAATGCCATCGTCCAGCGCATCGAGCACCACGGCCGCATCACACGCCACCTGCGGCGTGCGGTACGCAACGTCGAAAAGAAACTGCGTGCCAGCCTGACGGCCGCTGGCGATCACGGTCACGTCCGCGAGCTGCTCGATGCGGCCCTCGACGCGACACTGTCTGACTCGGGCCTGAGCGGCGCCGAACAGGAACGGCTGGTGCAGGAGGCTGGCTGGTTCCGCGAGGCGCTCGCCGACTACCAGCTCGCGATCACCAAGCCGTACTTCCAGGTCAAGGAAAAGCACGCCGCGGGCAGCGGCGGCCTGTTCTCGCTGACCGTCAATCCCTACACCTGCAAGGGCTGCATGGAGTGCATTGCGGTGTGCCAGGACGACGCGCTCGAAGTCGCGCAACAGACGCCAGAGGCGGTGGAATCGCTGCGCCGCACCTGGGACCTGTGGCAAGACCTGCCCACCACCTCGCCGGACTACATCCGCATCGACAACCTCGACGAACGCATCGGCGCGCTCGAAACCTTGCTGCTCGACAAGCACAACTACGGTTCGATGGTGTGCGGCGACGGCGCCTGCATCGGCTGCGGCGAGAAGACCGTGATTCACCTGTTTACCTCGACGGTCACGGCCCTGATGCAACCGCGTGTGCAAAATCACATGACGCAACTCGATCAGCTGATCGGGCGTCTGGAGCAGCACATCCGCCTTAAACTGGCTGGCGCTCTCGACCTGAGCGACACCGCCGCGATCACCGAGGCCGCCTCGGCCCAGGGCGATCACGACCTCACGCTGGCGCGCCTGTCCGAGCAGCTCGAACAGCACCAGGGCACGACCCCGCTCGATGCCGAGTGGCTGAAGCGTGTCACCGGGCTGCTCGAACGCCTCCGCCACCTCAAGTGGCAGTACGTCAGCGGCGTGAGCAAGCAGGGTCGTGCCAGCATGGGCATTATCAACTCCACCGGCTGCACCTCGGTGTGGGGATCGACCTTCCCCTACAATCCCTACCCGTTCCCGTGGACCAGTCACCTGTTCCAGGATTCGCCATCGGTGGCGATGGGGATTTTCGAAGGCCACATGAGCAAGATGGCCGAGGGCTTCAAGGCCGTCCGCCAGGCGGAGCTGGAACTGTCCGGCGCCTACCGGCCTGAAGAGCACGATCATTTTTTCCGCTACTTCAACTGGCAGCAGTTCAGCGACGAGGANNCTGTCACGCATGCTGATGTCCGGACGGCCGATCAAGGTGCTGGTGCTCGATACCCAGGTGTATTCCAACACCGGCGGTCAGGCCTGCACCTCCGGCTTCCTCGGCCAGGTGTCGGACATGGCGCCGTACGGAGCCGAACACCACGGCAAGGAGGAAAACCGCAAGGAGATGAGCCTGCTCGGCATGGCGCATCGCACTGCCTACGTGCTGCAGGGTTCGATCTCCAACATCACGCACCTGATCGACGGCTACATCGAGGGCCTGAACAGCCGCCGCCCGGCGGTGTTCAACCTGTATGCCGTCTGCCAGACCGAGCACGGCGTCGCCGACGATGCGGCCGTGCTGCAAAGCAAGATGGCGGTGGAGTCACGCGCCTACCCGCTGTTCCGCTACGACCCGGACAAGGGCACCACCCCGGCGGAGTGCGCCGACCTTGAAGGCAATCCGGCGCTCGAGGCCGACTGGCCGGTGTACAAGCTCGACTATCTCGACGAGCACGGTCAGCCGGCATCGCTCGAGTTGCCAATGACCTTTGCCGACTTCGCCATCACCGAGGGACGTTTCCGCAAGCACTTCCGCAAGGCGCCACACGATACCTGGAACGACGACATGGTGCCGCTCGCGGAGTTCATCGAGCTGACGGCGAACGAGCGGGACGGGCGCTTTCCTTATATATGGGCAGTCGACCCGGACAACCACCTCATGCGCGTGCTGGTGTCGTCCGAACTGGTCAAGGCCACCACCGAACGGCGCGATTTCTGGCGGACACTCAAGTTCCTCACCGGCCACGGCACGCAGGTCGACACCGAGCAGATGGTCAACGCGGTGCGCAGCGAGATGGCGCAGCGCATCACGGCCGGCCTCTTGGCCATGGCCGGTGGCCAGGACGCCAATGCACTGGTCNNATCAATCCGAAGATCTTCGCCTACGACGACCAGCAGAAGGCCTACGTGCTGAATCCGCGCGGCGGGCCCTATCGCGACATTGTCCGGGCCGCGGAGAAGTGCACGGCCGGAATCATCCATCCGGGCACGCCCTTCAACCCGAACGAACCGGGACTGGACAAACTGATCCAGCGCGCGCAGAAATACCAATAACGCCGCGCATCGGGTGGAGCGCGCGGCCACTGCGGGGACCGCCATGTCTTTACTCGGCCGACTGATGCGCAAGACGTTCGCCAACGGGGTGCACCCGCCCGCGCACAAGGATCGCACGGCCGCGCAGCCGATCCGCCGCCTGCCGTTTGCATCTCAGCTGTTCATTCCCCTGTCCCAGCACATCGGGCACGCCGCCGTGGCGCTGGTGCATCCCGGCCAGGAAGTGGTGCGCGGCGAGCCGATCGCCCGCGCCGACGGCTTCCTGTCGGTACCGATCCACGCGCCAGCCACCGGGATCATCCGCGAGATCCGGTTGATCCCGACCGCGCGCGGGCCGAAGGCCGAAGCCATCGTGCTCGATGTCTACGCCGCTGACGGCCAGCGCGTGCTGTATGGCGGATCGCAGGATGTCGAGCGTCTCACGCCCGCGCAACTGATCGACGCCATTCAGGAGAGCGGCATGGTCGGTCTCGGCGGCGCCGCCTTTCCGACACACGCCAAGCTCGCGACCGCGCGCGAGAAACAGGTTGAAACCCTGATCGTCAACGGCTGCGAGTGTGAGCCGTATCTCACCACCGATCACCGGCTGATGCTTGAATGGGCCGACGATCTGCGGCGCGGCATTCAGGTGGCCTTGCGGGCCAGCGGCGCGCGGCGCGCGATCCTCGGCATCGAGGACAACAAGCTCGATGCCGTGGCGGCACTGCGCGCAAGCTTTGCAGACGATGACCGTATCGCCGTCGAGGCAGTGAAGACCAAGTATCCGCAGGGTTCCGCCGAACTACTCATCAAGGTGCTGCTTGACCGCGAAGTGCCGGCCGGCGGCCGTTCCTACGACGTCGGTGTTGTGGTGCAGAACATCGCCACACTCGCGGAGCTGGGCAAGCTGCTGCCGCGCCGCGAAGGGCTCATCGAGCGCGTGGTCACGATCAGCGGTCCGGGCATTCGCCGGCCGGGCAATTACCTCGTGCCGCTCGGCACGCCGCTCGCGTTCGTGCTGGAACAGGTCGGTTTCACCGGCGCAGCCGGCGAAATCGTCCTCGGCGGACCAATGATGGGCTCGACGGTCGGATCGCTGGAGGTCCCGGTCATCAAGGCCGTGTCCGGGATTCTCGCGCTGCAGGGACTGGTCGCCGACGCCGGCACGCAACACGTCTACCCGTGCATCAGCTGCGGCGAATGCCTGCGCGCCTGCCCGATGCATCTCAATCCCTCGCGGCTCGGCCTGCTCGCCGCACGGCGCGAATACGAAGCCATGGCGCAGCGCTTTCACCTCGATGCCTGCTTCGAGTGCGGCAGTTGCACCTATGTCTGCCCGGCCAACATTCCGCTGGTGCATTATTTCCGCATCGCCAAGGGCATGCTGCGCGAGAAGGCGGCCTGATGAACAAGCCACCGGCCACCCTCGAACTGCGCAGCGCGCCGCTGCTGCATACCCCGCGCACGGTTGAGCAGATCATGCGCCACGTGGTCTATGCGCTGCTGCCGTTGTGCGCCTTCGCGGTCTATGCCTTCGGCCTGAGCGCCGCCGCCCTGATCGGGGTCGTGACGGTCAGTTGCGTTGGCGCCGAGCAACTGTTCAATCGCCTGGCCGGTCGCGTCAGCACGCTCGCCGACAACTCGGCCGTGATCACCGGCCTGCTGCTGGCACTTACCCTGCCGCCCGGATTCCCGCTGTGGATGGGTGCGGTGGCCGGCTTCATCGCCATTGGCCTTGGCAAGGCGGTGTTCGGTGGATTGGGGGGAAACATCTTCAACCCGGCGCTGGTCGGGCGCGCGTTTGTGCAGGCGGCATTTCCGGTGGCCATTACCACCTGGCATGCCCCGTTCATGAATGGCCGCTTCACTCACTTCATGCCGACTTCGCTCACGACACCGTTCCTCGTTCCACCGGATGCGCCGCTCTGGTACGGGGCACTGCCGGTGGACACGGTGAGCGGGGCGACGCCGCTGGCCCTGCACAAATTCGAGCATGTCGCGACCGGCACGCTCGATCTCTTTCTCGGCACCACCGCCGGCTCTCTCGGCGAGACCTCGGCGATCCTGATACTGCTCTGCGGTGCCTATCTCGCCGCCCGCCGCCTGCTCAACTGGCGCATCCCGGTGGCCGTGCTCGTGAGCGCGTTCGCGGTCAGTGCCGCGTTTGCCCTGGCCGACGGCCAGCGCTATCCCGATCCATGGTTCATGCTCGGTTCCGGCGGGCTGATGCTCGGCGCGTTCTTCATGGCCACCGATCCGGTCGGCGCGCCGGTCACGCCGCGCGGGGCCTGGCTCTATGGTGCGCTGATCGGCGCCGTCACCGTCGTGATCCGTCTCTTCGGCGGTCTGCCGGAAGGCGTGATGTATGCAATCCTGCTCGGTAACGCGGCGACCCCGCTGATTGAGGCCGTGACCCAGCCGCGCGTGTATGGCACCGGCCGCCAATCCGCCCCGGACAAGAATCCGCCATGACTGATGTCACGCCACTTCCGCCGATCATCTCGAGCCGCCGCATGATGGCGACCCTCGGCATCACCGCGCTCGTCTCCGGGGTGCTGGTGGTAGCGGCCTTTGAGTTGACTCGGACACGCATCGAGGCCAACCAGCGCGCGGCGCTGGAACAGGCAATATTCCGCGTGCTGCCCGGCGCCAGCGCGCGCCAGAGTTTCATCGTCACGGCTGACCAGTTGCAACCGCTGGATGGCGGCGCCGACGGTGTCGTGATCCACGCCGGTTACGACCGCCACGGGCGTCTGGTCGGCATCGCCGCGGAGGCCGCGGCGCGTGGCTACCAGGACATCATCCGCCTGCTGTATGCCTATACCCCGGACTGCGAATGCATCACGGCCATCCACGTGCTGCGCAACAACGACACACCCGGCATCGGTGACCGGATCGCCACCGACCCGGCGTTCCTCGCCAATTTCCGCGCACTGGCCGCGCGGCTCAATACCGAACGCAGCGCCTTGGCGCACGCCATCGTCACGGTCCGGCATGGCCGGAAGGTCGAGGCCTGGGAGATCGACGCAATCTCCGGAGCCACCATCAGTTCGCGCGCCGTCGGCAAGGCGCTCAACGACAGCGCGCAGGCGCTGGTGCCGGTGGTGCAGCAGCAACTCACGGTCCTGACGCGCACGCCGCGGGGGTCGCCATGACCACGCCGCTTCGCCCCGACCAGACGCCACCCCTCACCATGGATACCTTCCTGCAGGGCATCTGGCGTGAGAACCCGGTGCTGGTGATGATGCTCGGCATGTGCCCAACCATGGCCGTGACGAACTCGCTGCGCAATGCGCTCGCCATGGGGCTGGCCACCCTGTTCGTACTGGTCGGCTCGAATGCGCTGGTGTCGATGCTGCGGTCGCTGGTGCCGGGCACCGTGCGCATCGCCACCTACATCGTGATTATTGCGTCGTTCACCACCGTGGTGGACTACGCGATCCAGGCGATCAGCCTCACGCTGTACGGCGCACTTGGCGCCTTCATCCAGCTGATTGTCGTGAACTGCATCATTCTTGGCCGCGCCGAGGCCTATGCCTCGCGCCGCCCGCTGCTGCACAGCGTGATCAATGCCGGCGGCGTCGGCATCGGATTCACCCTCGGGCTGGTCATGCTCGGTGGGGTGCGCGAACTGCTGGGCAGCGGCACACTGCTGGGTTTCCCGGTCTTTGGCGCCAGCTTCCAGCCGTGGGTGATCATGCTGCTGCCGCCCGGCGGATTCTTCGTCCTGGGCGCGTGGCTGCTACTGCTCAACTGGTTGCGCGGCCGACAGCCGGGCGCCGCCCCCACTCCAGTGCCGGTGCACAACCATGGCCGCTGAATCCATTCCCTTCATCATCCTCAGCACGTTGTTCATCAACAACTTCGTGTTCAGCATGTTTCTCGGGTTGTGCCCATTCCTCGGCGTGTCCGCCAAGCTCAACACCGCCTGGCCAATGGGGGTCGCGACTACCTTCGTGATGTGGATCAGTTCGCTCTCGGCCTATCTGCTCAACCGTGCGCTGGTGGCCGCCGATCTCGAGCAGCTGCGGCTCATTGCCTACATCGCGGTGATTGCCTCGGCCGTGCAGCTGGTGGAAATGGCCATGAAGAAGCTCAGCCCGACGCTGTTCCGGGCGCTCGGCATTTACCTGCCGCTCATTACCACCAATTGTGCCGTGCTCGGCGTGGCGCTGTTCCAGACAACGCGCGAATACAGTTTTCTGCAATCGATGGCCTTCAGCCTGTCGGCCGGTGCCGGCTTCACGCTGGCGTTGCTGCTCATGGCCGGGCTGCGCGAGCGGCTCGACCTGGTCAACGTGCCGAAAGTCGCGCAGGGCTCCGCGCTCAGCCTGCTGCTGGCCGGGCTGTTGTCCCTGAGTTTCATGGGTTTTGCAGGACTGGGGGGTTAGAACGATGCTACGCTATCTGCTCGCCGTGATGATTGTCCTGCTGTTGTTGCTCGGCTGGATCGGCGTGCAACGGCTGACTCGCCAGTATGCCCGCCGGCATCCCGAATTCGGATCGGCGCGTGAGGAAGGCACCGGTTGCGGCGGTTGCGGTTGCCAGCCCGGCGAGTGCCGGCGCGACGACTGAGCCAGTCGGTGCAATGATCGCAGGATGGGACAAGCGGGAGGGATCGCTCCAATATTGTGGTTCGATGGAGGCGCAGTCATGAACAGCAATCTGATCTGGTTTGAAAACCTGGGGATGAATGATGTCCCCGAGGTTGGCGGCAAGAACGCCTCACTCGGCGAAATGATCAGCCAGCTCACGGCCAAGGGCGTGCGCGTGCCCGGCGGTTTCGCCACCACCGCCAGCGCCTATCGCGAATTTCTCGCGCACAACAAGCTGGCCGACCGGATTCGCACACGGCTGGCGAACCTCGATATCGAGGATGTCACCGCACTGGCCGCCGCCGGCGCCGACATCCGCCAGTGGATCCTCGACACGCCGTTACCGAACGCGCTCGAAGCCGCCATTACCGAGGCCTACCGGCAGCTGGAGAAACGAGTCGGCCACGAAGTGGTGGTGGCGGTACGCTCTTCGGCCACGGCGGAAGACCTGCCGGAGGCGTCGTTTGCCGGTCAACAGGAAACCTATCTCAACGTACGCGGTCCGGCGGCCGTGCTCACTGCCATCAAGTACGTGTTCGCCTCGCTGTACAACGACCGCGCGATTGCCTATCGGGTGCACCACCACTTCGAGCACAGCGAGGTCGCACTCTCGGCCGGCATCCAGCAGATGGTGCGCAGCGACATTGGCGCAAGCGGTGTGGCCTTCACACTCGATACCGAGTCCGGCTTTCGCGACGTGGTGTTCGTCACGGCCGCCTGGGGCCTGGGCGAAACCGTGGTGCAAGGCGCGGTCAATCCTGACGAGTTCTACGTACACAAGGCCACGCTTGCCCAGGGACGTCCGGCGATCCTGCGTCGCAACCTCGGCGGCAAGGCGATCAAGATGATCTACAGCGACGATCGCACCCAGGGCCGTACCACGCACACCGTGGACGTACCGGAACCGGAGCGCCGGCGCTTCTGTCTGAGCGATGCCCAGGTCGAGGAGCTCGCCCGTCAGGCGGTGATCATTGAACAGCATTATGGCCGGCCGATGGACATCGAGTGGGCGCGCGACGGTGACGACAACAAGCTCTACATCCTGCAGGCGCGGCCGGAAACCGTAAAAAGCCGAAGCGGCCAGGTACTGGAACGCTATCGCCTGAGAGAGCGTGGCGAGGTCATCGCCACCGGCCGCTCGATCGGGCAACGCATCGGCAGCGGTCGTGCACGCGTCATCACCGACATCAGCCAGATGGCCAACGTCGGTGCCGGCGATGTACTGGTCACCGACATGACTGATCCGGACTGGGAACCGATCATGAAACGTGCCGCCGCGATCGTCACCAACCGCGGCGGCCGCACCTGTCACGCCGCCATCATCGCGCGCGAGCTCGGCATTCCGGCGGTGGTCGGCTGTGGCGACGCCACCGAAAAACTGCCGGATGGTGCCGACGTAACCGTATCGTGCGCCGAAGGGGACGACGGCTTCATTTACCGCGGCCTGCTCAAATTCGACGTGCAACGCACCGAAACCCAGGCGATGCCGGCACTGCCGGTAAAAATCATGATGAATGTCGGCAACCCGGAACGGGCCTTCCAGTTTGCCGGGCTGCCGCATGCCGGCATTGGACTCGCCCGTCTCGAATTCATCATCAACAACATGATCGGCGTGCATCCCAAGGCGCTGCTCGAGTTCGACAACCTGCCGGCCGATCTGCAGGCGACGGTCCACAAAAAAACCGCCGGCTATGCCGGGCCGGTGGAGTTCTATGTCGAAAAGCTGGTGGAAGGCATCAGTACCCTGGCTGCGGCCTTTCATCCCGAACCAGTGATCGTGCGGTTGTCGGATTTCAAATCCAATGAATACGCCAATCTGCTGGCCGGTGAGCGTTACGAACCGCACGAGGAAAACCCGATGATCGGTTTTCGCGGCGCCTCGCGTTACGTGGCCGAAAGCTTTCGCCCGTGCTTCGAGCTCGAATGTCGCGCCTTAAAAAAAGTGCGCGACCAGATGGGTTTCACCAATGTCGAGATCATGGTGCCGTTCACCCGCACCGTGGATGAGGCTCGACAGGTGATTGAGCTGCTGGCGGCCAATGGCCTGAAACGTGGCGACAACGGCCTGCGCGTGATCATGATGTGCGAGATCCCGTCGAACGCGCTGCTGGCCAGGGACTTTCTGCAGTATTTCGACGGCTTCTCGATCGGTTCCAATGATCTCACCCAGCTGACCCTCGGCCTCGACCGGGATTCCGGCCTGATCGCCGCGCTGTTCGACGAGCGCAATGCCGCCGTCAAAGCGCTGCTGCACATGGCCATCCAGGCCTGCCGCGAACAGGGAAAGTATGTCGGCATCTGCGGCCAGGGACCGTCCGACCACCCGGACCTGGCGCTGTGGCTGCTGGAGGAACAGATCAGCAGCATCTCGCTCAATCCGGACACGGTGGTGGAAACCTGGCTGTTTCTCGCCGAGCAGAGCGCGAAACAGCCCGGAAAACGCGTCCAGGCTCCGTCACCGTGAGCACGGTGCGACATCGAGGTTCACGATGAAGCGCACGGTATTTTTCGTTTCCGATCGCACCGGCATCACCGCTGAAATGCTGGGCCACACGCTACTGACCCAGTTCAATGGCGTCGAGTTCGAACGGGTCAGCTGCCCGTTCGTCGATAGTCCCGAGAAGGCCGCGGCGCTGGTCGAACAAATCAACGGGGTCGCAGCGCACGACGGCAACCGGCCGTTGGTGTTCAGCACGCTGGTAAACCCGGCGCTGCGCGAACAGGTCAGCCGTTGCCATGGGGCGATGTTTGACCTGTTCGATACGTTCATCAACCCGCTCGAATCCGAGCTGGGGCTGCATACCTCGCAAACCATCGGGCGATCCCATGGCATGGGCGTGTATGCCGCCTACAAGACGCGTATCGACGCGGTGAACTTCACGCTGACCAACGATGANNCCACGCTTGCCCACGGTCCTGCTGCCCTATCGTGAACGCCTGTTCGGACTGACCATCGACCCGTCGCGTTTGCAGCAGATCCGCACCGAACGGCGTCCCGGAAGCCCATACGCCACAGCAGAAGTGTGTCGCACCGAAGTCCGTGCCGCGGAAGAGATGTATCACGAGGAACATATTCCTTTCCTCGATACCAGCACGGTGTCGATCGAGGAGATCGCCACCACCATCCTGCACCAGACAGGCCTGCAACGGCGGCTGTAAGCCGGGATAACTCATTTGCTGCACCGGGCCACGCTCTCACCGCCATCTCAATGACAGCACACCACTGCCCGGATGACAGGCTCAGCAGGATGCCTCTGACTTCTCTGACGCGATTCGTGTTGGGGGCGATGGCCATGCTCTACACCACCATTGCCACAGCGGCCTCGGAGTATGGGGCCGATTATGCTTTCCTGTCGCTCACCTCGCTCTCACCGGACTTCTCCGCTGCCAACTACACCATACGCAATAACGACGGATCCGATGTGAAGCTTTCGATTCTCCGCCTGCCATACCGCATGGATCTTCAGTCGTCTCCAACCCGGAAACTGCAGCTTGAGTTCACGCTGGCCTACCAACAGGACTCGCAGTGGGTGCTAACGTTTCCGGGCCCGGATGAAGGCATTGATGCCACGTGGACCACTCTCGGTGGCGGGCTGGGGCTGTTGTTCGAGCAGCAGTTGGCAGAACACCTGCGCTTCACCCCCAGTCTTCGGTCCGGCGTGACGAAGATGGAGAACCACGCCACGTATTACGGTGTCCAGACCAATCTTATCAAGGACACGCTCGACGGCACGCTGCTCAACTGGACCACCAATGCCAGCGTGACGAGCCTGGGTCTCGGCCTGAGTTATGACTGGTCATTGCGTGACCGTGTCAGCAGCCTCAAGGCCGATGTCTACCATGTGCGCGTCAAATCGTTCAACGAAAGCACGTCCGCGGTGAAGTTTGACGAGGCCGCCAACATGGTCACCCTCAAGGCAGACCTGATCTTTCCCACCCGAGTCACGCTGGCCGACGAACGACTCGATCTGGTGTTGCTATTTGGCAGCAATATTTACTTTGGTGAAAACCGGGATACGCTCGGCTACACCACGTCATACCAGGCTGGCCTGGGCAGCGAACTGCCGCTGCGCTGGCGCGGCACCCCTCGCGGGCATGTCCGTTTGAGCGGCCAGGTGCTCTGGGCCGACAATTTGCGCGGCTGGCTGCTGACGCTTGGTTACAATCCAAACTAGGCAAACATCGCGGCCTGCGACGGCATCGGGCTTCGCCAGTAACCGCGCGTCGATGCCGTGACCGTGACACTCGCTGGCCGAGTACGCCCCAGGCGCATTCAGAGATTGTGCGGATTACCCGGGGTGATCTTTTGCCAATTCCATTGCGCGTCGAAGGGGAGGTCGTATCCGCCATCGGCGCGCGGAAGGATGGCGACGCAGTCCTCGCTCTTCATATGCTTGTCCTGATAGCACAACTTGCCTTGCTTGTTGATGCTCCACTTGGCCTTGCCCTTGTTGCCGCGATCGTCCCGCTTGCGCAATTCACCCGAGGGATCGAAGTACCAGGTCATGTTTTTCTTGAATCGGTTTGTTCCTTCTGCTGTGTTGCCCTTGATCAGTGCTTCGGCCTCTGCCTGGCTCAGTCCTTTCGGCGCGGCCATGGATGTCGCCGCGAATGCGAAAGCCAGAACGGATACCGCTACTACACCCCATGTTCTGTTCATGACACTCCCTCCTGTGCAGACATCCGTGATTGGAATCATCAATTTCACGCCTTTCAACGGTGCCGTGCCTTGACCCGCGTCAAACAGGCAAGCGGCCTGTATTGGCACATATTCCTCCCACGGCACTCACCCACCCGCTCCTCTTCCTGCTCTGTGTGATCCGATTGGCATGAACACCCCGGCATGGCTTACCATGCGGGCATGACGTTGAACCACGAAGAAAAACAGCAGCTCCTCACCCGGGTCGCCGCGTTTGAGGCCGCCACCGGCGTGCAGCTGGTGACCACACTGCGACCGCGCTGCGATGATTACCCGGAAATTCCCTGGAAGGCCTTTGCCGCCGGCACCGCCTTTGGCGCACTGGTGGCGGTGCTGGACCTGCTGTTTCCCGGTTTCGGAGTCTTGCACACCCTCGTCGGCCTCACCCCCGAAATGACGCTGGTATTCGTGCTCGGTGCCGGGCTGGCCAGCGGCGGGCTCAGCATTGCAGTTCCGGCCTATGCCCGCCTGTTTCTGTCCGCTGCGCGTGCCGAAGGCGAAGTACGCCAGGCGGCGCAGGCATTGTTTCTCGAACACGAACTGTTCAACACCCGTGCACGCACCGGTGTCTTGATGCTGGTCGCGGCTTTCGAGCATCGCGTGGTGTTGCTGGCCGACCGCGGATTGCGGGCACGGCTTCCGGCTGGCGCGCTTGATGAGATCGTGGCCGCCATGACCGAGTCGCTGCGGGCCGGCGCCTGGTCCACGGCCTTTGTGACCGGTATCGAGAAACTTGAAGCCATGGTGCGTGCCCATGGCTTGACCGGCCATGGCCAGGACAACGCGCTGCCGGATCATCTCGACACCCACCGCGGCGAGGGCGATGCATGCTGACCCTGGCACGTGTGGTGATGTTGCTCGTGGTTGGGCTGGCCACTGGTTCGGCGTTCGCCCTGGAGGTCCCGTATCTCACCGGGCGCATCACCGACAACGCCGAACTGCTGGATGCCGCCACGCGCCAGCAGTACACCGCGCTGCTCGAAGCGCACGAGCGCAAAACCGGCAATCAGATTGCCGTGCTCACTCTGCCGTCGCTCGAGGGCGAAAGCCTCGAGGAATACGCCAACAAGGTATTTCGCACCTGGGGGCTGGGGAACAAGAAAAAGAATAATGGCGTACTGCTGTTGATTGCCACCAAGGATCGCAAGCTGCGCATCGAGGTGGGTTACGGCCTGGAGGGCACGCTCACCGACCTCGTTGCCGATCGCATCATTCGGGATCGGATCACCCCCGCCTTCAAGCGTGGCGATTTCAAACAGGGGATCGGCGATGGCCTGCGCACCATGGTGGACGTGCTGGAAGGCAAGAACGTGGTAGAACAGGATACCCGGCGACCTTCCTCGTCGACCTCGTCCAATCGCGATTCGCTCTTCAAAGGACCGAAACTGCCACTTGGTGAGCGCATTCTGGTCGGCGGGTTCATCTTTGGCATCATTGGCCTGTTCACCGTCGTTGGCTTGTTGACGCCCGGGGCGGGCTGGTTCCTGTATTTCTTCCTGATTCCGTTCTGGGCCATGTTTCCGATCGTGGTGCTCGGAACAACTGTGACCTTATATGTTTTTATTGCCTACCTGGCCGGATTTCCGATTCTCAAGGTGTTGATCAGCCGCATGCCGTGGTATCGCAAAGCCCGTGAGGAGATCCGCACCAAGGGTCGCGCCAAAATCGGTGGCTTTGTGCTGGGCGGAGGGAGTGGAGGCTCCTCGTGGAGCTCGGGAAGTTCAGGCAGCAGCTCGGGTGGCTTCTCCGGCGGCGGCGGCAGTTCCGGCGGCGGCGGATCGTCAGGCAGCTGGTAGTTTCTGATCGGGCTGGCAGCCAACACCCACGCTCTTTCGCTAACGGGCGCGCTTGACCAGCGGGTAGCATTGCCCATCATCGGCAAACACCAAGGGCCCCGTATAGTGGTTGCGGATGAATTGCATGGATTCCTTCTCCCGGCCCAGGGTTCGATTCATGCGATGCGAGAGTACCAGCTGCTTGACCTTGGCCGTGGCGGCGATGCGGCCAATCACCGTCGGCGGCATGTGCAAGTTTCGTTCAACACCCTGTGCCCCTTCCGGTACGGCGTGATGCGCCACCAGCAGGTCGGCCCCGGCGGCGAGCGTCTCCAGTGTGTGATTGTCGCCATTCATGTCACCACTGAACACGACCGAGCGACCGGCGATATCAATTCGCCAGGCCAATGCCGGGATGGGGCCGTGGTGCACCGGCACCGCCGTGAGACGGAAGCGTGCATCGTCGAGGGCCGTGTGTGGCGATTTGCCCTGTGTCGGGATGTCGTGGGCCAGCAGGCGATAGCTCTCATCGCCCGTCAGGAAACTGCCCAAGTAGCGAAACGCTCCATTTGTATTGTTAAACAGGGAATCGACAAACGCATGCGTACCTGGCATGACCTCATTGCCAGTCGGGCCGTATATCGGGAGGTCCACATTGCGCTCGGTAAAGAACGAGGCCTTGATCAACGCCGGCAGATCAGCGCTATGGTCTACGTGCAGGTGCGTAAGGAGGATCACCTGCAAGTCCTCCACCCGCGCCCCGCTCTGCTCGAATCGCAACATGCTGCCGGGCCCCAAGTCGATGAGGACGCGCGCATGGCCATCGCGCCACACCAGATAACCGCTCGAAGCACGCTGGTCTGTTATCTCCGGGCCACCGGAACCCAGCACCTGCAGGGCAACACCGGCCTCGCGACAGGACCCGGTTGACTCCCCAGCCATCGCCAGCAAAGACGAGGTGAGATAAGCCAATACCACGGAAGTTTGAATAATCCTGCGTCGCATCAATTCGTTCCTATTTCTCGCGAACCCCTGGCGCTTGCTGTATCTTTACCACCCACCTGGCTCTTCCACCTGGCCATCAACATGGCGCGCAAAGCGACCACGCTGGGGATCGTGCACCTGGTCATGGCGCGGCCACGGCCAGCCACCGAAGTGGGTGCGACGATAGTCCGCGTATGCCTGCTCGATTTCGGCACGGTTGTTCATCACGAACGGTCCGTAACTTGCCACCGGCTCGGCAATCGGCCGCCCCTGCAACAGCAGCAGCTGCGCGTCCGCATGACCGTTCTCAATCACAGAATCTGCGGCTGCGTGCAGTGCCATGCCATGTTTCACCTTGATCTCGTTGCCCGCCAGTTGCAGCGTTTCACCGGAAAAAAAATACAGGCTGCGGTTGATACCGGTCGCCGTTGCCGGCAACGTCCAGCGCGCGCCGCGCTCCAGCTTGATCAACCAGATCGCCACATGATTCCCGTCATTGGCGGCCCACGAATCCGGCGGCGGCGTCAATGCGCGCGTCTCGCCCAATGCGCCGGCAAACACCTCGATCTCAATCCGGCGACCGGCGGCATCCTGTGTTTGCACCTTCGGTATTGTGTCGCGCCAGAACATTTTGAAGTGCGGCTCGACCATCTTGTTGGCGGCCGGTAAATTCAACCAGATCTGAAACAACTCCAGCGGATTGTCGCGATCGGCATTCAGCAGCGGAAACATCTCGGAATGCTGCACGCCCTTGCCGGCCGTCATCCATTGCACATCGCCGCCCCCGTAGCGGCCGGCGGCACCGAGCGAATCCGCGTGATCCACGAGCCCTGTGCGCACGATAGTTACTGTTTCAAAACCGCGATGCGGATGCACCGGAAATCCAGGAACGACATTGCCGTGATACATGCGCCAGCCGTCGATCCCTTCGAAATCATGGCCAAGGTGGCGCCCGGCCAATGACGCCTGCGGTCCAAACTGGGCATTGCCTTTCGGATAGAAATCCTCGTGATGCACGCAAAACAGGAAAGGGTCGACCGTCTGCCACTGGAAATCCAGCGGCCACACTCGGAGCACCGGGGTCTGGTTCATGTCGCGTCTCCTCTGCCGGTTTGGCGTGCCTGCTAAAATGACTTCTGATAATCCCTCTCGCTCTACTCGATGGGGGATTACTCCTCAGCATACCACCCACCCGGAGATCAGGGCTGGGCAGGGTCTGGTCATGTCAACCACTGTGCAGGTACGGCGTTAAAGTACAACAACGATACACTTTGTCTCAGAAAATTAGCATATCTATTAATATGCCATTCAACGCGCGCCGCTTAAACATCCAGCACGTAGTCCACTACGCGCTCCTGACCCTGGGACTGTTTCCATTGATCGTGCTGCTTTCGGCCTGTGGCGGCGGGGGGTCCTCGGCCGGGGCGGCGGCGCCACCGGTCTGCGCAGCCGGGACCACACCCGCTCCGGGGTTGGTCGTCACGGATTTCGGAGCAGTGCAAGGCAGCGTAGTAAACGGCACCTATGCCTTTTTGGGCGTGCCGTACGCGGCGCCGCCATTAGGGGCACTGCGTTGGCAACCGCCACAAGATCCTGTCTGCTGGGAAACCACACGCCAGGCCACCACGTTCACCGCCGGTTGTATTCAGAAACACTTCGATCAATTCTCGGATGCCTACACCATTGAAGGAAGCGAAGACTGTCTGCATCTCAACGTCTGGACGCCTGCACATTACAATGGCGCAAGCCGACCGGTGATGGTGTTCATTCACGGTGGCGGCAACCAGCAAGGTGCGGCCAGCCAGGAAACTGCGGGAGCCATTCTGTACGATGGCGCCAAATTGGCCGAACGCGGTGATGTCGTGGTGGTCACGATTGATTACCGGCTGGGCCCACTGGGTTACCTGGCGCATCCGGCACTCGTCGACAGCGGCGGCCACTATGGCAACTGGGGCCTGCTCGATCAGATCAAGGCGCTGCAGTGGGTGAACAAACACATCGCCCGATTCGGCGGCGACCCCGCGCGGGTACTGGTGTTTGGTGAATCCGGCGGCGCGGTGGATACCTGCATGCTGCTGGTGTCACCGCTGGCCGACGGTCTGTTTTCCCGTGCTGCCATGGAAAGCGGCGCCTGCGTCGCCAAAACCCTGTCAACACGCGAAGTCGATTCCGCCGGCTACATCGCCGATCTCGGCTGCGATACTGCCCCGGACACCAAGGCGTGCCTGCAGGCGCTGGATGGCGCCGCGCTGGTCACACCGGAACAGAAACCGATCAACGCCGGCCTTGTCACACAGACTTTCGGCCCAGCGGTGGACGGTTGGGTGCTGCCGATAGACCCGCTGACGGCGCTCCAGGAGGGAAATTTCAATCACGTCCCGTTCGTGATCGGCAGCAACTCCGACGAAACCGCGATTAGCGTGCCACCCAACACCGTGAATCGCACAATGGTGTTGGCGCTCTTTGCAGTGGTTCCTGAACCGACACGCTCGGAGCTGCTCGCCATTTATGACCCCGGTGCGGGCGTGTCGCTCACTATTCCATCGCCGGAAGCGCGCGCGAGCTTCATTCGCGTTACAACCGATGCACAATTCACCTGCCAGGCGCGACGTGTCGCGATGCGCGCGGCCCAGGCCGCGGGCCAAACCCAGCCGGTATACCGTTATCACTTCACTCATCGCTTGAGCGGAACGCTCGGCGACAACTACGGGGCTTACCACGGGTTTGAATTGTTTTATGTCTTTCAGACGATTGAAGACAGCAGCTTCGCACCGCTCCTCACCGCCAACGACACCGCCGTGGAAGCACACATGCTTGGATACTGGACACGCTTCGCCGCTAGTGGCGACCCCAATGATACAACCGCTGTCGCGTGGCCGGCGTACAACAACACCGATCCGTATCTGACCCTGGCCGCCACTCCGGTCGCCAGTGCCGGCCTGCTCACGCAGGCCTGTGACCTGTGGGATGTGGTGACCGCGCCCTGAAATTTGGTGCTCGTGCTCCGGCTAAGTTGCACAACGGGCGGCCGCAGCCGCCCGTTGTTGGGTACGGGTCCAGCTACTGACTAATCGCGCCCGCGATCTTTCCCGTTTCCGCGATCATCATGATTGCCCCTGCCGTCATGCTTGTCGCGGCCGTGATCTTTGTCTTTCCAATGGGCGCGCTCATGCCGGTGGCCATAGAAGGCGGCATGATCATGATCACGACCCTCGCGGAAGCGATGATCTGCCTCGCGCTGGTATTCACCCCAATGTTCGCGGCGGTAATTGCGCAGACCGGGAGGAACGTGATGAGCGTCGGTTGCAGTCCATGGTCCGTTGTATCCGGGCCCGAAATACCAGGCGCCTTCGTGGTTCAGGTAGTAGCGCCCTTCTCGATGAAAGATCGGATACGGGGAATCGTGTGCCACATACACCTGTACGCCCGGCAACCAAATCATGGCTGGTGGTGCGGGTAACACAATCTTGGGTAGCGGCGGATGCGGCGGCAGTGGAATCTTGATATCACCAGCCAGCATCAATCCCGAGTTCATCATCAATACGCTGAACAGAGCAGCGATGATGTAGGGTCGTTTTGTACGGTACAGCATGATGAGCGTCCTCGATATGTTGTCGATATAAAAAATGATACGCAGGATATATATGCGCGACAACGCCGTTGGTCGGCATCTCTGCGGGTGGCACACTGCCACGAGCCGAGCCAGCACTGGCTCGGTGCGATGTGTATTCCCCCAGGTACAGAACCATTTATTTAGAACGATTTACTTACCGAAACCATCAAGCCTCGTCCCGCAGTCACCGGTGCGACCGTGACCCCCTCCCAACGGGTGGTAAAGTACTCGGATCCGAGGATGCCGATGGCCGCGCCGGCCAGCACATCCGAGTTGAAGTGCTTCTTGGCCTCCACGCGGCTATAACCGACATAGGCCGCACCGAGATAGGCTGGCAGGCCATAACTCCAGCCATAGCGTTTGGCGATGAAATGAGCCGTCTGAAAGGCGACAGTGGAGTGACCCGACGGGAATGAATGGTTGTCGCTGCCATCCGGGCGCTCCTTGTCGATCGTATACTTGAGGCCCAGCGTCACCCCAAATGATGAGACAAAAGCCTTGCCGAATTGCCAGCGCCCTTCGCTATCATGGAGATAATACGTGGTGCCGATGGTCGCCACCGGCATAAGATAGGCCAGAATGTCGCCCGCGGTCTCCGTGCTGTCCTTCGCTGCACTGCACACCGGCAGCATGACCAGCAAGACAGCCCCGCACAAACTCTTGGCAAACGTTCTTCTCGAAACGATGCGCAGGCACAACTTGCGCAATGCTCCTGTGGCATCGATTCCAACTGGTCCTGGCTGTTTCACTTCGCCGCTGAACGTGTTCAAGATACTTCCTGATGAATCATTCATCCGTTCGTTGTTCTCAAAGGGAGTGCCGGTTCGCCGAGCACGTCTTGTTCGCCGGTGACTCGCGCAATAATGACGGCCCCGCAGGAATCACTGAATACATTCACCGACGTACGGCACATATCCAGCACGCGATCGACGGCCAGAATCAGGCCGATGGCCTCTACCGGCAATCCGATCGCCGCCAGAATGATGGTGATGGCGACCAGGCTGGCCGAGGGAATGGCGGCCACGCCAATCGACGTCACCAGCGCCATGAGCACAATGGTAAATTGCTGCACAAAACCCAGCTCGATCCCGTACGCCTGGGCAATGAACATCGCCGCGACACACTCATACAAGGCCGTGCCATCCATGTTGACCGTGGCTCCGAGCGGCAACACAAAGCTGCTGGTGCGGTTGGAAACACCGGCATTCTTCTCCACGCACTCCAGGGTCAGCGGCAGCGTAGCCGCCGAGGAGCTCGTGGAAAAGGCCGTAAGCAGGGCCGGTGCCATGGCACGGTAATGACGCAACGGATTGACACGTCCGACGATGATCAGCAGCGCGGGCAGCACCAGCAAAAAGTGCACCGCCAGCCCCGCCAGCACACTGACGAAGAACCATGCCAGCGGAACAAATGCGGAATAGCCGGTGCTGGCTACCACCTTGGCGACCAGCCCGAATACGCCAACTGGGGCAAAGCGCATCACCCAGTCGGTAATCTTCATCATCACTTGAAACGCGCCTTGCCAGAAGTTGTACATGCTTTCCGCGTAGGCTTCATCGATCTTGGTCATGAAAAAACCAAACAGCAGGCTGAAGAAAATCAGCCCCAGCAACTGGCCTTCGGCGGCGGCGGCCACCACGTTGGTGGGCACCATGCGCAGGAATACGCCAACCAGATCACCCGTGCCCTTGCCTTCCACGCTGGCAACNNCCAAAGGCGCCACCCGAGCCAATCCCGGCGATACCCACGATGATCGACGACATCACCAGTGGCACGATCAGCATCTTCAGGGCATTCAGGAACAGCGTACCGATAAAGTCGAACACGGCGTAGAAGCGCACACCGAACAGTGCTGACTCTGTTCCCGCCAGCGAACCAGCGACCACGGCCAATAGCAGGGCCATGAGGATTTGCCAGTGCAATTTCAGTTTAATCATTCTTGTGCCCCTGTTCGAAGAATGTACCGGCCGGTGGTGGACGCTGACACGGGTGCGGTTCTGGTACTTCGAGTGAATCCAGGAATCCCCGCCAGACACCGGGTCTCGCTATCGAAGTCTATCCAGCCACACGATTTTCGGCTAATTCTCGCCTATTGATATAACAATGAAGCCTGGCAGCGGAAGTGTGTCTGCAGTAGCTGGGGAACCAACACAGGACGGGGTCGTACTCGGCGCAGACGCGGCCCGACCATTACTTGCACCACTGACGTTCGCAAGGCACGCCATCTCGATTGCCGTCCATTTTTGTACCGGGGCAGTTCTTCAGGAAGTATTTGGCCTCGTCGCAGGAGGTCATCTGGGAACAATAGATTCTGCCATCACACCTGAACAGGCCACTGTTCAACGATGGTTCGGGTGCTGTACGGCCGTGATTCCCTGCTGCTATCGATGTGCCGGAAGGCAGTTCCTGTTTGTAGTTTCTGATTTTCTGATTTCCATACCATCCGAGCACGAGCACGATCAGGATTGCAATGAGCTTCTTCATGTTTCGCTCCAGGAGTGCGACCGATAGTCTGGCTTAACGAAATTCATGCAGATGGCCCTCTGTTCTGCACCCCGGTCTCCATAAATCTTTTCCGCTCCGGTATTTGTGGAACGACCACAGCTGCTCACTCTGTCCGGGTTTTTTTGAACTGAATCACCCGCCGCCGATCCTGCTTGCTGGGGCGCCCTGTTGCCGGAGCTGCATAACGTGCTTCAGCAGCCAACCGGGTTGCCAGTTCCTGGCGCGCCGATTGGCTTGTTTCGCTTTCTTCGTAGAGCATCGCGGCCTCCCGTGCCGGTCCGCGCCGTGTGGACAGGACCAGCACGAGTACGGAAAATTCGTAGGGACCAATATGGATGCGCACCGCATCATTTACGCGGACCATCTTGGCCGCCTTCACCCGCTCGCCATTCACCTTGACCTTCCCGCCCGCCACGGCCTCGGCGGCCAGTGCCCGCGTCTTGAAGAACCGCGCTGCCCACAGCCATTTATCGAGGCGAAGGG